>CAYUAH010000048.1:0-16178 GCA_964442375.1 uncultured Hydrogenophaga sp. | reverse complement strand
CTGCACGAGATGGGCGCACAAATCATCCTGGGCAACACCTTCCACCTGTGGATGCGCCCCGGCCTGGACATCATGAAAGGCTTTGGCGGGCTGCACCAGTTCGAGAAATGGGACAAGCCCATCCTCACCGACTCGGGCGGCTTCCAGGTCTGGAGCCTGGGCGCCATGCGCAAGATCACCGAGGAAGGCGTGCACTTCGCCTCGCCCGTCAACGGCGACAAGCTGTTCATGTCGCCCGAGGTCAGCATGCAGATCCAGACCATCCTCAACAGTGACATCGTGATGCAGCTGGACGAGTGCACGCCCTACGAGACCAAGGGCCACCTCACCACCGAGGCCGGGGCACGCAAGAGCATGGAGATGAGCCGGCGCTGGGCCGTGCGCTCCAAGGCCGAGTTCGAGCGCCTGGGCAACCCCAACGCGCTGTTCGGCATCGTTCAGGGCGGCATGTTCGAAAACCTGCGCCAGGAATCCTTGGACGCGTTGGTGGAGCTGGACTTCCCCGGCTACGCCATCGGGGGCGTGAGCGTGGGCGAGCCCAAAGAGCAGATGCTGCAGATCTTGGCCCACACGCCACACCGCCTGCCGGCCCACAAGCCGCGCTACCTGATGGGCGTGGGCACGCCGGAAGACCTGGTCGAGGGCGTGGCCTGCGGAGTCGACATGTTCGACTGTGTCATGCCCACACGCAACGCGCGCAACGGCACCATCTTCACCCGCCACGGCGACCTCAAGATCCGTAACGCGCGCCACAAGAACGACCCCCAGCCGCTGGACCCCAGCTGCACCTGCCACGCCTGCGCCGGCAGCTCGGGCGTTTCGTGGGACCAGGGCGGGCGCGAGGGCTTCAGCCGTGCCTACCTGCACCACCTTGAGCGCTGCGGCGAGATGCTGGGCCCCATGCTCAGCACCATCCACAACCTGCACTACTACCTCAACCTCATGCGTGAGGTGCGCGAATCGCTGGATGCGGGCCAGTTCAGCGCGTTCCGTGCGCGGTTCAAGGCGGAGCGCGCGCGGGGTATCTGAGGCCGGCAGCAACCACACACCATGATGACCGCGTCTCAACCGGTCCCGCGCCAGGTTCTGCCAGTGCTGGTGCTGGCACAGTTCGCGGGTGTCTCGCCGTGGTTTGCCGTCAATGCCGTCATGCCCGACCTGCAACGCGCGTTCGGCTGGCCCGCCACCGCTGTGGGCACGCTCACATCGGCATTGCAGTTCGGCTTCATCCTGGGCACCCTGGTGTTTGCCCTGCTGGCCGTGGCCGACCGGTTTCCCGCGCGGCGCGTGTTCCTGTGCTGCGCCGTGGCCGGGGCGGCTTGCACGGCAGGCGCCTGGGCCATGGTGTCCGATTTCCAGGCCCTGCTGGCCTGGCGCTTTGTCACCGGCTTGTGCCTCGCCGGCATCTACCCCGTGGGCATGAAAATCGCGTCCCAGTGGTACACGCGCGGCCTTGGCCCTGCGCTTGGGCTGCTGATTGGCGCCTTGGTGCTGGGTTCGGCCAGCCCCCATGCGTTGCGCGCACTCGGCGCCACCCTGCCCTGGCAGAACCTGATGCTGGGCGTGGCGGCCTTGTCGGCAACGGCCGGTCTGTTGCTGTATGCGCTGCTGCCGGAACCGCCCCACGCGGTGGCCCGGGTCAACACGCTGCAATGGCGTGCGCTGGGATCGGTGGTCAGCGATGGGCGGGTGCGCAGTTCGGTGCTGGGCTATTTCGGCCACATGTGGGAGCTCTACACCTTTTGGGTGCTGGTGCCACTCATCCTCGGGGCACGCCTGCAAGGCACCACCTTGTCCTGGGCAGCCTTTGTGGTCATTGGGGCAGGCGCGCTGGGCTGCGTGGCGGGCGGGCAACTCGCGCCCCGCTTCGGCAGCGCACGGGTGGCGGGCATTCAGCTGGCCACCAGCGGTGTGTGCTGCCTGCTGGCCCCACTGATGGCGCTGGCGCCAGACGGCGTGTTCTTCGTGTGGTTGCTGGTGTGGGGAACCACGGTGGCGGGCGATTCGCCCCAGTTTTCCACACTGACCGCGCGCAACGCGCCCCCACAAGCCGTGGGCAGCGTGCTCACCCTGACCAACAGCATCGGCTTTGCCATCAGCATCGCCAGCATCCTGCTGTTCGTCGAACTCACACCTACCCTGCCTCTGTCGTGGCTGCTCGTCGGCTTGGCCATCGGCCCGGCGCTGGGGCTGTGGGCCCTGCGCCCCCTGTGGCGCGGCGAAAGCGCCGCCTGACGCCCCGCACTGCAAAACAGTCACAATCTTCCACCTTGACACCCCCGTTCGACGGCACGTCCCCCATGCACAACACCGACACCCAGACACCGCCGACCCACGCACGCAACGCACTGGGCAAACGCCGCCGCCCCGGTGGCGCACGCCCGCCACGCGAGGCAGCGCCCGCCAAACCCCTGCACCCGGTGCTGGCCCAGCTGGCCGAGCTCTACCCCGCCCTGTTCGGCGAAGTGCTGCGCCCACTCAAACGCGGCATCTTTCAGGACCTGCTGGACGCCCAGCCCAACACGCTGGACAAAGAAGGCCTGAAGGCCGCGCTGGCGCTGCACACACGCTCCACCCGCTACCTCAGCGCCGTGGCCAGCGGCGCGCCGCGCCACGACCTGAGCGGCCAGGCGGTAGAAGCCCTGCTGCCCGAACAGGTGCACCACGCGTTGGTGGAGGTGTTCCGCCGCCGCCAGACGCGCACCGCCGAAGACTTGAGCCCCAAGTTCCGCCAACGTGTGGAACAGGCCTTTGAACAATCGGGCCTGAGCCGCGAGGCCTATGCCGAAAAGGTGCTGGGCCGCGATGAACAGGTCAACGCGCTGACGCTCGAAGCCCTGGCCGAAGTGGCCAGCCGCCAGGCGCGCGACGAAGCCCTGCGCCGCGCCTTCAGCGCCAGCGGCTTGAGCGAGGCCGACTTCGCCAGCAGCTACGGCATGCCGCTGCGCGAGGTGATGCGGGCGCTGGGGCGCAAGGCGGCCTGACCACGTTGGCGGTCCCGTGCGCCTCCTGCTCGTCTCCGATCTGCACTACACCCTGCCGCAACTCGACTGGCTGGTCCGGGTCGCGCCCGCCTTCGACCTGGTGGTGCTGGCAGGGGATCAGCTGGACATCAGCTCAGCGGTGGCGCTGGACACCCAGTCGGTGGTCATCCTGCGCTACCTGTCGCTGCTGCAGGCGGCCGGACGCGTGGTCGTCAGCTCGGGCAACCACGATCTGACCGGCCCCGATGCGCGCGGCGAACAGGCCGCGCTGTGGCTGACCGAGGCGCGCGCCGCCGGTGTGCCCACCGACGGCGACTCGCTGTTGCTGGGCGACACCCTGATCACGGTCTGTCCCTGGTGGGACGGGCCACAAGGCCGCGCGGCGTTGGAAGCGCAGCTGGATGCCGACGCCCGTCGCCGGCCCGCGCGCTGGGTGTGGATCTACCACTGGCCGCCCCTGGGCTCGCCCACCTGCTGGACGGGCCGCCGCCACTATGGCGACGCCGACATTGGCGGCTGGATCGCCCAGCACCAGCCCGACATGGTGCTCACAGGCCACGTGCATGAATCCCCCTTCAAGCCCGACGGCGCCTGGGCCGACCGCCTGGGCGACACCTGGGTGTTCAACGCCGGGCGCCAGATCGGCCCGGTGCCGGCGCACATCGAAATTGATCTCACGGCCGGTGACGCCGTCTGGAAATCCATGATGGGCATGGAGACGGTGCGCTTGAGCGACGCGGCGCGGCCGGCGCGCAGCGTGTTCTGATTCAGTAATCGGGTTCGGGATCGCGCGCGGACCCAGGCCGGGCTTGCGGCGCCTGGCGCTGGGACAGCTGCCTGAGCACATCCGACACCATGGCCAAACCGGGCGCATCGCCATACTGGTGCTTGAGGTCGGACAGGTAGCTGGTCACAAAATCCAGGCGCTCGGCCAGACCCACCGCCACCAGTCGGCCAATCTCGGGATCGCTGGCCAGGAAAGCGTGGCCGTCGGCAGCGTGGCGCAGCACGCTGGGGGCAGTGGCCTCGACCGTGGCGCCATAGGCCTTGCCCAGCAGCACCGAGACCTCGCCGATCATGGCGCCCGGCCGATGGACCATGTTGACCAATTCGCCGCCCTTGCTCACCTGCAGTGCGCCACTGACCAGTATCCAGATGCCATCCGAGGGGCTGCCCTCGCGCACCACGGTTTCTCCAGCCGCGAACGTGTGCTCGGGCAGATGGCGGGTGTGTTCGAGCAGACTTTTCATGGCAGCCATGGTACGTGAAACCCGCGCCGGATCGGTTCAACCCGGCACCAGCCCCGCGTCGGTGGACAGCGCATACGCGCTGTGCAAGGGTTCGGGACTGCCCGCCACGGGCACGGCGCTGATGATCGGCGCCTGTGTCTTGACGCCACCAAAAATGGTGGCGAAAGCCACATCGGCGGCGTCGCGCCCGGTGCCTATGCGCACAAAGCCCATGGGGATGCCGGTGCCCGAAGGATCGAAGATGTACCAGCGCCCGCCCAGGTAGGCCTCTACGTAGGCGTGGAAGTCGGGCGGGCCCAGGGCAGGATCGGCGCCGTAATCGGTGCCGGTGGCGATGCGCGCGGGGATGTTGAGCGCGCGCAGCAGCGCGATCATGAGGTGCGCAAAATCGCGGCACACGCCCACCTGTTCGATCAGCGTGTCCACCGCCGAGGTGTTGCCGTTGGTGGTGTTGGAAGTGAAGGTGACGTGGCGCTGCACCCACTGTTGCACCGCCAGCACGCGGCCATGGCCTTGCCACATCGTGCCAAAGGCCTGGTTGGCCAGCCGGCCCAGGCGGTCGGACTGGCAGTAGCGGCTGGGGTAGATGTAGCCCAGCACCTCCGGCGGCAGTTGCGCCACCGGCACCTCGGCGAGTTGGGTGGGCAAAACGCTGTGGTGGTCGATTTCCACCAGAGCGGTGTAGACCAGCTTGAGCGGCCCGGGGCCGGCGCGCAGGCGCAGCAGGCGGTTGCCGGTGTGGGGCTCAAGCTGCAGCAGCGGCACCAACGGCTGGTTGAGCCACAGGTTTTCGTTCAGCACACGCTGTTGCGGCGTGAGTGCGGGGTGGATGTTGAGAATGAAGTCGGCACCGAAGGCATCGATGTCGTAGTTCAACTCGATGCGCAGATCGAGGCGGATCATGGTGTAGGCACCGGCGCGCGTCGCGCGTTGGCCCTCCTGACGTAAAGTGTTGAGTATGCGCTTGTCCTTGCAAGGGCCATGCCCGCGATGCCAGCAGGGATGACGCACGGGGCACAAAATCGCGGCATGAACACCGAATCCTTTGACGATTTCAAGGCACGTGCCCTCGCTCAGGGTTTTGACGAGGTGCTGGAGCGTGACTGGGCGCCCGGCACCGTGCTGGAAACCCATTCGCACCCGTTTGCCGCGCAGGCGGTCGTCACGCGGGGCGAAATGTGGCTGGGGTTCAACGGCAAGACTTTGCACCTGCGCCCCGGCGACAGCTTTGCACTGGACCGCGATGCGCCCCACACCGAGCGCTATGGCCCCGAGGGCGCCACCTACTGGGTGGCACGCAAAAACTGAAGCTCAGGCGGCGTCGGCAAACACCGTCAATACGCCGGTGTAGCCGTAGAGCCGGTGGTGGGCCATTTCGCCATTGGCAAAAAAACCCACCAAGGGCACGTCGCCCAGCGCGCGGCGGATGATCTGCAGCTCGGCGCTGGGGCCACCAAAATGCAGGCCGCCCCGGCCAGTGCAGCTCACGTACACCGCGCCCCGCATGCGCGGTGGTGCTGGCGGGCCGTCGGCACTGAGGGCACCCGCCATGGCGGCGGCGTCCAGACTCAGCAGCTCGGGCTCCAGCTCCTCGCGCACCTCGGCGCACACGCGGACGAGATCGGCACGCGCGGCGGCCACGTGGCGTTCACAAAAGGCCAGTTGCGCACCGGCCGGTGCCAGGTCGGCGATGGCGATGCCGCGCCGCATCGGGTCCAGCCCGATCAGGTGGCGCACCAGCACTTCCGGACCAAAGGCGCCAGCGCGTGCCGGTGCCGCGCCGCGCTCATCCAGCGTCAGGCCCACCAGGGTCTGGCGCAACCGCACCATGGCCACCTGCGGTTCGTCCAGCTGGATGCCCAACTCGCCCAGCAGCACGTCCAGCGCCGGCTCGCCGTCCAGGCTCAGGACCACGTTGCGGTCGGCAGCGGTCACGCGGTGGGTGCGGCCCACCGGGTGGGCACCCTGGGTCACACGCGAGACCAGCGTCACCTCGGGACCAAACGCCACCCCGCTCAGGCCACCGTGGAACACGCCGCCGGCCGCCCCCTGCCCGCGCAAATGCCCGCCGCTGCCCAGCGCAAACTGCACGGTGTCGGTGCGGCTGGACGCCAGGCCGCCGAACACGTAGCCACTGGCGGTGCGCTCGGCCATCTCGGCAATCAGCTCTGCCACGTCGGGCGTCTGCGCGTCGGCGTGCAGCAAGGCGGTCTGCGCCACAAAGCCGCCCGCGCCGCCGTGGGCCGCCGGCAGCGGCGCCACGCCGCTGAACACGCGGTACTGGTCGGGCGCCAGGTCGCACAGCATCACCGCCATGGCGGGCTCGTCGAAGTACTCGACGTTGGTGGCCGCGATGCCCACGCCCACGGTGCCGGCCCAGTCGGTCACCTCGGGCAGTTCGGCGCTCAGGTGGTCCAGGATGTCGCGCGCGTCACCCGCGTAGTGGTCGGTGATGTAGAGCAAGGCCAGGCCAGGTGTGCCGGCGTACTCGGGCAGCGCCAGTTGCGCACGCAGCTGCGCCAGCACCAGCGCGGCGGCCATGCGCCATTGCGGGTGGGTGGCGTGGGCGTGCGCGAAGCGTTTCATGTCATCCCGCTCGTTTTTTGGCGGCGGCCTTCTTGGCTGGCGCTTTTTTGGCCGCCGCCTTGCGTGCCGGCTTTTTGGCGCTGGGCTGCTCCACCTCGGGCGACACGGCACCCGGAATGGGCCAGGCCGCCGACTTGAGCGCGTTGCCGCGACCGCGTGCACCACCGGTGACGGCCTTGCCCAGGGCGGCGGCGACCCCCACGGTGTCCGACACCGTCTTGGCCACGTTGCCGGCCATGCCGGTGGCGGCCTTCATGGCTTCACCGGTCAGGCCGCTGGCCACGTTGCGGGTCACGTCCAGGCTGGACTGCTTGGCCGCGTCTTTCAACGCATTGCCAGCGATGGTCTGGAACTGCTGGCTCAGCGCCCCCCACCACTGCATGGGGTCCACCAGACCGGCCGCGGGCGCCTCGGCGGCGGTCGCCTTCTTGGCCGCCGGCTTGCGCGGCGCGGGGGCGGGGGCGGGGGCCGGTTCTGGCGTGGGTTCGGGTTCGATGTGCACCTGGGGCACGGCCGCGTGATAGGCATTGGGCGGTATTTCCAGGCCCGCAAACGGGGTCGGCGTGCGACCAGCCACGCCCTGCGCCGTGCTGGCCACGCCTGAAGCCATGCCCGCCACGGTGTCGGCCGCCTTGATCTTGAGCGCGTTGGCCACGTCGGCCAGGTTGAAGTTCATGCCCTTCAAGGTGGCCAGGGTCATCTTCTGCACTTCCAGCGCCTGGATGGTGGCGCCCAGGGCCTTGGCGTTCTGGTCCAGCCAGAAATGCACCGCCTTGAGCTCATCGATGCGCTTGTCCAGCTCTTCCACGTTGAAGGTGGGCGCGATCCAGTTGCCCAGGCTGGGCATTTGGGGCAGGTTTTGCTGCACCCCTTGCGCCATGCCACCGGCCGCCTGTTTGGCCAGGTTTTGCAGGAAATCGAAACCAGGCACGTACTTGCCAAAACCCAGGGGATCGCTCATGAATCGCTCCGCGTTGTTTGCTGCGTGGGCCAGCTTACCGCAAGCCAGGGGCGCTGACCATGGGGGACTTATCCCTGGAGCGCTTGACGTGTGTCAAGGCGCAATGGCCAGCACCAACGCATGATGAACACAAGCCAGCAACACTTTTCAGGAGACCCCATGAACACCCCGATATCCGACAGCTTTGGCGCCCAATTGCGCCAGATGCGCAGCGATGTGCTGGCCCAGTTGCGTGCCCAGCGCGGCGGGCGCGTGGGCCGCGCCGAAGCAGCGGCCGAGGCCCGTGAGAACGTGGGCGACGACTGGGCCCAGGCCGACGCAGAACGCGACCTCAGCATCGCGCTGGAAGAGCGCGAATCCGCCGAGCTGGTGGCCATCGACGCCGCGCTGGGGCGCATTGCCGACGGCAGCTACGGTTTGTGCGTGGACTGTGGCGTGTCCATCGCCACCGCTCGCCTGCACGCCAGCCCCACCGCCCTGCGCTGCGTCGCCTGCCAGGACAAGGCCGAACACGCCCAAGGTGGCGTGAATGTGCCCAAGATGTGAACCGATTTTTTTGTTGAAACAGGAGCCGATTGAATGACCACTTTCCACGCCGTTGTCTGGATGGACCACACCCAAGCCCACGTGCTGATGTTCGACCGCGAACACGTTGAAGCCCAGCCCGTGAAGGCCCGCAGCCAGCACACACCCAAACACGGCCACGTGGGCGCCGACAAAGCGTTTTTTGAAGAGATTGCGCAGGCCCTGCAAGGCGTCAGCGAAGTGCTGGTGACCGGCCCGGCCAACGCCAAGATCGAGTTCCGCGACTTCTGCAAACACCACGCCCACGCGGTGGACAAGGCCATCGTCGATGTGGTGAGCACCGACCACCCCACCGACGCGCAGCTGGTGGCCATGGCGCGCCAGTACTTCCTGAAATACGATCAGAAAGCCGCCGATCCCACCCAGCGCTGACGGCACCCAGGCTGCGCTATCCTCGGGCGCATGAGCACCCCACGCAGCCTGTTCCACTTTGCCTTCAACGTCACCGACCTCGACGCCGCGCGCCGCTTCTACGGCGGCGTGCTGGGCTGCACCGAAGGGCGCAGCACCGACACCTGGGTCGATTTCGACTTTTTCGGCCACCAGATCTCGCTGCACCTGGGCCAGCCCTTCCCCACCGCCAACACCGGCCACGTGGGGAATGTGCTGGTGCCCATGCCGCACTTCGGTCTGATTCTTGAACAGCCGGCCTGGCAGGCCATGGCCGACCGCCTCACGGCCGCGGGCACCGACTTCGTGCTGGCGCCCCAGCTGCGCTTCGCCGGACAGCCCGGCGAGCAGTGGACCATGTTCTTCCGCGACCCCTTCGGCAACCCGATCGAGGTCAAGGGCTTCGCCTCGCTGGACACGGTGTACGCCACCTGAACGGCTCGCATGGAGGGCCTGCACCTCACCGCTGACCTGCGCGGCTGCCGCTGCGACGGTGCGTGGCTCACCGATGCCGACAGCCTGCTGGCGGCCTGTGTCGCCATGGTGCAAGGCGCGGGCCTGCAGGCGGTGGCACAACTGGCCCACCGCTTCCCCGACACCGCCCATGGCCCGGGCGGCGTGACGGCCACGGTGCTGCTGGCCGAGTCGCACCTGTGTGTGCACACCTGGCCCGAGCAGCGTGGCGCCACACTGGACGTCTACGTGTGCAACCTGGGTGCCGATCATTCGGCCAAGGCGCGCGCGTTGTTGTCCGCCCTGCTGGCCTTGTTCGATGCCGAAACCGTGCAGCAGCACGCGCTGCGGCGAGGCGGCGTCAGCCCTTGACGCCCACGATGGCGGCACCCGCCAGGTGGCCGCGCGTGAAGGCCTCCTCGAACACCGAATAGCCCGACCAGTCGGCGTGCGCGAAGTGCAGACGGCCATCGCGCATGGGCCAGGCCGCCTGTGGCCCGGGTGTGGGCACGGCCATGGCGTGGCCGTAGCGGGTGATGTCCACGCGTTGCAGTTGCTCGCGCAGGTCGGGGTGGGGCACGGACAGCTCGGCCAGCGCCTGGTCGCGCCAGTGGGTCCAGGGCTGATCGCGCAACGCACGCCGGCCGGCCAAGGCGTCGTCGCCCAGCGGCAGGTACCAGGTCAGCACCGTGGCGCGCCGGCGCGGGTTGAGCGACTGGTGGCTGGCGTCCACATAGCCCAGGCCGGCGCTGCCATAGAGCACGTTGTCCCAGCTGGGCGGTGCGCCGGGGCGGTCGCGCAGCGGCGCGCGCAACTGCAGGTTGGCGACCAGCCAAGGCGCATGGGTCAGGCGCTGTGCGGCCTGGCGCACAAAGTCGGGCAGGGGCTGCAGCACACGCGCCGCAACGAACACCGGCAAGGCCACCACACAGGTGTCGGCCAGCCAGCGTTCAACGCGGCCGCTGGCATGGTCCAGCGCGTCCACCGCCACGCCGTGTTTCTGCACTTCGATGCGCAGCACGGTGCGGCCAGCGTGGATGCGTTCGCCGCAAGGCGTGGCCAGGCGCTGGGTCAGCCAGGCGTTGCCTTCGGGCCAGGTCAGCACCGGATCGAGCTCACCGTCGCCCTCCCCCGGCGCATGGAAACCGTGGCGGCTGGCGAAGTAGTGCAGACCGGCCCAGGCCGAGACCACCGCCGTGCCGGCGCCGTAGTCGTCGCGGCAGGCGTAATCCAGGTACCAGCGCAGGTGGGGGTCGCTCAGGCCTTGCTGATCCAGCCACAACGCAAAGGTTTGCCGCGCCAGTGCCTGGCTCTGGGGCGTGATGGGCGCGCGCAGCGTGGGCATGGCAAAACGCGTCTGGGCCATCGCCTCGCGCACGAGCATTGCAAAACGGCGGTACTGCGCGAGTGTGGACGGGGCCACACCATCCACGGGCAGCAGGCCTTCCTGCCACTGGCCATTGAAATACAGCCGCTCCTGCGGGCTGTGGCACAGGTGGCGTTCGTCGTACACCCAGCGGCCGGCCACGCGCTGGCGCAGGCCCAACTCCTCCAGCAAACCCTGCACCTCATGCGCGTCGTCCCCGGGCAGCGGCAGGTAGTGCGCGCCCAGCGGGCAGGCCAGCCCGCCCATGAGGCCGGCGCGGGCGTTGCCGCCGGCCTGGTCTTCCAGCTCCAGCAGGGCGAAGTCGTCCAT
The DNA here is from genome assembly GCA_964442375.1 of uncultured Hydrogenophaga sp. Classification (GTDB taxonomy): domain Bacteria; phylum Pseudomonadota; class Gammaproteobacteria; order Burkholderiales; family Burkholderiaceae_C; genus Hydrogenophaga. The sequence goes on along the minus strand of CAYUAH010000048.1, from coordinate 5,273 downwards.
GCCCCCCAGTCGCAACGCGCGCGCGGCGGCCAGGCCGGCCACACCACCGCCGGCGATCAGCACGCGGGTGCGGCGGGTGGTGTCGGGTGCGCGCACCATGGACTCGCGCAGCACATGGCCACGCTCGGGGTGGCTGCCCACAAAACCGCCCGCGATCTCGGGCGCCGCGCCGCAGCCCACCAAGGCCAGTGCGGCTGTGGACGTCAACACGTCACGGCGGCGCCACGTCACGGCAGCACCCGGCCCCACTCCTGCTCGTAGGTGTGCACCAGAACCTGGTTGGACAGGCGGTTCACCTCGGCGGGCACGCGGGCCATGTCGGCCGGGAAGTCGAACAGCAGGCGCGTGGTGTCGGGCGTGAGGAAACGCAGGCCAGGCGGCAGCTGGGTGGGCGGGGCGAAGGGCCGGCGGCTGGCGATCACAAAGCCCCACTCGCCGAAGCTGGGCACATTCGCGTGGTAGGGCGCGGTGCGCAGGCCTACCGACTCCATGGTCTGCACCACGGTCCAGAAGCTCTTGCGCGCCACCAGCGGCGAGGTGGTCTGCATGACCGCAAAGCCGCTGGCCGACAGACGCCGCTGCAGGGCCGCGAAGAAGGCGTTGGTGTAGAGCTTGCCAATCGAAAAGTTGGTGGGATCGGGGAAATCCACCACGATGACGTCGAAGCCATCGCCGTCCTGCTCCAGCCACTTGAAGGCGTCGGTGTTGACGATGCTGAGCTTGGGCGAATGCAGCGCGTCGGCGTTGAGCTGACGCAGCGCCGGGTTCTGCGAGAACAGGCGCGTCATGTGCGGGTCCAGTTCCACCAGGGTCACGGACTCGACGCCGGGGTAGCGCAGGATCTCGCGCACCGCCATGCCGTCACCGCCGCCCAGCACCGCCACGCGGCGTGGCGTGCCGCCGCCCTGCGCGAAGGCGGCCATGGCCGGGTGCACCAGGGCCTCGTGGTAGCGGTACTCGTCGCGCTCGGCGAACTGCAGGTTGCCATTGAGGTAGAGCCGGTGCCCGGCGCGGCCGTGGGTCAGCACGATGCGCTGCCAGTCCGACGACTCGGCCAGCACCACGCGGTCCTGGTAGAAGCGGTCTTCGGCCAGGGTGGTGAGCTGCTGCGCGCCCGACCAGCCCAGGCCCAGCAGCACCAGCACCGCCAGCACCGCCACCCCGTGGGCCAGGCGCTGCGGCAACTCATGGCGGAACAGCCACCAGGCCCACAGCGCCACGGCCGCGTTCATGAGGCCAAACAGCAGACCGGTGCGCACCAGGCCCAGTTGGGGCACCAGCCACAGGGGGAAGGCGATGGAGACGGCCAGCGCGCCCAAATAGTCGAAGGTGAGCACCTGCGAGACCAGGTCCTTGAGCGCCACGTTGCGTTTGAGGATGCGCATGACCAGCGGGATTTCCAGCCCCACCAGCGTGCCCACCAGCAGCACCAGGCCGTAGAGCAGGAAGCGGAAACTGTCGGGCACAAAGGCATTGGCCAGGAACAGCGTGGCCGGCAGCAGCCCGCCAATCAGCGCCACCAGCAGCTCGATGCGCAGGAAATGTGCGGGCAACTGGCGCTCGAAAAAGCGCGACAGCCAGGAGCCGATGCCCATGGCGAACAAATAGGTGCCGATGACGGTGGAGAACTGCAGCACCGAGTCGCCCAGCACGTAAGAAGCGAGTGCGCCGGCCGCGAGTTCGTAGACCAGCCCACAGGCGGCCACCACGAACACACTGGCCAGCAGCGCGACCTCGACCGGGCGCGGCGGGGCCGCGCGGGGGTCAGCCATGTATCGCAGCGGCGACGATGATGGAAATACCGAGAGACATCGCGCCGACCACGATGCCCAAAGCCACGTTCTGCTTTTCCACCAGCTCACGCCACAGGTCGTAGGGCGTGAGTTTGTCGATGACGATGAAGCTGAGCCAGAACACCAGCACGCCGATCAGCGCGTACACGATGGAGCCAAAAAAGGCGCCGGCTCTCAACCATTCCATGCCCATGTGGACCTCCAGTCAAAAAGTCGTTGATAGATTCACTTGTGGCCCCCGCCGCTGGACCAGCCGCCGAAGGAGCCGCCCGAGCTGCGGTAGCTGTTGCCGCAGTTTTCCACCGCCGGGTCGCAGCTGCTGCAGCGGCTTTCCAGCAATGAGAGCAGGATGAGCACCACCACGATGATGAGGAAGGTGCGGAAGTTGCCACCCAGGTTGCTGCTCACGGGCGAGGCGTCGGCCCGCTGCAGCAGGGCCTTGTTGTCCTCCAGCCCGAAGGCCTTGGCCACGGTGTCGGCCGAGAGACGGTCGCCGGACGACCAACTGATTTCGTCCGCCGTCTGCTCCATGGACAGGAGCGCCGAGCCCTTGGCGAAATCGCGCAGAAAGCCCTTCTGGCCGCGCTCGACTTTCCAGTAGAACTCGCCGGCCACGTAGGTGGTTTCGGCGTTGTAGGCGTATTGCAGTTGGTAGCGCTGGCCCAGGTAGCTGGCACTCTGGCCGTTGCCAGTCATGACGGGCGCCCCCGTGGTGGGCTTGACCAGGCTCCAGCCATCCTCGGCATCCACCAGAAAGCAAAAGCCGCGCTGGCGGTTGAACAGCAGGTACTCCTCCCAGCCAAAGTGCTCGTCCTCGCCCGGCACCTGGCCCATGCGGTGCTGGAAACCCACCACCTGCCAGGTGGCGCCCTGCAGCTGGCCGGTCCGCCCCAATGCGATCAGGGGCCGCACCGGCTCGTCCTGCACCGCCGAATTCAGCTCCGCGCCCACCCCTGCGCTCAGATCGATGAGGCTGTTGCAGGCGCCGCAGGTGACGCTCTTGCTCTGCTCCAGCGCCACGTCCACCGGCGCACCGCAGTGGGGGCAGTTGAAGTGGCGGCCTTTGTCCTCCCGCGCGGATTCACTGCGCAGGCCCTTGAGCGACAGGTCGTCCAGCCGCACCTCGCGCCCCAGTGACAAGCTGGGCGGGGCCGCGCCGTAGTCGATGCCGCAGACCGCGCCGTCGGCGCCGCGCAGCTCCACCATGTCGAAGGGCTGGCCGATGGGCGGCAGGTGCGACAGCTCGCCCTCGGCCGCCGACAAGGACACCGGCTGATGGAAAGACACGGTGTAGGTGGCGCCATTGATCGCGGTCTGTGCCCCGACGCGCAGGTGCTCGGCATCGGGCAGATCGCGCTGTGCCTGCAGTGGCGTGCTGAAAACGAAGGCGCCGTTGTCCTCGCTCAGCGTACCGGTGCCGCCGTCGTCAAAAACCGCTTGCCACTCGGTCCAGCCGCCACCCTCGTAGCGGTACTGCAGCCGGCCCACCACGCTGAAGCCGCGGCCCTCCCAGCGCCCGCTGGCGGCCAGCTGCAGCGGGCTGAAGTCGGCGAAGACCTCCGCCATCTTGCCCAGCCGGGCGAGCTGCTCGCCCTCACGCACCACGGTCGAGCGGCAGTAGCCGCAGACCGCGTGGGTGGACTGCGCGCTCTTGAATTCGACCGGCGCGCCGCAGCCCGGGCAGGGCGCGCGGTAGCTGCGTTGGGCTGCGGGTTCCGCCACGGAGCGCTCAGACGAGCTTCTTGAGCAACTCGGCCTTCTTGGCGTCGAACTCCTCGGCCGTCAGGATGCCCTTGGCCTTGAGGTCGGCCAGCTTCTCCAGCAAGCCCATGATCTCGTCGGGCTTGGCGCCCACGGGCGCTGCTGCGGCGGCGGCCGGCTGCTGTGCCCCTGGGTTCAGGCCTTGCGCCAGGTTCTGCGCCAGCACCTGGCCCAGGGCCACCCCCGCGCCCAAGCCCATGGCATCACCTGCGATGCCACTGCCGTGCCCCACACCCTCGGCCAGCTTGGGGATGGCCTGCGCCGTCTGGTACTGCATGAACTTGCCCATGTCGTTGCCGACCATGCCCATGCCGATCTTCTGGTCCAGGATCTTCTGCAACTCCTCGGGCAGCGACAGGTTCTGCACCGTCATGCCTTCGAGCTTGAGGCCGATCTTCTCGAAAGCGGGCGCCAGCTCGGTGCTCAGGGCCTGGGCAAAAGCGAGCTGGTTGGCCGCCAGATCCAGGAATGGGATGCCGCTGGATGCAATGGCCTGGCTGATGTGCTGCAGCACCAGGCCACGCAGCTGGCCGTCGAGGTCGGCCACGGTGTAGCTCTCGCGCGTGCCCGAGATCTCGGTGTGGAACAGCTTGGGATCGGCCACGCGGTAGGCGTAGTTGCCGAAAGCGCGCAGGCGCACGGCGCCGAAATCCTTGTCGCGCACCGTGATGGGCTGGGGCGTGCCCCACTTCTGGTCCACCTGCTGGCGGGTGCTGAAGAAATAGACGTCGCTCTTGAACGGGGACTCGAACAGCTTGTCCCAGTTCTTGAGGTAGGTCAGCACCGGCAGCGTCTGGGTGGTGAGCTTGTGCATGCCCGGGCCGAACACGTCGGCCACCTGGCCTTCGTTGACGAACACCGCCAGTTGCGACTCTCTCACGGTGAGCGAGGCGCCGTTCTGTATCTCCATGTCCCGCATGGGAAAACGCCAGGCCAGCGTGCCATCGCCGTCCTCGGTCCATTGAATGATGTCAATGAACTGTTTCTTGATGAAGTCCATCAGCGCCATGGTTCGCCTCCTCGCGAAAGTGTCGGTGCGCTGGAAATGATACGCGTCAGTCGGCGTCCAGCGGCACGATCTCCTGCTCGATGGCGCCAAAAATGCTCTGGCCGTCGCGGCCCTTCATCTCAATGCGTATGGTGTCGCCGAACTTCATGTAGTCGGTTTTGGGCGCGCCGTCCTGGATGGTTTCGATGGCGCGTTTTTCGGCGATGCAGCTGTAGCCCTTGGGCCACTCCGTGCGGCCGTCCTGTTCCACGCCGGGGTTGCTCACGGTGCCGCTGCCCACGATGGAGCCGGCGCGCACGCGGCGCGTCTTGGCGATGTGGGCGATGAGCTGGCCAAAATGAAACGTCATGTCGGGGCCGGCGTCGCACAGACCGACCTTGCGGCCGTTCCAGGTGCTCTGCAGCGTCAGGTGCACCCGCCCGCCCTGCCAGGCCTCGCCCAGTTCGTCGGGCGTGACGGCCACCGGGCTGAAGGCGGTGGCCGGATTGCTCTGGAAAAAGCCGAAGCCCTTGGCCAGTTCGCCCGGGATGAGGTTGCGCAGGCTGACGTCGTTGGCCAGCATCAGCAGGCGCACGCCGGCCAGGGCCTGGTCGGCATCGGCGCCCATGGGCACGTCGCCGGTGACGACGGCGATCTCGGCCTCGAAGTCGATGCCCATGGCCTCGCTGGGCACCACCACCGGGTCGCAGGCGCCCAGCAGATCGTCGCTG
>CAYUAH010000047.1:0-16542 GCA_964442375.1 uncultured Hydrogenophaga sp. | reverse complement strand
TGGTGGGCGAAGACGACACCCGCACCCGCAGCGCCGACCTGGGCCTGCGCCACGTCTTCCCCTCGGGCAGCGTGCTGAGCTACCAGTTGAAGCGCGCCAGCGGCGACTACCTGGGCCGCAGCCTGCCCTCACCCGGTTTGCTGGATACGCAGTTCAATCAGCGCAGCCATGAACTGGGCCTGCAATGGGCGCTGAGCGGCAAAACCGCGCTCAACGCCACCCTGGCGCGCCTGAGCCGCAGCCACCCCCACTACCCCGTGCGCGACTACGCCGGCACCACCGCCAGCCTGGGCCTGGCCTGGGCGCCCACGGCCAAGCTGCGGCTGAACGCCAGCTACGCGCGCGAACTCGCCAGTTTTCAGACCGGCAGCACCAACTACAGCCAAACCCACCGCTTCACGCTTGGCCCGGCCTGGCAGGTGGGCCCGCGCACCACCCTGCGCCTGACCCACAGCGTGGCCCAGCGCGACTACCTGGGCCCGCTGGGCGCCAGCGCCCGCAGCGACACAACACACGACACCACCCTCGCGCTCGACTGGGCGCCCACCCCCTACCTCAACCTCAGCGCCTCGCTGCAACGCGCGCGCCGCAGCGCCACCCTGCCGGGGCTGGACTACGCCGCCCACGTGGCCAACCTCACGCTGCAGCTCAGCTATTGAACCCGCCCATGAAGAAGCACACCCTCACGCGCCTTGCCCTTGCCACCACCCTGGCCGCCACGCTGGCCGCCTGCGGCGGCGGCAACAGCAAACCCGCCGCCACCCAGGTGGCCGCCAAGGTGGGCAGCGAAGAAATTTCGGTCCACCAGATCAACCAGGTGCTGGCCCGCACCCCCGCCCCGGCCGACACCGACGCCGCCAAGAAGGTGAGCCGCGACGTGCTGGAGCGCCTGATCGACCAGCAACTGGCCGTGAGCCAGGCCATGGACGACGAACTGCACCGCACGCCCGAGGTGGTGGCGCAGATCGAGGCCGCGCGCCGCGACATATTGGCCCGCGCCTACGCCCAGAAAGTGGCCGCCGCCGTGGCCAAGCCCACGCCCGAGCAGGTGCGCCAGTACTTCAGCGAACACCCCGCACTGTTTGCCGAGCGCCGCATCTACAACGTGCAAGAGCTCATCGTGCCCAACCAGCCCGGCCTGGCCGAGCAGCTGCGCGCCCTGGCCGCCCAGCAAAAAAGCACGGACGACGTGGCCGCCCAGCTGCGCGCCAAGGGCCTGAACCCCGTGCCCGGCAGCGCCACCCGCGCGGCCGACCAGATTCCGCTGGAGGTGCTGCCCCGCATGCACGCCCTGCAAGACGGCCAGGCCACCGTGTTTGAAACGCCGCAAAGCCTCACCTACGTGCGCCTGCTGTCATCGCGCAAGGAGCCCATCGCGCAAGAGGCCGCGCTGCCCCGCATCGAGCAGTTCTTGACCAACCGCGCCGCCGGCGAAGCCGTCACCGCCCGCATCAAGCAACTGCGCGAAAGCCAGGCCGTGACCTACATGGGCGAGTTCGCCCAGGCAGCGGCCAACAGCGTCACGCCCACCTCCACCGCAGCATCCGCAGCACCCGCCAACGCCATGGAAAAAGGCGTGGCCGGCCTGAAGAAATGAACCCGTTGCCCACCATGACCCTGCCCCGTCTTTCCCCCCTCTTCATGCGCTGGCTGAGCGGCCTGGTGCTGCTGGCCTGCATGGGCGCCGCCCACGCGCAAGCCACCAACCCGGCTTCCGGCGACAAGGCCGACTACCCCCTGGCCGCCGGCGACGCCATCCGCATCCAGGTCTTCCAGAACCCCGACCTCACGCTGGAAACCCGCATCAGCGAAAACGGCAGCATCACCTACCCGCTGATTGGCGTGGTGGACTTGGGCGGCGCCTCGGTGGCCACCGGCGAAAAAAAGCTGGCCACCGCCCTGCGCAGCGGCGGCTTCATACGCGACCCGCAAGTCACCATCACCCTGCTGCAGGTGCGCGGCAACCAGGTGGCGGTGCTGGGTCAGGTGAACCGGCCCGGGCGTTTTCCGATGGAGACCGCCAACATCCGCCTGAGCGACATGCTGGCCAACGCCGGTGGCACCGCAGCCCAGGGCGACGACGTGGCCATCGTGACCGGCGTGCGCGGCGGCCAGCCCTTCCGCCGCGAGGTGGACATTGCGCAAATTTACCTGGCCAACCGCCCGCAAGACGACCTGCCCCTGCAAGGCGGCGACACCATTTACGTGCACCGCGCCCCGCTGTTCTACATCTACGGCGAAGCCCAGCGCCCCGGCGCCTACCGCATTGAACGCGGCATGACCGTGATGCAGGCCCTGGCCCTGGGCGGCGGCCCCACCGTGCGCGGCACCGAAAAACGCCTGCGCCTGCACCGCAAGGCCGCCGACGGCGCGGTGCAACTGGTGGAACCCCAACTGACCGACGCCGTGTTGCCGCACGACGTGATTTTTGTGCGCGAAAGCCTGTTCTGAGACCACCGCCCCAGCCATGACACTCCAACAATTCCTGCTCATCCTCAAGGCCCGCCTGTGGGTGGCGCTGCTGGCGCTGGTGCTGACCGTGGCCACCACCGTGGCCGTGAGCCTGTACCTGCCCAAGCAGTACACCGCGAGCGCCGCCGTGGTGATTGACGTGAAATCGCCCGACGCCCTGAACGGCATGGTGATGGGCGGCAACCCCGCCAGCTACATGGCCACCCAGGTGGACATCATCAACAGCGACCGCGTGGCCCAGGCCGTGGTGCGCAACCTGCGGCTGGACCAGAACGACACCGTGCGCCAGCAATGGCAGGAAGACACCCAGGGCCAGGGCGACCTGGTGGTGTGGCTGGCCAACCTGCTGCGCAAAAACCTCGACGTGAAACCCTCGCGCGAGAGCAACGTGATTGCCATCGCCTTCACCGGCGTGGACCCGCAGTTTGCCGCCGCCGTGGCCAACGCCTTTGCGCAGACCTACATCAACGTCAACCTGGAACTGCGCGTGGCGCCCGCGCGCCAGTTTGCCGCCTTTTTTGACGAGCAAACCAAAACCGCCCGCGACAAGCTGGAGCAGGCCCAGAACGCCCTGAGCGCCTACCAGCGCCAGCACGGCATCACCTCGGCCGACGAGCGCCTGGACTTTGAAACCGCCAAGCTCAACGAAACCAGCAGCCAGCTCACCGCCATACAGGCCCAGACCACCGACAGCCAGAGCAAACGCCAGGGCAAGGGCGACACTGTGGCCGAAGTGGTGCAAAACCCGCTCATCAACGGCCTCAAGGCCGACGTGGCCCGGCTCGAAGCCAAGCTCAACGACATCACCACCAACCTGGGCGACAACCACCCCCAAACGCAGCGCACCCGCGCCGAGCTGGACAGCCTGAAAACCCAGCTGGAAGCCGCCACCAAAAACATCGTGAGCAGCATTGAAACCACCTACCAGGTGGGCAAACAGCGCGAAGGCCAGTTGCAGGCCGCGCTGGCAGCGCAAAAGGCGCGCGTGCTGCAACTCAACCAGCAGCGCGACGAACTGGCCGTGCTGCGCCGCGACATTGAAAGCGCCCAGCGCGCCTTTGAAATGGTGAGCCAGCGCGCCACCCAAACCAGCATTGAAGGCCAGGCCAACCAAACCAACATCAGCCTGCTCAACCCCGCCGTGGCGCCGCTGGAACACAGCAAACCCAAGCTGCTGCTCAACGTGCTGGTCTCCGTCTTTTTGGGCACCCTGCTGGGCGTGGGCCTGGCGCTCATGCTGGAGCTGATGAACCGCCGCGTGCGCAGCGCCGACGATTTGCTGGAGGCGCTGGACCTGCCCGTGCTGGGCAGCATCAGCAGCGCTGCCGGCACCCTCAAACGCCTGCCCCAAGGAGCCGCCGCATGAACGCCGTTGTCCCCATCAGCCCCGAGCCCGGCCACACAGCCCAGGCGGCCCCGCACAACCCTGGCACCAGCATTGGCGACATTCTGGTGGCCGCCGGCCGCCTGAGCCGCGACGACGCCGCCCGCATTGCCCAGCGCCAACAGCAAGACAAACTGCCCTTTGGCGAAGCCGCCAAGGCCCTCAAGCTGCTCAAGCAAGACGACATCGACTTTGCCCTGAGCCAGCAGTTTGACTACACCTACCTGCAGCCCGGCAGCACCCAGCTGAGCCCCGAGCTGGTGGCCGCCTTCAAACCCTTCAGCCGTGTGGGCGAAAACCTGCGCGCCCTGCGCAGCCAGCTGCAACTGCGCTGGCTGCAGCAACAGCAACTGCCCAAGGCGCTGGCCATCGTCAGCCCCGGCCGTGGCGAAGGCCGCAGCTTCATGGCCGCCAACCTGGCCGTGGTGTTTGCCCAGCAAGGCCAGCGTACCCTGTTGATCGACGCCAACCTGCGCCAGCCCCGCCAGGGCAAGCTGTTCCATGCCGGCGGGCGGCTGGGCCTGTCGGCCCTGCTGGCCGAACGCGCCGGCATGGAAAGCATTCAACAGGTGCCCGAACTGCCCGCCCTGCACGTGCTGCCCGCCGGCCACCCGCCGCCCAACCCGCAAGAACTGCTGGGCCGCGCCAGCTTTGGCAAGCTGCTGCACAGCGCCGCCGCGCAATACGACCTGGTGCTGGTGGACACCCCCGCCGCCACCGACTACGCCGACGCCGAGCTGATCGCATCGCGCACCGGCACCGCCCTGCTGCTGGCCCGCCAAAACCAAAGCACCCTGCCCGCCCTGCAACAACTCGCCCGCCGCCTGCAAGACAGCGGCGTGGCCGTGCTGGGCACCGTGCTCAACGACGCATGAGCACCGCGCCCACCACAACCTCCCCGATTCACTCCCTCTCCCTCTGGGAGAGGGCCGGGGTGAGGGCAGAAGTGCCCTACTCCCTCTCCCCCTGGGAGAGGGCTGGGGTGAGGGCCGCCCCACCAACAGCAGCCCCAAAAGCAGCCACCACCAAGCCCAGCTGGTGCCACTCATCCCCCACTCCCACCGCCAAGGCCACCGCCAGGCCCATCGCCGCCCAACGCAAGGCCCTGTACTTCCAAGGTGTTTGAGTGAGTTCGCCCAATTCGTATCCGCCTGTGTTGCCCGCACGCTCCACGCTCAACATGAGCCGGCTGCTGGAATGGGCGCCGGTCATTGTCGGCCTGGTCATCCTCTACGCCCCCAGCCTGTACGACCTCTTCACCGGCATCTGGGCCAGCGACGACCAAATGCACGGTCCCATCGTGCTGGGCATCAGCCTGTGGCTGCTGTGGCGCAACTGGCCCGCCATGCTGGCCACCCCCAACCGCACAAGCCACTGGGCCTGGCCCCTCATCGTCTTCGCCCTGCTGCTCTATGCCCTGGGCCGCTCGCAAGACATCTTGATGTTCGAAATCGGCTCCGTCATCTGGCTGCTGGTGGGCATAGGCCTGCTCAACTTCGGCAGACAAGCCGTGCGCCTGCAGTGGTTTGCCCTGTTCTTCATGTGCTTCATGGTGCCCCTGCCCGGCGCCGTGGTGGACACCGTGACCATGCCCATGAAGATGTTTGTGTCTTACGTGGCCGAACACATCTTGCACTGGGCCGGCCTGCCCATTGCCCGCAGCGGCGTGATCTTGCAAGTGGGCCAATACCAGCTGCTGGTTGCCGACGCCTGCGCCGGCCTGCACACCCTGCTCACGCTCGAAGCCCTGGGCCTGCTCTACCTCAACCTGGTGCGCCGCGACTCGGCCTTCCGCAACATCACCCTCGCCCTGCTCATCGTGCCCATCTCACTCACGGCCAACGTCATCCGCGTGATGGCACTCACCCTCATCACCTACTACTGGGGCGACGCCGCAGGCCAGGGCTTTTTGCATGGGTTTGCAGGGATGGTGCTATTTCTGAGTGCGCTGCTGCTCATCGTTGGTTTTGACAGCGTGCTGCAACTGCTTGAACGCCTGCAACACGCCCGCGCACTGGCAGTTGGAAGGGCCTGAAGCATGAAGGCCTTGACCCAAAAATTCATACTGCTGGCGCTCATGTGTGCATCGGCGGCAACCGCTTCCATCATGCGGCCCACCATCAGCATGGCCGCGCAACGCCCGCCCATCGACCTGGAAACCATGGTGCCCCGGGAATTTGGGGAATGGCGTGAACAAACCGGCATGCCCCTCCAGGTGATCAACCCCTCAGCGCAAAACCTGGTCAACAAGCTCTACAGCGAGACGCTCACGCGCGTTTACGTCAACCCCAACGGCTACCGCGTCATGCTGTCCATCGCTTACGGCAAAGACCAGAGCGACGCGCTGCAAGTGCACCAGCCCGAAGTCTGCTACCCGGCGCAGGGCTTCCAACTCAAAGGCAACGAGCGCACCACGCTGGACATGCCGGACCGCTCCATTGCCGCCACACGCCTGATGACCCAACTCGGCCAGCGCGTGGAGCCAGTGACCTACTGGATCGTCTTGGGCGACCACATCACGAACGGCGGCATGGACAAGAAGCTCAAGGAAATGCGTTACGCCATGCTCGACAAAACCATGCCCGACGGCATGCTGGTGCGTGTTTCGTCCATCGACGGCAACAAGGCACATGCCCATCAGATGCAGGCGACATTCGCTACCGCACTCGTGGGCTCCATCGCTCCAGAGCACAGATCTCGGTTCGCTGGAACCCCTCTGAAGCAATGAACGGCTGCGTAATTGCCATGCAAAAGCAGCTTGCGCTAGTTGCCGATCAAAACGACTCATACCGGATATCGCACCAACGCGTGTGCGTGAAACGCAACCTATACAGTGCGCCCGGAGCAACTTGAGATGCTCCGCAGTCTTACATATATGTCTCTGGCGACTTTGGCGCGCCTGATAAGCGGGACAGGGCTAATGGTATTTATCGCCCGCATTCTAGGACCAGAGGAGTTCGGGCAATTCGTGTTGATACTATCACTGGCAATGGTCATGTCACTATTGATCGAGTTCGGTCAATCGAATTATGTAATGCGAGAACTCGGACTGCAGCAACAACCAATCAACAACTTATTGGCTGGAACATTGCATGCAAAAGGTCTATTGGTCATTGGGTATAGCGTGATTGCTACCCTGGCATGGGTACTGGGCGTTGGCCGGCCGGAATCACAACTCGGGTACGTTTGCTTGTGTCTGATGGCTATCGCGGTCTCACTGGGAGATTTCCTAAATGTCTGTTTTCGAGGGGTCCGACGCTTCGACATGGAGACACGCAATGTAGTGTTCGGTTCTGTGATTCATGTGGCGCTCGTTGCTCCAGTCGCGTGGCATTGCAAGGGATGGATTGAGATTTCTGTCGCGTTTATGGTGTCGCGTAGCATATACTTGGCGTTTAGCTTGGCCAGCTTCAAAACTGTATTCAACGGCGTCGGAATAGCATTGCTTGAAACCGGAGGATTGTCCGACGCGATGCGACAAATCCGCCAGTCTTTGGCGTACGCCGCCGATGCGTCCTTAGTAACCGTACGCAGCTACGCAGACGTATTTCTCATTTCGACGTTTCTAGGTGCCGGATCTTTGGGCTTGTACCAAGCTGGCATGAATCTCGTACGATCTGTCGAAAACCTGGGCCCCATCATCGCCAACGTATACCTGCCCAAACTCTCAGGTTTACTGACCAGGCCCAAGGAGTTCACCCAGCATGAACGACAACTACTTTTGTTGCTGATTTGTTGCGGACTGGCCTGCGTAGGTGTGTTTTTCCTCTCCCCTGAACGCCTTCTAACGGCAATCTTTGGCGAGCGCTATGTGCCTGCTTTTGAGTTGTTCCCATTTTTTGGCTTATATCTGCTTGCGCGCTTCGTGGCGATGGCTCTGGGCGTCGTACAGACAGCGCGCGGCTACCAAGCCGATCGAGTCCTGGCCGGCCTTGTTTCTCTAAGCGTACTGGTTTTGAGTGCTTGGCTTTTTATACCTAAGTTCGGGGTAACTGCGGTGGCAGTCGCGAACGTTGTATCAGCGCTGACATTGGTAGCGTGGTTCGGGTTGCGACTACGCAGCAGCCCAATGAGCTTAAAGGATGGGATCAGCACGCTTGTAGTGCTAGGAACCGTGGCGCAAATGGCCTACTTGTTGTCTTAAGGGAATTGAATGAAGATCGTCATCAGTGGCGGCTGGGGTTACGGCAATCTGGGTGACGATGCGATCCTAGACTCGACAATTCGACAATTGCAAATCCAGTTTCCTGGTTGCCAATGTGTGGTCCTTACATATGATCTAGCCGACTCGGCCATCCACGCCGCAGAAAGCGTCAAGTTACGACTTGGTGCCCATGGTCTAACCGATGGAGGTGGCTGCGAGCTGTTTCAGCCATCCATGGTGCAAGACTACAGCTTGCCGAGAAAAGCGTGGGTCAAAGCAAAGTTTGCATTGACAGAAACGTCAGTGTGGTTCATGTGCACCAGCAACGCATCGAGCTTGCGAAATTTGCAGGCCGAATTGGCTACCGCCGATCTGTTTGTGATGTCTGGCGGTGGATACTTCAACGAAAAATGGATGAGCAAGACCAGAGCCCAGTTGCTGGAGCTCAGAATGGCGACACATGCCGGTGTACCCACCGTAATCCTCGGCCCCACGATTGGTCGATTCGAAGGTGCCATCCGCCATGAGATCGAGGCATGCTTCCGACAAGCCCGCTTGATCACTGTACGCGACGACTATTCCTTTGCTGAGGCCACGCAATGGAGCGAGCGCGTCAGCATCGTGCCCGATATCGCACTGGGCAACTGGCTTCCAACACCTAGCTCGCCAAGTGGCCTTGGTATCGTGTTTACCAGCACCCATGCTGACTTCAGCAAACGCTTCGCCCAGTCCGTTCGTCGCTTCCTCGATCAGTGCGGTGATGATTGGCCGGTCCAACTGTTTGTGACCCGGCGCTGGAAATATGATCTTCGCTCTGCAATAGCACTACAAAATGAACTGCAATCGCAAGGAGTTGCCAGCAACTTGATCATGCCCTCAAGCTTCCGTAATTTGGAGAGGGGCTTGGCTGCGTGTCGAATGGTTGTAAGCGAGAACTTGCATGGCCTGATACTAGCTGCACGCAATTTAGTGCCCGTTATCGCAGTAAACGACTATACAGCTGGGAGCCCAAATTATAAGAAATTTATTGCTTTTCTCGCTCAATCGAACTCACAGGAGCTATTTTTTAATATAACAAATCCAACGGAAAGCATTGCAAGCATTTTGCTTACATTGGCTGAAAGGCATGAAACGAAACGGAATGATTTACGTGCGTTACGAGAGCAGGTCGCGCAACAGTACGCACAGGCTTTAAATAGCCTCGGCATATTGCCATCACAAAGTGAACGCACCCCTAGAAAAACTCGGCTGAATATACCGTCAAAAAACGCACCGGCTGCTACTGGAATAGCAGCGACATCAGGAAGTGATACCTCTGAGGTCGAATCGAAGATACAACGTGACACTCCAACCGTAGGTTCACACCCCGATATTTCCTCAGCAAAGGAATGTCAATAATGACTGGGACATCTTTCAAGTCTGAAAAAAATGTCGTTATTTCGATAAAAAAAATTATCGGATGGATGTCATTAATTATTCTTTGCATGTCAACAGGCCTACTAACTGCTTTGGCTCCACTTGGCCTTCTTATTCGCATCATAGCGTTGCCCATTGGGCTTGTATTTTTGTCCCTGTGCTGGATGCTAAGGCATAAAGAGGCAAGCCTTCCAAATAGTGGCTTTTTTTTCCTTCTAATGCTCACGGTTTGTTTGTCGGTACTGTGGCCACGCTATGTATATTTTTCCTTGGGTGGACCACATGCAAATCCGTTGACGCTATCGATACTTACGTCTCTTACTGCCATTTTTTTATGGACTACTTATTCACCGGCCTTCAGCACAAAACTTCGCAAGGTTATTTTCAACTCAACCGGAATTGGCCATTTCATCTTGCTCTGGTTGGGTTGGTGCCTTTTTGCCTCAATCCTTGGTGAACAACCTTTTGCTTCGTTGCTTGATTACGCACGCGATCTTGTTTATATTTCTTCCTTTTTCCTGATTGGCTGCACTATTGCAACCTATGAAAATGGTCCGAAATGGATGCTTCGAGTCGTGGTTTCTTCTGGTCTTATCGTCGTATCAGCCGGATTGATTGAAGCACTCTTGCATCAAAACTATTTTTTGCAGTTTGCCTCTGGCGGAGACTCCCAAGAAGTCGCCGACGCACTGAAAACTATTCAACTCGACAAAACCCGAGATGGTAGCTACCGCGCCCAATCAACATTCGATCATCCTATTGTTTTCGCCCAATTCATTGCAGCCATTATTCCTCTGGCAGTCTATTTTTTATTATCTGAAACGCATAGAATTTGGCGATTGATCGGTGTACTGGTTGTGCCTGTTGGAGCACTTGCTATTGCCGAGTCCGGCTCGCGTTCTGGCATTGTCAGCCTAGCTGCAGCCTTCACGTTCATTGGGATTTTTATTTGGATGAGATCCATTACCGCCCAAGGGTTTGGAAAGGTTTTTGCTATCGCTGCTTTGCCCGCACTTCTGCTTGGCATCGCTGTCGCGTACTTCGTTGCACAAGAGCTTGTCTTCGGACGAAGTAGTAGCGAGACGGGCAGTAGCTCTGTTCGGCTAAGAATGGTGTGGGACAGCGTAGCTGCGTTGAATGACAGCCCAATATGGGGCTTCGGACATGGCATGGCGGTACTCAAGGCTGGGGTCACTAGTGGTCATACTGGAGTTATGACAATTGATAGCTTACCACTCACCATTGCATTGAATTATGGCTATATCGGATTACTTCTTTTTATTGCAACAATCTTCATCTTTGTCGTCAAGGGCAGCGTGGCCGCTATTCGATTGCGTGATCAAGAAGGTATTAGGGCAGGCATGGTTGTCGCTTCAGTTCTCGCATTGACTGCTACGTTTGCCGGCCTATCAATCAACAACAACATGACACTGCTGTGGTTGCTTATTGGCACTGCACTTCCCTCCATAAAAAATTCTGCTGCAAGCTCGCCTAAACACCTATGAATGAATTGGCTGTTGTACTTCTGAATTGGAATGGATGGCGCGACACCATCGGATGTCTCGACAGCCTGTTTGACGCCCAAGTAACGCCACGTCGGGTTCTCGTTTGCGACAATGATTCACACGATGAATCTGTCGCTCAGTTGTCAGCATGGGGGCAGAGTCGATTTGGCAAACGTTTCGAGCGACTCACACGCCACGCTGTTGATTGTGGGATTGAATTACACGAAGATACCGCGTTCGCACTTATTGAAAATAGAGAAAATTTGGGCTTTGCAGCCGGCAACAACGTTGGCTTTCGTCTCGCTCTACGCAGCCACAGTTGCAAGTTCGTCTGGTTACTTAACAACGACACGACGGTAGATCCCAATGCACTCGAACGAGTCCTCGCACGGGCAGGGGCCGACCCATCCATAGGACTGTGCGGGTCCACGCTGATCTATCACGACAACCGGCAAATGGTTCAGGCGTTTGGTGGTTCCACCTACAACCGCATTTCGGGCAAGTCCCGGCACATCGGCGCTTTCGCTCCACTCAGTGCCATCCCCACCGATCCGACTGAGACTGAGAGGGCCATGTCGTACGTTGTGGGCGCAGCCATGCTGGTGCGCCGTGAGTACCTGGAGCAAGTGGGCTTGATGGAGGAAAGCTACTTCCTCTACTACGAGGAAATCGACTGGGCCACTCGGAGCAATGGCCGCTTTCGCCTAGGTTATGCCCCTGATAGCTTGGTGTTCCACAAAGAAGGGGCCTCCATCGGCACCGACGCATCGGGTGGATCGGCACTCTCTATTTATTACCTGTTCCGCAACCGTGTGCGGTTCACAGCGCGTTTCTTCCCTTGGTTACTGCCAACGGTGCTCATCTGCTGTGCGTGGGACATGTTCAAGTTACTGGTCAAACGCAGGCTTCCCCAACTGCGGGCGGCAGCACGGGGCGTTGTGCAATTGCCTCGGTTGTCCAACATTCTTTTGAAGGGAAAGGCATGACACAAGCCTTGCGCCTGGTGGTAGTGGCTCAGGAGTTTCCGTACCCACCGATCCACGGTGGCCGTGCCGATGTGTGGCGCCGCCTGCAGGCGTTCAAGGCTCTGGGTGCCAAGGTGGCGCTGGTCTGCTGGTACGAAGCCGGCAAGACCGATCCGACCGACGCCGAACTGCAAGCGGTTCACGCAGTGGTGGATGAGCTAGTGCTGTTCCCCAAGCACGGTGGCGCAATGAACGTGGCATTGCGCCTAGGGCGCATAGCACTGGGCACGCCGTCGCATGCGGCTGCACGGGTGCCTCCAGGGGCACTGTCTGGTGCCGCGCTGACACAGTTGAAGGCCTTCAATCCGCAAGCGGTGCTGCTGGACTCGCCCTATGGGGGCGTCTTCGCCCGCCGAATTTGCGAGCTCTTTCACCTGCCTTTGTTCTATCGGTCGCACAACATCGAACATCAGTACTTCCTTGGGCAAGCACGTGCGGCCGTCCGCCTTCGGGACAAGCTGGCCTGGCATCTGGCCTGCTTGCACCTGTATCGTTTTGAGCGCGGGTTGCAGTTTCAGGCCAAAGTCTGCTTCGACATTTCTGCCGACGACTTGCTGTTCTGGAAGACGCAGGGCGTCAACACCGGTTACTGGTTGCCGCCGTTGCCCGCCGCAGCTCTGGAAAATATTTCGGCCCAAACGGCGAATGCGCAAGTGGCCCGTGAACTGGCCTTCCTCGGCAATCTGCACACACCCAACAATGTGCGGGGTCTGCAGTGGTTGGTAGACCAGGTGATGCCATTGGTGTGGCGCCAACGGCCACAAACCGGACTGACGATAGCGGGCTCAAGGCCCAACGACACAGTTCGCCAACTGGCTGCAGCACATGAGCGCGTCCAGTTGGTCGAGAACGTTGCGGACGTGCCGCTGTTTCTGGCCGAGAGCCGGGTATTGGTGAACCCGGTCCTTTCGGGCAGCGGCGTCAACGTCAAAACGCTGGACATGCTCATGACCGATCGGCCCATCGTGTGTACACCGCAGGGCGTGGCAGGGTTGCCAAATGAAATCCGGGCATTGTGTGCGGTTTCCAGAGAGGCACCCGATTTCGCACGTGCGGTGATTGAGAACCTGGAGCAACCGGTGATCGACGTTGGCCAGCGCCAAACCCAAAGATCTCAGTTCTCCACCTCAGCTACTGCCCGCATGTTGAACAAGATGAGCGAAGAAATCGGGGCTATATGAAAACGGTTCTCTTTGTTCACCAGTCAGCAGAAATGTACGGCTCCGACAAGGTGCTGTTGTACTTAGTCATAGGCCTGCGAGATGAGGGCATCAAACCGATTGTTCTTCTGCCCGAAAAAGGCCCTCTGTTGGATGCGCTTCATGCAGAAAACGTCGAAGCGCACATTGCACCTGTGGCAAAACTCGACAGACGTACGCTCAGTATCAAGGGGTTGCTTCGCCTGCCTTTAACGCTGGTGCGATCTATTCGAATGATCGACCAAGTAGTGGCGGGGAGCAGCGTGGATCTTGTGTACTCCAACACACTTGCCGTGCTTGGATCCGCCATCTGGGCAATGTATCGGCGTAAACCTCATATCTGGCATGTGCATGAAATTCTGCTGTCTCCGGCCATCGTGCGCCGCGGTTTCCCGCTGATGACCAAGCTTCTGGCCGACCAAGCGATTTGCAACTCAAACATGACGCGCAAGTGGCTGCTGGACGAGCAACCAAACCTGGCATCAAAGTCGTTGGTGATCTGGAACGGGCACGGTCAGCGCCCGCAGGCGGATGCCAAAGCCGCACGTGACTTGCGGAAACGCCTCGGCCTTGGAGTCAACGAGTTGCTGGTCACGCTGATGGGTCGCATCAACCGTTGGAAAGGACAGTCGCTGCTAGTCGATGCTGCGGTTTTACTGGCAAAGAGGGGCTATTCCAATGTTCACTTTTTGATCGTCGGTAGTGCATTCGCCGGTCAGGAGGCACTGGTCGACGAGTTGCACTCCAAGATTACGCAAAGCGGCATGGAGCAAAACGTACACATGCTTTCGTTCACTTCGGACATCTGGGCCGTGTGGGATGCCACCGACATTGCGGTTGTGCCCAGTACAGAGCCTGAGCCCTTCGGTATGGTTGCCATCGAGGCGATGGCGTCCTCTAAGCCAGTGGTGGTCGCCGCTCATGGGGGGCTGCTCGACATCGTTGAGGACCGTGTCTCCGGGCTGCACTTCAAGCCAGCCGATGCGACTGACTTTGCCGACAAGCTGGAGCAGTTGGTCATTTCGGCGGCTCTGCGTGAGTCTCTAGGTCTCAGCGGATGTGTTCGTCAGAAAGAACTGTTCTCTCTAAAGACGCAAGTGGCTCGCACCGCCGCCTTGATTGCCGACATGACTTCGAAAGGGCTCCATGCGTAAGCTGGCATTGATGTTGGTTCAGCTCCTCTTCTGCCATTGCGTGGCGGCGCAGGGTTACATCATTGGCACCCACTATTACCCAGGATGGAAAGACTACCAACTGGGAGGTGCCTACCCCGAACCCTGGGAAAAAATCAAACCTTTTCCAGAACGCGAGCCCGTCTTGGGCTGGTACTCAGAGGGCGACGTCAAAGTGATGTCCAAACATCTCGAATGGATGGGCCTAAACGGAATCAGCTATGTGACTTTCAACTGGTATTGGTCTCGTGATAACAAACCAATGTTGGACCACGCGTTGAATGCGTTCCTGCAGGCGACTAACAAGCACGGCGTCAAGTTGGCCATCATGTGGGCCAATCACACAAGCTACATATTTTCTCGACAGCAGTTTGAAGCCATGTTTCGCTTTTGGGCTCAGCGATATATGTTTCGGGATGACTATTTGCAGGTTGACGGAAAGCCTGTGGCGTTCATCTTCTCGGCTGATGTGCTCAACAAAAACGCGGCGGCCATTGGTATGAGGGCGCCTGAGTTGATGGCATTAGCCGACAACATTTTCAAAGAACAGGGGTTGCCCGGCATCCACTTTTTAGGTGGGGCTGGTGGTGCACAGCCCGGCTTTGACTACAGCGCCAGCAGCGGCTATGCGGGCTTCTCAGCCTACAACTTTCACGGCGCCGCGCTCAAACGCTTCGCAGGTGGTCGTCAGATTTCTCACAGTTATGCCGAGTTAGATGAAGGCTACCAAGATCACTGGAACTGGTTCGTCACCAAGGCCGATGGTCTGTACGTAGTGCCCATGACGTCTGGCTGGGACAGACGCCCCTGGGGCGGAAGCAAAGATCCGAACCACGACAAATCGGTGAGTACACCAGCGCAATTTGAAGCCCATTTACTAGCGGCAAAAGCTCTTATGGATGCACAACCAGCGAGGACCAAGCGCATGGGCGTCATTTGTTGCTGGAACGAGTTTGGCGAAGGTTCGTACATCGAGCCCACCAAAAAAGACGGGTTCAGCTACCTGGAAAAAGTTAAAAAAGTGTTTGAAACTCCGTGACACAAAAAACACTGCGCATCCTTGGCACGCGCGGCGTGCCTGCCGCCCACGGCGGCTTTGAAACCTTTGCCGAACACCTGGCGCTGTACCTGGTAGCCCAAGGTTGGCGGGTGGTGGTGTATTGCCAGGAAGACGGCACCGGCCCCACGTTTGGAGACACCTGGCAAGGTGTGGAGCGGGTCCGCATACCCGTGGCACAAGACGGCCCCAAAGGCACCATCGTGTTCGACTGGAAGGCCACTGCGCACGCTGCCCACCATAAGGATTTGTGCCTGACCTTGGGCTACAACACCGCCGTGTTCTGCGGGCTGCTGCGGCTCAAAGGCATTCCCAACCTCATCAACATGGACGGCATTGAGTGGTCGCGCATGAAGTGGGGGCCGGTGGCCAAAACCTGGTTCTGGATGAACGACTGGGCCGGCTGCTGGCTGGGCAACCACCTGGTAGCGGATCACCCAGAGATCAAGGTTCACCTATCTTCGCGCGTACCTGCACACAAGATCACCACCATCCCCTACGGCGCAGATGCGGTGACTTACGCGCCTTCAGAGCCCGTCACCGCATTGGGCTTGGTGCCGGGCCAGTTCATGACCGTGATTGCCCGGCCCGAGCCTGAAAACTCCTTGCTTGAAATCGTGCAAGGTTTCTCGGCCAAACCGCGCGGCCTGCAGCTGGTGGTGCTGGGCAACTACAACGAAGCCAACGCCTACCACCGTGCCGTCAAGGCCGCTGCGAGCGCCGAGGTGAAGTTTGTGGGCGCCATCTACGACAAAGTGGTGGTGCAGGCACTGCGCTTTCACAGCGCTGCGTATGTGCATGGCCACCAGGTGGGCGGCACCAACCCTTCATTGGTTGAGGCGCTGGGCGCGGGCAACCCGGTGATTGCGCACGACAACCGATTCAACCGCTGGGTGGTGGGCGATGGCGCCTTGTACTTCAACGGTGCCAACAGCTTTGCCCGATGCATGGACGAATTGCAGGCCCAGCCGCAGCGCTTGGCGGGGTTGCGGGACGCGGGCCAGGCCCGCTACCGCGCGTGTTTTACGTGGCCTGATGTGCTGAAGCAGTACGAAGACTTGTTGACCAAGTACCTGCCGTCTGAAACAACAAACTTTTGAAAGTAAACACATGATCCTCGTCACCGGCGGCGCCGGCTTCATCGGCGCCAACTTCGTTCTCGACTGGC
>CAYUAH010000046.1:0-16759 GCA_964442375.1 uncultured Hydrogenophaga sp. | reverse complement strand
CGCGCCCGTCGTAGTTGCCGTCGTGGGCCGACTGGTCGCCGCCGGTGCAGAAGGCCTTCTCGCCCGCGCCGGCCAGCACGATGCAGCCCACGCTGCGGTCGTAGCCGGCCTTGTTCATGGCCTTGATGATCTCGTCGCAGGTGGTGCCGCGAAACGCGTTCATCTTCTCGGGGCGGTTGATGGTGATCCACGCCACGCCGTTGCGGTTCTCGTAGAGGATGTCCTGGAATTCCATGTTGTGCTCCTGTGTGGGGTCAGCCGTTCATGGTCAGGCCGCCCGAGACGCTCAGGACCTGACCGGTGATGAAGCCAGCGGCGTCGCTGGCGAAAAAGACGATGGCGCCGGGCAGGTCGTCGGGCTGGCCGATGCGACCCAGCGGGATGGAGCGGGTGAAAGCTTCCATCAGCTTCTCGGGATTGCCCGCGCCCTGCTTGTAGTCGTCGAACAGAGCGGTGTCGGTGGGGCCGGGGCAGACCACGTTGACGGTGATGCCGTGGCGCGCGTGTTCGCGGGCAATGGTTTTGGAGAAGGCCACCAGCCCGCCCTTGCAGGCGGCATAGACCGCCTCACCCGAGGAGCCCACCCGCGCCGCATCGGAGGCGATGTTGACGATGCGACCGCGCTTGCGCGCGGCCATGCCGGGCAGCACCGCGTGGTGCATGTGCAGGGCGCCGGTGAGGTTGATGGCGATCAGCTTGTCCCACTCGGCCGGCACGGTTTTGGTGAAGGGCTTGAACACGTCCCAGCCGGCGTTGTTGACCAGCACGTCGATGGGGCCCAGCGCGGCCTCGGCAGCGGCCACGGCCGCATCCACCTCGGCACGGTCGGTGATATTGCACTGGAAGGCCTGGGCCACGCCGCCGGCGGCGCGGATGCCATCGGCCACCTTCTCTGCGGCGGCCAGGTTCATGTCGAAGACGGCGACCTGTGCGCCCTCGCCAGCAAAGCGACGGCAGGTCGCGCCGCCAATGCCGCCACCGCCACCGGTGACAACAACTGTTTTTCCTTCGAAAGTGCGCATGGTTTGCTCCTGTGAATGTGGACAAGTCACCGTCAATCGGTCCAATGTTTGAACGACCAATTACGACAACATGTTGCTTATTCTAGGCAGCAAAAAATTTCACGTCAAATCCATTTTGACCGCTTCACCTAAGGGTTTACACCAGTTAATCAGTCGAATTTTGTGGTGGAACGGGTTGGCACAAAAACAGGCAAGTTCTGTTTTTACGACAACTTGTTGTCTTTTTTAAGCCATCAATGACGGTGGGCGTGTGTGCACGGCCTGCCAAGCCAGCAGGGTGTTTGGGACAAGCCACGACAGCGTGGCCCTGTGGGTGGTGGTCTGCGGCAGCCCCTCAGGCCGACGCCACCCGCCCCTGCAGCAACTGCGCCACCGGTGGTGTGTCCAGCCAAACGCGCAGCGCCGCCCGCCTTGCCCCGCCCATGCGCACGCGCAGGCAGGCGATGTCGTGCGCGGGTTCGGTCTCGAAGTCCAGCACCGGCCCGTGCCCGGCACCGGCGGTGGTCACGCGTTCGCTCAGCCGCACGCACAGGGCACACAAGGCCAGTGCCTCGCCGCGCGCATCCACCGGGCCCATCGGCGCATCAAACAACAACCACTCGATGTCCACCGCGTCGTTCACCACGGCAGCGGGCAACCCCCAGTCGGTCATGAGCAGGCGCCCGAGTTCGGCCGCGCACAGGCCCATCTGCTGTTGTTCGGCTTCGATGCGCTGGACCGGCGGCACATCGCACAGCGCGGGCAGCCCCTGGGTCGGCGCGCTGGCCAGCACCGCCAGACGCCCCAGGAAGGACAGCAGCACCGCGCTGGACCAGCGCCCGGCGTCGGCCAGTTGCAAGGCGGTGGCGGCGCGCGCCATCAATTCGCTGGCCAGGGCGCTGGCCTGCCACAGACGGTCGATGGCCTGCTGGCGTTGCGGGTCGCCGGTCTTGAAGGCGGCGATGAAGATGTAGCGCAGACAGGTGATGCGCACCGTGGTGACGCCCAGAAAGGTGACTGCCTGCGCGATGCTGTTCACCGGCTGGGGCAGACCATAGAAAGGCGCGTTGACCGCCTTGAGCACGCGGGCCGCCAGCAGGGGCTCGCCGGCCACCAGCTCGGCCAGCTGCCGGGCACTGGCCTGGTTGATGAACTCGGGTGAGAGCAGCTGGTCCAGCAGCCGCGAGGGACGCGGCACCGCCACCAGGCCGGCCAGCAGCTGGCGCTGCCGTTCGGGCGGCAGCTCATGGGCACGCTGGGGCCTGAAGTCGGGCCACACCAGCACGGCCTGCGAATCGGCCTCCAGCTCGGGCACCGCCGGTGCAGGCTGCAAGGGCGCCGCCGTTGCCACGGCACGCGCGGGCGCGCTCGGCGCGCGCGTGCGCCGCCGCCATTGCAAGGCCAGCGCCATGGCGACCAGCGCCACGCCCAACCCGATCACGACTTCCATGCTGGCTCCCTGTGCGACCGCGTTCGCGGTCAAACTCGACCACCCTCACAACACCCGCTCGGCGTGCGTGCCGACACCGACGAAGGACGCGGGCAAGGCCCATTGTGCGGCCCACGTCGGCAGCGCGTCGGCCGGCATGGGCCGGGCCACGCCGTAGCCCTGCAGGATGTCGCAGCCCATCTCGCCCAGCGCCACCGCATGGGCGGCGCTTTCCACGCCCTCGGCCACCGCGTCGCGCCCAAAGGCCCGCGCCAGGCCGATGATGCCTTGCACCAGGGCCCGGTCGCGCGGGTTGTCCAGCATGTCGCGCACAAAACTTTGGTCGATCTTGATGATCTGCGCCGGCAGGCGCTGCAGGTAGCTCAGCGACGAATAGCCGGTGCCGAAGTCGTCGATGGACACCCGCACGCCCAGCTTGTCCAGCGCCTGTATGCAAAAGGCCACCAACGAGAGGTCGTTCATGGTTTCGGTTTCCAGCAGCTCCAGCTCCAGCGTGCCGGGCGGCAGGTCGGGGTGCACCGCCAACAAAGTCGCCAGGCGGTCGATGAAGTCAGGCGCCACCAGGGTGGAGACGGTCAGGTTGACGCTGACCGGCATGGCCAGGCCTTGCTGGCGCCAGAACGCGGTCTGGGCCACGGCGGTGGCCATCACCCAGTCGTCCAGGCGGCGCGCCACCGGCGTGCCCAGGATCTGGTCGAGAAAGGCGCCGGGCGCCAGCAGGCCACGTTCGGGGTGTTGCCAGCGCACCAGGGCCTCGGCACCGACGATGCTGCCGTCGCTCAGTCGCACCTTGGGCTGGTAGTGCAGCAGCATCTCGCCATCGGCGATGGCCTGCTCGATGCGTTTGAGCGTCTCGCGCCGCTCCTGCAGCAGTTCGTCGCGGCTGGCGTCGAACACGTGCAGCCGGTCACGCCCCAGGTCCTTGGCCGCGTACATGGCCTGGTCGGCGTGGCGCAGCAGCGCGTCGGCGTCGGCGCGGTCGTCGGGAAAAAAGGTCACGCCCACGCTGGCACTCACCTGCAGGCGCGCCCCCTGCCCGTCCAGCTGCAGCGGCTCCTTCACGCGCCACAACAGGTGCTCGATGCGGCGAATGGCATCCTGCGGGTCCACAAAACCGGTCAGGACCAGCACGAATTCGTCGCCGCCCAACCGAGCCAGCACGTCGGCCTCACGCAGGTCGGGCCGGAGCCGTTCGGCCAGCTGCACCAGCAAGGCGTCGCCCACCGGCTGGCCGTGGTCTTCGTTGACGGCCTTGAAGCCGTCCAGATCCAGGCAACACACCGCCACCCGCATGCCACGCGTGCTGGCATCGACCATGGCAGTCTGCAGCTTGTGTGTGAACAGGCGCCGGTTGGGCAGACCGGTGAGCGGGTCGTAGCTCGAGGCCCGCGCCAGCTCCTCCTCGTGCCGGCGCGCTTCGGTGAGGTCGGACGCCACCACCACCTGTTGTTTGACCGAACCATCGGCGTGGCGCACCACCGAAATCGACACCTGCGCTAGAAACACCTCGCCGCTCTTGCGCCGGCGCCACATCTCGCCTTCCCAGTGGTTGTCGGTCTGCAACCGACGCGTCAGCGAGGCGGCGTAGTCGGCGTCGTGCCGGCCCGAGCGCATCAGGTCGGCGTGCTGGCCGATCAGCTCGTCCACGCCAAAACCCATCATGGCGCAAAAGCTGGGGTTGGCATCGACGATGAGGTTGGCGGCATCGAGGATGAGGATGCCGTCGCGGCTGGTGCGGAACACGCTGGCGGCCTGCGCGTCTTTTTCGGCGGCCCGCAGCAAGGCGCGCTCGCGTTCGCCCAGGCGCACCACCCCATCCATCAGCAAGCCGAAGATCAGCGTGGCCAGCGGGAACACGGTGAAGGCCATGGGTGTGAGCTTGGGCACGGTGAGCGCGCGCACGCCTTCGGGCAACGCCTGCCCCAGCCCGTAGGTGCTCAGCGCCAGCGCCATACCCAGACCGAACAGCCACAACGCAGTGCGGGGCAGGCCCACACGATCGCCGCGCCAGCGCCCGCGCTGGTGACGCCAGACCATGCCCAGCAAGGTGACCACCGCCACCGACGCCATGCCCACCCAGACGCCTGCGCCGCCGAGGTGCCATCGAAACGCCGCCGCCATGGCCGCCGCCAGCAAGGCCACAGGCGCCGGCAGAAAGGCGCCGGCCAGGCCCAGCACCACCTGGCGGGTGTCGAACGTCACGCCCTCGGCGAGGGTCAGCGGCGCCATCATGACCAGCACCGCGAACAGCCCGAACATCAGCCCCAGGCCCAGCTGGGGCAGCAGCTGGGGCAGCAGCCGGCGCGCGCCCGACGCGGCCTGCCGCACATCCGCCCTGCGGCGGCCCAACACACTGAAACCGAACACCAGAAAGGAGATCAGCCCGGCATTGGTGCCCAGCTCGCGCAACAGGCGCTCGACCTCCAGTCCGCCATGGCTCATGCTCAGCCCACCTTGAACTGGCCCACCGTCTGCGCCAGGTGTTCGGCCTGGTCCTTGAGGCTGGAGGCTGCGGCCGCGCTCTGCTCCACCAGCGCGGCGTTCTGCTGGGTCATCTGGTCGAGGTTGCCGATGGCCGCGCCCACCTGGGTGATGCCCGAGCGCTGTTCGTTGGCCGCCAGCGAGATGGCCTGCATCATCTGCGAGACCCGCCGCACCTGATCGACGATGTCCTGCATGGCGGTGCCGGTTTCATTGACCAAAGCGGAGCCGGCGTCCACCGCCTGCGAGGAGCGCCCGATCAGCGTCTTGATTTCCTTGGCCGCCTCGGCGCTGCGCTGGGCCAGGGTGCGCACCTCGCCAGCGACCACCGCAAAGCCCCGGCCCTGTTCGCCGGCCCGCGCCGCCTCCACGGCGGCATTGAGCGCCAGGATGTTGGTCTGGAATGCAATGCCGTCTATCACGGTGATGATGTCGTTGATCTTGCGCGAGCTGTGGGTGATCTCTTCCATGCTGCCCACCACACGGGCCACCACCTCGCCACCCCGCGCGGCCGACTCGGCCGCCGCAGCCGCGATGCGGTTGGCCTCTTCGGCGGTTTGCGCCGACTGCGCCACCGCACCCGTCATTTCTTCCATGGTCGAAGCGGTCTCCTCTAGGCTGGAGGCGGTCTGTTCGGTGCGGGCCGACAAATCGTGGTTGCCGGTGGCGATCTCGTCGGACGCCTGGTGCACCGACTGGCTGGTCTGGCGGATGTCCACCAGCGTCGCACGGATCTTTTCCACAAAGTTGTTGAAGCCCTGGGCGATGCGGGCCAGCTCGTCGTGGCCCTGCACCTGCAGGCGGCGCGTGAGATCGCCGTCGCCCGAGGCCACGTCCAGCATGGCCCGCTCCAACCGGCCCAGGCCGGCCACGGCCGTGGCCACCACGGCGGCCGCCACCAGCACGCTGATGGCCGCCACCACCAGGCCGCCCAGCAGCGCATTGACCAGCAGTTGGCGCAGACCGGCCAGTGCCTCGGCCCGGTGCAGTGCCACCACCAGCACCCAGTCGGTGCCGGCAATCGGCATGGGCAGCAGCAGGCTGTCGATGCCCTGGATGTCCATGCGGGTGAGCTGCCGGCTGTCCAGCATGGCGCCCACGCCCGCAGCGTTCAGCCCCGGGGCCAGCATGGTGGCGTCCTTGAGCACCAGGTCCAGCGTCTCGTGCACCAGCACCTTGCCGCCGCGCGAGACGATGAAGGCCTTGCTCGACGGCGTGGGGTGGATGGCCGTGACGCTGCTGGCCACCACGTCCATGAACACGTCGCCTGCGGCCACGGCAGCGGTCTGGCCGCCGCTTTTCACGGCCAGCGCAAAGGTCATCACCAGCTTCTTGCTGCCGGCGTCCACATAGGGTTCGGTCAGGGCCACCCCTTGTGTGGCCGTGGCCTGGGTGTACCAGGGCCGCGCGGTCGGGTCCCAGTCGGGTGGCAGGTTCTGGGGGCTGGAGAAGATGGCCTTCTTGCTGGCGTAGCCGATGTAGGTGGTGTCGAAACCACCGCTGCGCACGCCCTGGGTCAGCGCCGGCAGCGGGTCGGCCACCGCCGTGGCCGGCTCCAGCGCCGCCACCACCGCCGCCCGGCTCTTGACCCATTCGGCAATGCCCGCCGCTCGCGCTTCTGCCAGGGCCTGGGTGCTCTGGGTCAGCGTGGCCATGGCCGAGCTGCGCACCGTGAAGAAGTTGAAGGCGGAGACCAAGGCCACACTGACCACCACCAGCAGCGCCGTGGTCACGATCAGACGCAGCTTCAACGACAGCTTGGCGAAGGCGTTCATGGACGGCCCTTTCT
Source organism: uncultured Hydrogenophaga sp. (assembly GCA_964442375.1). GTDB lineage: Bacteria > Pseudomonadota > Gammaproteobacteria > Burkholderiales > Burkholderiaceae_C > Hydrogenophaga. Next base: position 10,038 of record CAYUAH010000046.1, on the reverse strand, counting down.
GTGGCTACGATAGAAACATTATGTCAATGATTGTCAAAATCAGTCACCCCCCTCGACAGACTTTGCCGCGCCGCGCGGCAGGGGCGCCGCGATGAACGGCAGCGCCCGCTGGCGTGGCGCCTGGCCTCAGGTTCTGGTGGCGGTGGTGGGTGTGCTGGTCAGCCTGATGGTGGCCGGCGCGGTGGCCAGCTACAACCGGCAGCAGGCACAGGAGCGCTTCGAACGCCATGCCGAACGCATCGACAAGGAAGTGCGCCAGCGCTTTCGGCTGCCGCTGTATGGGCTGCAGGGTGCGGTGGGTCTGCACGCCGGCAGCAGCGACCTGCAACTGGACGAATTCCGCGCCTTCATCGAGGCGCTGAACCTGCGGTCGTCTTATCCGGGCATCCGTGGTCTGGGTCTGGTCGAACGCATAGACCGGACCGACAGCGAGCGCTACGAGGCCTACGTGAAGGCACGGGACGACGCCAGCTTCGCCATCAAAGAGCTGGCACCCAGCGCACACGCGCAGCGCTATGTGATCCGCTACATCGAGCCGCTGCGCGACAACCTGGCCGCGCGCGGCCTGGACGTGGGCAGCGAAGTGCTGCGGCGCGAGGCCATCGAGCGCGCCATCGACAGCGGCAACCCCACCATGACGCAGCCCATCGTCCTGGCGCAGGATGGCCGTCAGAGCCCGGGTTTCCTGATGTTCGACCCGGTCTACCGCCACCCGAACGGGCAAGCGCCGCGCACCGTGGCCGAGCGACGTGCCCACCTGGACGGCGTGTTTTACGTACCCATCGTGGCCACCGAACTGCTGGGCACCGTGGCCGCCCTGGCCGACGGTCTGGTGGACTTCGAGCTGTTTGCCGGCCAGCGCACCGACGACCTGCGCCAGCTGGTGTTCGACAGCGACGGCCACCTCAGCGATCCGGGCGCCGCACCAGCGGGCGGGCGCGCGTTCCAGCTCACCCGAACGCTGGACCTGCTGGGCCAGCCCTTCCTGTTGCAGGTCAGCAGCACGCCGGCCTTCGACGCCACGGCCGGCGGCGCGGTGGCGCCATTCACGCTGCTGGCCGGTCTGCTGATCACCGCTTTGCTGACCTATCTGGTGCGGGTGGTCACGCTGGGCCGCGACAACGCCGAACGGCTGGCCGCGCGCATGACGCAAGACCTCGACCGGCTGGCCAAGGTGGCGCAACGCACCTCCAACGCGGTGGTGATCACCGACGTGTCGCGGCGCATCACCTGGGTCAACGAGGCCTTTGAACACATCACCGGGCGCAGCGTCCAGGAGGCCCTGGGGCAGCGGCCCGGCGAGTTGCTGCAAATCGAACGCAGCGACCCCCAGCTGCTGCGGCGCATGAGCGAGGCGCTGGAGCGGGCGCAGCCCTTCCAGGGTGAATTGCTCACCCACCACCAAGACGGCGAGGCACACTGGCTGCAGCTGGAAATCCAGCCGCTGCGCGCGCCCGAAGGCACGCTCAACGGCTTCATGGCCATCGCCTCCGACATCACCGCCCAGAAACACGCCGAACGCGCCCTGCGCGACGTCAACGAGCGCATGACGCTGGCCGCCGACAGCGCCGGCCTGGGCGTGTGGGAAATCGACATGGTCAGCGGCCAGCGCTTCTGGGACGCGCAGATGTACCGCATGTTCGGCGTGGCGGCCGACGGCCCGCGACCCGAGCCGCTGACCCTGTGGCGCCGCTGCCTGCATCCCGACGACCGCAACGCCACCAACACGGCGCTGGCCACCGCACTGGCCGGCGGGCGCCCGTTCCAGGCCGAGTTCCGCATCGTGCGGGACGACGGCAGCCTGCGCCACCTGCGCGGCGCCGCCCATGTGGTGCGCGATGCCGACGGCCGCGCGTTGCGCATGATCGGTCTCAACCACGACGTCACCGAACAGCGCGTGCTGGAGCAGGAGTTGCGCGAACAGAACGCACTGATGCGCAACATCCTGGAGGCCCTGCCCTGCGGCATGAGTGTGTTCGACAAACACCTGAACCTGGTCGCGTCGAACACCGAATACAGGCGCCTGCTGGGTTTTCCGGACACGCTGTTCGAACGCCAGCCGCCGCGTTTCGAGGACTTCATCCGCTACAACGCCGAACGCGGCGAATATGGCGAAGGCGACATCGAGGCGATTGTCTCGGACATCGTCGAGCGTGCACGCGGCGAGGCCCGCGCCCACCGATTCGAGCGCGTGCGCCCGGGCGGCATCCCGCTTGAAATCCAGGGCGCACCCGTGCCCGGTGGCGGCTTTGTCACCACCTACGTGGACATCAGCGAACGCAAGCGGGCGGAACAGGCCATCGCACAGAAGGAAGCCTTGCTGCGCGGCGCCATCGACGCGGTGAACGAAGCCTTTGTGCTCTACGACCCCAGCGACCGGCTGGTGTTCTGCAACGAGAAGTACCGCGACCTCTACGCCGCCTCGGCAGCGGCCATCGTGCCTGGCGCCCGCTTCGAGGACATCCTGCGCTACGGCGCCGAACGCGGCCAATACGTGGAGGCGGTGGGACGGGTAGAGGCGTGGCTGGCCGAACGCATGATCCGCCACCAGGCGGCCGACTCCTCACTGGTTCAGCACCTGAACGACGGCCGCGTGCTGCGCGTGATCGAGCGCCGCATGGCCGACGGCCACACGGTGGGTTTCCGCATCGACATCACCGACCTGGTGCGCGCCACCGAGGCAGCGGAGCAGGCCTCGCGCTCCAAGAGCCAGTTTCTGGCCAACATGAGCCACGAGATCCGCACGCCCATGAACGCCGTTCTGGGCATGCTGGCGCTGCTGCGGCGCAGCGCGCTCAACGCGCGCCAGGCCGATCACGCGGCCAAGGCCGAAGGTGCGGCGCGCTCGCTGCTCAACCTGCTCAACGACATCCTGGACTTCTCCAAGGTCGAAGCCGGCAAGATGACGCTGGAGGCGCAGCCCTTCGAAGTCGAGACGCTGCTGCGCGACCTCGGGCTGGTGCTGGCCATGAACGCCAGCGGCAAGCCAGTGGCCGTGCTCTACGACATCGACCCGGCCCTGCCGCCGGTGCTGGAGGGCGACGCGCTGCGCCTGCAACAGGTGCTGGTCAACCTGGGCGGCAACGCGGTCAAGTTCACGGCGCAGGGCGAGGTGGTGGTGTCGCTGTCGCTGGTGGCGCAACAAGGCGGCGTGGCCACGGTGGAAGTGGCGGTGCGCGACACCGGCATAGGCATTGCGCCCGAGAACCAGCACAAGATCTTCAGCGGCTTCACCCAGGCCGAAGCCGACACCACACGGCGTTTCGGGGGCACCGGCCTGGGCCTGGCCATCAGCCAGCGCCTGGTGTCACTGATGGGCGGCGAGCTGCGCCTGGAGAGCGCCTTGGGCCGGGGCAGCCGCTTCCATTTTCAGCTGCCGCTGGCCGTGCCTGCGGGCGCCGAAGCCGCGCCGCCCGTGCCCCAGCGCCCGCACCGCGTGCTGGTGGTGAACCCGCACCCACTGGCGGGCACGCTGCTGACGCGCATGCTGGCCGGCATGGGCTGCCAGGCGCAGACCGAGCACCAGGGACAGGCCGCTCTGGACCGACTGGCCCGTGGTGAGCACTTCGACGTCCTGCTGGTGGCCACGGACGTGCCCGACATGGACGCCGTGGCCGTGTGCCGTGTGGTGCGGCAGCGTTGCCCGGTCGCCGGACCCCGTTGCTGGGTGCTCACCGATCACGGCCATGAGCCGCCCGAAGACGACAGCGGCGCCACCCTGGGCTGGCTGGCCCAGCCCGTGACACCCGGCGCGCTGCGCCAGGTCTTGGCGGAGAACACCCGCTCGCCTGCACCGTCGGATGCGCTGGCCGCACACCGTTTGCAAGGCCTGCGCCTGCTGCTGGCCGAAGACACGCCCCTCAACCAGCAGGTGGCGCGCGAGCTGCTGGAAAGCGAGGGGGCGCTGGTGACAGTGGTGGACAACGGCGAGCAGGCGGTACAGGCTGTGGCGCAGCCCGGCGCCGCCTGGGACGCGGTGTTGATGGACCTGCAGATGCCGGTGATGGATGGCCTGACGGCCACCCGCCACATCCGCACCGTGCTGCGGCGCGACACGCTGCCCATCGTGGCCATGACGGCCAACGCCACGGCCGCCGACCGCCAGGCCTGCCTGGACGCCGGCATGAACGAACACGTGGGCAAGCCCTTTGTGCTGGACCAGCTGGTGGCGGTGCTGCTGGCCGCTACCGGTGCAGCGGCGCCAACACCCAGGCTGGCCGACGCGCCCCCACCCCAACACGCTGCCACCGCCCAGGCGCACGCGGCCGGTGTGGCGCTGGACGCCGCAATCGCGCGGCTCGGCGGCCGTGCCGACATCTACCGCCGCATGCTGCAGGCTTTTGTGAGCGACAGCACGGCCGGCCTGGCGGCGCTGCAAGACGCCCTGCTGGCCGCCGATGAAGCCGCCCTGCGGCGGCAGCTCCACACCCTCAAAGGCCTGGCCGCCACGCTGGGGCTGGAAACGCTGGCACAGGCGGCGGCAACGGCGGAACAGCAGACAGGTGAGGCGCCTGCTGTGCTGCCGGTGTGGCGCGAAACGCTGGCGCCGGCCCAGGCGCTGGTGGATGCGCTGGCGCCGGATGCAAGATCCGAGCTGCCGGCCGCCCAGGACAACACGCCCTGGCGTGAAGCGCTGCAGCACCTGATGGCCATGTTGCGCAGCTCGGACATGGCCGCCACCGATGCCGTCGAGGCCCTGGCACCACAGGTGCCGGCCCCCCATCAGACGGCGTTTGCCCACCTGCATGCGGCCGTGATGGCGCTGGATTTCGAGCAAGCGCAGGCGCTGTGTCAGGCGCTGCTGGACTGAGCCTCTGGCCGGCCGAGGGCGCGGCCGCGCCCCCCGTGTTTGGCGCGGTACAGCGCCGCGTCGGCCTCCTGCACCAGCGACTGCGCCTCACCCTCCAGCGGTGGCACGGCGGTGCCCACGCCCACGCTGACGGTGACCACATCGGCCGCACCCGAGTGGGCGTGGGGCAGCGCCAGGTCGCGCACGCACAACTCCAGCCGGTCGGCCAGCATCAGCGCGGCGGCGTGGTCGGTTTCGGGCAACAGGCAGGCAAACTCCTCGCCGCCGTAACGCGCCACGGTGTCGCCCGGGCGCTGCAGGTGGCGCGTGAGCGCGCGCACCACATCGCGCAAGGCGCGGTCACCGGCCGGGTGGCCATAGTGGTCGTTGTAGGGCTTGAAGTGGTCCACATCGATCATCAGCAAGGACAGCGGCGTGCCGCTGCGCCGGGCGCGCGACCACTCCACCGCCAGGCGCTGGTCGAAATAGCGCCGGTTGTAGCTGTTGGTCAGCGGATCGACAAACACCATGTCGCGCAACAGGTCCGACTGGAATTTCAGCATCAGGTGCGTCTTGACGCGCGAGCGCACCACGCGCGGGTTGATGGGCTTGGAGATGTAGTCCACACCGCCGGCCTCCAGGCAGCGCGACTCGACATCGTCGCTGGTGTGGCCCGTCACAAAAATCACCGGCAGCTCGCGTGTGGCCGGATCGGCCTTGAGCTGGCGCAGGACCTCGAAGCCGTCCATTCCCGGCATCTCCACGTCCAGCAGCACCAGATCGGGCAAGCGCTCGTGGCACAGGCGCAGCGCCGCTTCGCCGCTGGTGGCCATGAGCACCTGGCAATCGGGTGCCAGCGCGCGGTACAGCACCTGGATCTGTATGGCCTGGTCGTCCACCACCAGCAGCCGGGGCTGGCGCGGCAAACCGGCCAGAAAGTCGCTTGTCTCCGGGTTCATGGTGGCAGTGGTCTGGGTTCTTCTTGTGTTCGACAGGACAAAAACAGCGCAAGGCCCACATTGTGCATGCCTGCGCCCGGCGCTGCATCAGCCAGGCGGCAACAAGCGGATCAGCTGGCCGTTGCGCTCGTCGGTCAGCAGGTAGAGCAGGCCGTCCGGGCCCTCGCGCACATCGCGCACGCGCTGGCCCAGATCGGGCAGCAGGCGGTGTTCGCGCAACACCTTGGGCACGGCGCCGCTGTGGTCCAGCTCCAGCCGTGCCAGGTAGCGGAACTTGAGCGAAGCCACAAACAGCTGGCCCTGCCAGTCGCTGCCGTAGCGGCTGCTGCGCAGAAAGGCCATGCCGGCCGGGGCGATGGAGGGCGTCCACTGGTGCAGCGGCTGTTCCATGCCGACTTTGTGGGTCAGGCCTTCGCCGATCTTGCCGCCGCCGTAGTTTTCACCGTAGGTGATGACGGGCCAGCCGTAGTTCTTGCCCGCTTCGGGGCGGTTGAGTTCGTCGCCGCCCTGCGGTCCGTGTTCGCCCACCCACAGGCGGTTGTCGGGGCCCCAGACGGCACCCTGCGGGTTGCGGTGGCCCCAACTCCAGATCTCCGGCAAGGCACCCGCCCGTCCCATCAGCGGGTTGCCGGGCGCAGCGCGGCCGTCCTTGCGCAGGCGCAGGACCTTGCCGTGGTGGTTGTCCAGTGTCTGCGCATCGGCCATGCGGTGAAAGCGGTCGCCCAGGGCCAGAAAGAGGTGGCCGTCGGGCGACTCGACAATGCGGCAGCCAAAGTGCAAGCGGCTGGCCACCTTGGGGCGCTGGCTGAACAAGACGGTCCACTGTTCCAGCCGGCGGCCATCGTCGGACAGCCGCGCGCTGCCCAGCGCGGTGGAATTGCCGCCACCGTCTGGCGAGGGCTCCGAATAGCACAGGTAGATGCGGCGGTTGTCGGCGAAGGCGCTGTCGGCCGCGATGTCGAGCAAGCCGCCCTGCCCGCCCACATCGATGACCGGCAGGCCGGCAATGGCCTCGCTCACCGCCCCGGTTGGCGACACCCAGCGCAGCCGGCCCGGGCGTTCGGTGACGAGCACACCGCCATCCACAAAAGCCATGCCCCAGGGGTTTTGCAAGCCCGTGGCCACCACCTCGGGGCGCACCTGCCGGGCCGCCGCGCCCAAGGCCACTGCCCACGCCAGGCCGATCAGGCCCAGCCGCTGTCTGCTGTTCCACATGGCGGTCTCCAACCAGAAAAAACCATTGTGAACGATGGCCCACGTCGCCATCAACGATGGGCCCACAGGCCTGGTGCTTGCAAGGCCTGTGCTAGGCTTCCGATCTGATTTTTGTTCAGTTACCGGCGCGTCGCGCGCGCCGACTGTGTGTGACCCCTCCTCGTTCCCTCACCACCGGCCTGCTGCTCGCGGGCGCGGGCTCCATCGCCTTCAGCGGCAAGGCCATCATCGTCAAGCTGGCCTACCGCCATGGGGTGGACGCGGTCACGCTCATCATGTACCGCATGCTGTTCGCGCTGCCGCTCTTCATGGCCATGGCCTGGTGGGCCAGCCGCGGGCAGCCTGCGCTGAGCGCGCGCGACCGCTGGGGCATCCTGGGCCTGGGCTTCAGCGGTTACTACCTGGCCAGCTTCCTCGATTTCTGGGGCCTGCAGTACATCAGCGCCAGCCTGGAGCGCCTCATCCTCTACCTCAACCCCACGCTGGTGCTGGTGCTGGGCTGGCTTGTGTACGGGCGGCGCATCACGCTGCGCCAGGGCGTGGCCATGGCGGTCAGCTACGCGGGCATGCTGCTGGTGCTGGGCCACGAGGTGCAGTTCCAGGGCGGCTGGGGCGCCGTCGGCGCCTTGCTGGTGTTCGGCAGCGCGGTGAGCTACGCCATCTACCTCGTCTACAGCGGCGAGATGGTCAAACGCCTGGGCTCGCTGCGCCTGGTGGGCCTGGCCTCCACCGTGGCCTGCCTGCTGTGCATCGCGCAGTTCATGCTGCTGCGGCCGCTGGACGCGGCGCTGGTTGCGCCCCCCGTGATCTGGCTGTCGGTGCTCAACGCCGTGGCATGCACCGTCACGCCGGTGCTGCTGGTGATGATGGCCATCGAGCGCATCGGCGCCGGCCTGACCGCGCAGACTGGCATGATCGGCCCCCTGTCCACCATCGCCATGGGTGTGGTGCTGCTGGACGAACCTTTCAATGCGTGGATCATCGCGGGCACGGCGCTGGTGATGGGCGGTGTGGTGCTGGTCACACGCGGACGTTGAAACGACTCAGGAGAAACACATGGACTTCGGTATTGCAGGCAAATGGGCACTCGTCGGCGGCGCAAGCAAAGGTTTGGGCTGGGGTTGCGCCGCCGCCCTGGTGCAGGAAGGTGTGAACGTGGTGATGGTGGCGCGGGGCGCCGAGGCGCTGAACGCCGCTGCGGCAGGCCTGCGCGCCCAGACCACGCGCGCGGGTCAGCAGGTGCTGGCGGTGGCCGCCGACATCACGCGGCCCGAAGGGCGCGACGCCGCTTTCAGCGTCGCCGGTGGGCCGGGGCGCGATTTCGACATCGTGGTCACCAACGCCGGCGGCCCGCCACCCGGCGACTTCCGGGCCTGGGACCGCGACGCCTGGATCGCCGCGCTGGACGCCAACATGCTCACGCCCATCGAGCTCATCAAGGCCACGGTGGACGGCATGGCCACACGTGGCTTCGGCCGCATCGTCAACATCACCTCCAGCGCGGTCAAGGCCCCCATCGACATCCTGGGCCTGAGCAACGGCGCCCGCACCGGCCTGACCGGTTTTGTGGCCGGCCTCTCGCGCAGCGGCATCGCCGCGCAAGGGGTGACCATCAACAACCTGCTGCCCGGTGCCTTCGACACCGACCGCCTCAAGGGCACCATGAAGGGCGCGGCCGACAAGACCGGCCAGCCCATCGAGGCCATCATGGACGCGCGCCGCAAGACCATCCCGGCCAAGCGTTTCGGCACCCCCGAAGAATTCGGCGCCATCTGCGCCTTCTTGTGCAGCCGCCAGGCCGGCTACATCACCGGCCAGAACGTGCTGGCCGATGGTGGAGCCTACCCAGGCACGTTCTGATCAGCGCCGCGCCGACACCGCTATCCCCGCCACGATGAGCGCGAACGCCAGCGCGTGGTAGGCCTTGGGCGGCTCGCCCAGCACCAGGGCCGACATGACGGCGGCAAACAGCGGCGCGAGGTTGCTGAAAAATGCTGCCATGGCGGGGCCGGCGCGTTGCACGCCAGCGCCCCAGCAGCGGTAGGCCAGCAGCGAGGGACCCACCGCCACATACACGAGTGCGGCCGCCAACGGCCAGCCCCACTGGATGTGCTGGGCAGCGCCACCACTGGGCAGCATCCACTCGCCGGCCGTGGCCAGGCCCGACCACACCAGGCCGAAGCCGATCTGGGCGAGCAGGAAAGCAGCCCAGTCGTTGCGTATCGCTTCGGGCTCCTTGCGCTCGGTCAACATCCAGCTGTAGACGGCCCAGATGGCGGTGGCCAGCAGCATCCAGGCGTCGCCGGCCACCAGGCGGATGCGCAGCAGCTGGCCCAGATCGCCGCGCGACAACACCACCAGCACACCGGCCAGTGAGAGCGCCGCGCCCAACACGGCGGGCCGGGTGATGGGCGCAGCAAAACCGAGGCGCCCGACCACCAGCATGAACAGCGGCATGCTGGCCACCACCAGGGTCACGTTGATGGGGGTGGAGGTCTGCAGGGCCAGGTACTGCAGCGCGTTGTAGCAGCCCACGCCCAGCAGGCCCAGCACGGCAAAACGTTTCCAGTGCGGCCACAGGCCACTGTCACGGCGCCAGACCCCGTGTGCCAGCGGCAACAACATCACAAAGGCCAGCACCCAGCGCAGAAAGTTCAGGGTGATGGGCGGCACCAGCTCGTTGACCAACCGACCGACCACGGCGTTGCCTGCCCACAGCAGCGGTGGCAAGGTTAACAAAAGGACAGTGACGGGTGTGAGTCGGAGGCGGCTTTGAGGCATGGGGCCACACTGTAGCCGGGCACCACCCACACGCCCGGCAGGGACGCGTGGAACATGGCAACATCCAAGGCTTTTCACCCCCACCGGAGACACCCGACATGAGTCAGAGCAGCCGCGCCGTCCGCATCCACCGCACCGGCGGCCCCGAGGAAATGGTGATCGACACCGTCGAGGTGGGCGAGCCCGGCCCGGGCCAGGTGCGCATACGCCACCACGCCATCGGCCTGAACTTCATCGACGTCTACCAGCGCACCGGCCTCTACAACAACCCGTTGCCGCTGCAGCTGGGCATGG
>CAYUAH010000045.1:0-16769 GCA_964442375.1 uncultured Hydrogenophaga sp. | reverse complement strand
ACGTGCCCATGACCCTGATCGGTAGCCCCAAGCTGCCGGCCAACACCTACCGCGACTTCGAGAACTACATCCGCGCCAACTCGGGCAAGATCAACCTGGCCCACGCCGGTCTGGGTTCGGCCTCGCACCTGTGTGGCCTGATGTGGCAGTCGGCCATCAAGCTGAGCTCGGCCATGACCACCATCCCCTTCAGCGGCACCGCACCGGCCATGACCAACTTGGTCGGTGGCCAGGTGGACGTGATGTGCGACCAGACCACCAACACCACCGGCCAGATCGAGGGTGGCCGCGTCAAGGCTTTCGCTGTCACCACCGAAAAACCGCTGAGCAACCACAAGCTGCTCAAGGACTACCCCAGCCTGGCCGAGATGGGTCTCAAGGGCTTCAACCTGACCATCTGGCACGGTCTCAATGGCCCCAAGGGCCTGCCGGCCGACGTCGCCAAGAAGATCAACGACGCACTCAAGGTGGCGCTGAAAGACCCCGAGTTCATCAAGAAGCAGGAAGGCCTGGGCGCCATCGTCGTGAATGACAAGCGCGTCACGCCCGAGGGCCACAAGGCCTTCGTGGGCGCCGAGATCACCAAGCTCAAGGCGGTGATCGACGCCGCCGGCCAGTTCGCGGATTGATCGACCCCCCCGCGCCGCTTCGCGTCACCCCCCAGGGGGCGACACCAGCCGTCCGGCGAAGCCGGCCCGGCGGTGTCCCCGGAAGGAGCCACCGCTGAGTGGCTTCTTTTGTTTCAACCACAACAAAGGAGACAGGCATGACACATCCTTCCCGCCGCCGGCTGCTGGCCGCCATCGCACTGGGCGCCGCGACCACCCTGCCCACCGCCTGGGCCCAGACCACCTGGCCCACACGCCCGGTGCGCATCGTCGTGCCGTTTGCGCCGGGCGGCACCACCGATTTGCTGGCCCGCGCGCTCGCGCCCGAATTGAGCCGGGTGTTTGGCCAGCCCTTCACCGTGGACAACCGCGCAGGCGCGGGCGGCAACATCGGCGCCGAACTGGTGGCCAAGGCCGAGAAGGACGGCTACACCCTGCTGATGGGCACGGTGGGCACCCATGGCATCAACAAGGCGCTCTACAAATCGCTGCCCTACGATCCGCAGAAGGACTTTGCCCCCGTGACCCTGGTGGCGGGTGTGCCCAACGTGATGGTGATGAACACCGACAAGGCGCGTGCGCTGAACATCCACAACGTGACCGACTTCGTGCGCCACGCCAAGGCACACCCTGGGCGTCTGAACATGGCCAGCAGCGGCAACGGCACCTCCATCCACCTGGCGGGCGAACTGTTCAAGAACCAGACCGGCATCTTCATGACCCACATCCCCTACCGGGGCTCGGGTCCTGCACTGTCCGACATGCTGGCGGGCACCATGGACGTGATGTTCGACAACCTGCCCTCGGCCATGCCCCACATCAAGGCCGGCAAGCTGACGGCTTTTGCGGTCACGAGCGGCCAGCGTTCTGCGGCCCTGCCCGACGTGCCCACCGTGGCCGAGGCAGGCAAGCTGGCGGGCTTTGAAGCCAGCTCGTGGTTTGGCCTGCTGGCACCGGCCGGCACGCCACCCGACATCGTCAACCGCGTGCAGCAGGAAGTGGCCAAGGCGCTGAACCTGCCCGCCGTGAAGGAGCGCCTGCTGTCGCAAGGCGCCATCCCCAGCGGCAACACGCCACAGGAGTTCGCGCGCCTGATCGACAGCGAAATCACCAAATGGGCCGGCGTGGTCAAGGCCTCGGGCGCGAAGGTGGACTGACGCCCACCCCGCCTCAGGGCCGGGGCAGGATGTCCAGGCGCTGCGCCGCCAGCGCGGGGCCGGCCGCGCCCTCCATGGCGGCGCGCACAGCGTCCAGGCTGGCCTCGGGCAAGGCCGCGAAGTCGCCCACCCGGAGTGGCCCGGCGGTGACCGGCACGGCCTGCGCGTAGGCCAGGCACAACACGGCTTCCGGCTGGCCCTTGAAGCTGGCCTGGATGCGGAATTTCATCTTGCCCGGCAGTTCGATGCCGGCACCGTCCACCGCCGCATCGGCGCGGAAGCGGTTGGGGAAAAAGCGCAGGATCTCGCCTTTTTCGTCCTGCATGAAACAGTAGACATGGGCCGGTGCCTGCGGCTTGACCTTGAGCGCAATCGCCTCGCCTTCGCGGAAGCGGTTGTCGCCCTGGGTGGTTGACACCGCCAGCTCGAAGGCGGGCGGCGCGGGGACCGGCACGGGAGCGGAAGGCGCAGGCGCCGAAGGCGGGGCTGCCACCGGCGCTGCCGCCACCGCCGGTGTGGGCTTTGACCCGGGGGCCAGCACCCACCAGGCGCCGCCGGCCAACACCGCCACGCCCAGTGCGGCCGCCACCATCAAGCCCACCGGCTTGGGGCCTGGCGGCGCAGTCGCCATCGGCGCACTGGCGGGCAACGAACCGGGCGCACCGGGCCGCCGCAGTCCAGTCTCGTCGCCCGGGGCCACATCGAACAGATCGTGCACCGTTGCGCCAGACGGGAGCACGCGGGTGGCGTCGTCGTCGAACGCGGCCGGCGCTGCGGCGCGCTGGGCCGCAGCCTGCAAGGCGTGGTCGAGCGCGGTCTGAAACTCGGCCGCACTGGCAAAACGCTGCGCGGGTGATTTGGCCATGGCACGCGCCACCACCGCATCCAGTTCGGGGGTGACGGCCGGGTTGATCCGCGAGGGCGGCTCGGCGGCCTCGGCCATGATCTTGCGCTGCAACTCCCACTCATTGCCCGCAAAGGGTTTGCGGCCGGTGAGGCATTGGTAGAGGATGACACCGGCGGCGAACAGGTCAATGCGGTGATCCACCGCCACCCCTTCGAGCTGTTCGGGCGCCATGTAGGCCAGGGTGCCGATGCGCGTGCCGACCTGGGTCTCGTCGCCCGCATCGTCCAGCCGCGCCACGCCAAAGTCCATCAGCTTGACGCCGCCACCATCGAGCAGCATGACGTTGGAGGGTTTGATGTCGCGGTGGATGACGCCGTGGCTGTGCGCATGGGCCAGCGCTGCCAGCAGGCCCGCCATGACCGGCGACCACTGGGCCACCGGCAGGGGTTGCCCTGCGTCGAACCAGGTCTTGAGCTCCTGCCCTTGCAGGTATTCCATGACCAGGTAGGCCAGGTCGCCCGATTCACCAAAGTCGTACACGTTGACGATGTTGGGGTGGTTGAGCTTGGCGATGGCGCGGGCCTCGCGCTCGAAACGCACCGAGTACTCGCGCCGCGTGGCCTCGTCCTCCAGGTGGCTGGTCAGCACGGTTTTGATGGCCACCTGGCGCCCCAGCCGGCGGTCGCGCGCGGCGTAGACCACACCCATCGCACCCTTGCCGAGCACGCCGGCGATCTCGTACTTGTCCAGTTGCAGGGGATCGCTCAAGGGGCAGGCCTCCGGTGCGGGGTATCAGGGCAGTTGGTAACCGGGATCGTGGCGCAGCGCCGCCGGCGCAGCCCGCCCCCCGCGGTAGCGCGCGCGCAGGGCGTCCAGCGCGGCCGGTGCCAGGTCCAGGTCTGCGGCACTGAACAAACGAGGGTCGTGTGTGTGGTCCAGGTAGGCATGCATCTCGCCCAGCACAATCTGCAGTTGGGACGTATCGTAGCCGCGTTGGGTGAGAAAACGCTGCCACTGGGAACGCGCCACGGGCGACAGCACGTTGAACCAGAACCAGCGCGCGTGGTGCTGCACGGCCGCGCTGGCGGCAAATTCGCCGTGCCCCAACTCGTGCTCGAGGATGGCTCGGCGCACCTGCGGCGTGACCTGGCAGGCGTCACAGCCACCCATCTGAGAAACCTGCGGCACGGTCAGCAGCGTGTGTGCGCCAGCGCCCGGCGCCCAGCCCTGGGTTTGCTCACGCAACAGACCCCAGCCCAGCAAGTCTCGCAACAGATCGCGTTCCTGGTCGGTCAGGGCCTCACCCTGCAGGCGCGCGGTGTTGAAAAAGCGGGCCAGCTCCTCGGCCCCCAGGTTGTTGCCCAGCGTGATGAGCTCCAGGCGGGTGCCACGCGCGCGCAGCCACTGCAGCACCTCGGGCACATTCATCACGCGGTGGCGCGGTGCGCCCACTTTTTCGATGAACAACACGATGCGGGCCATGGCACGCGCCTGTTCGCGCAGGTCGGCGAATTGCAGCAGCACCACCCCGTCCAGCGCCGCCAGGCGCAAGGCGCGCGGGCCGCTGCCTGTGGGGTCCAGCACCTCGGCCACCGCATGCTGCGGCAAGGGCGCAACATCCTGCGCCGCCGTGCCTTGGACCGCCGTCAGCAACAAGCCGCCGAGCCAAAGGCCAACGGCGGCTTGCGCACGGCGCCAGGTCATGGCGCCGTCAAGGCGTGCCGGCAGCGTAATAGACCACCACCCGCACGCGTCGGTTGGCGGCATCTTCGGGGCTGGCGGGGTTGGCCAGCTCGGCCGCGCCCTTGCCCACCACCCGCAGCTGTTTGCCCTTGAGCTCCTGCGAGCCCTGCAAAAAGCTGCGCACCGCCTGCGCCCGCCGCAAGGACAAGGCCTTGTTGTAGTCCGCGCCACCCACCCCGTCGGTGTGGCCCTCCAGCGTCACGGCGGTGATGCTGGAGAGCTCCTTGGAGGTGAGTGCCTCGGCCAGCTTGGTCAGCAGGTCGCGCCCATCGGGTGTCAACTGATCGGAGTTGAACTCGAATGGCACGTTCAGGTCGACGAACTTGCCCTCAGGGGCCTTGGCCGCCGCACCGGCCCCTGCCCCAGGCCGGGCCGGTTTTTTCTCCGGCACGTCCAGCGACAGCCCCCGGGTGCGCTGGCCCGGCATGCCCGCCTGATCACCGCCGGGTTTGAGGGCGTCGATGATTTCCTGGGTGGATTTGGGGGCGCTTATTGCCTGCGCGTTAGCGCCGCCCATCGCAAACAGACACAACAGACCTGCAGCAAAGAGCAAATTGCCAGAGCACTTTAGTGAGAGAAACATGATTTACCCTTTCATTTGAGGCGCAGCCGCGTCCGGAACCCACCGCAAATCGAATGCCCTCAGCTTACACGGCGGTAAACAATCTGCACCGACGAGCTTGAGCTTGAATATGGGACCGCTTCCCCGTCCATCGTGCCGCCCGAGGAAACAATCATCGAAAATGTATAGGAAACAGCAGAACTGATGCCGCAAACGCCACAACCAATATAGTTGGAAATTGATATATCATCAATCGTGACGGTGAAATTCGTCTGAGGCCCCGTCAGAACACTTGAATTGCCCAGAACGGTTAGTGTGTATGTTTTTCCATTTTCAACGTAGGAATACGCTTCCTCCGTCTGGCCAAGCCCTGTTGTAAAATCTATTCCAGCCAACATAGAAGACGGGGGAACCGCAGCCCCGTCAATGAGGCCAACATCAATCTCCACGCCTTCAATGACCGCCGTCATGCTCCAACTGCCACTCAGAGAATAGTTACTGCTCGGATCAATTTTGGTTTCGCTTCGACTTTTGACGATTGTCACGTTGTCGAGAACTTGGTCATAGCCGGTCTTATCAGTCCTGAAAGGATTCTTCAGGGGGTCGAACGATGAAACATTCAACCCCGCTTCTTGCAAACGGGCGGATATTATGTTGTTCACATTGCTCACAGAAGTGCCCAGACGGTTGGCGTTTGCGGCAAGAACCGATGGTTTTATCGCGTCAGCCCCACCAATCACACCCGAAGATGCAGCCAAATCGGCCAGCACCAAATCTGTCAGACCCGTCAAATTGAGTGTGTAGAAATTTGTGCGACCCTTTTGAATCACATCGACCATACCCGTTCGCCACGCATTGCCATTCCTCTCGATGGCAGCAATCAAAGGCTGTGTTAACCCGCCAATATTCACCCGATAATACCCATTGGCATCTGTGATTGTGGTTATCTGCCGGCCATTGACATCGGTAATTCGGATGACAGCATTTGCAATAGGCGCGCCATCGGCTGCCGCCCCATCTGCCCCTGCATCGCCACTTCCACCGTCGCCGCTGGCGAACTCCGCCCCGGGAAGATTGCGCATCGTCGCGCAGGTAACGCTGTTACCAAAGCTGTCCGTAAAGGTCTTTGTGCACTCTGTTGGCGTGCCGCCAACACCGGTATCGGGCGAATTTGAACCCCCACCGCAAGCCACCACGATCTCGACCAATGCAACGCTCAGGGCATAAAAACCAAGCCGCCATGATGGCTGACGCGGAACGGGCACGGGAGTTGTTGTCATTTTGTTCTCCAGTTGATTCGCCATCGACCACCCCATAAGGAAACGGATTGCTGGCTCACACCAGCAGCACCGCGCCGTCAAATCGCCGCATGCGGCAGATCGCTCCACCGATGTCCAGATAGAAACAGCAGCCCCTTGCGGGGCTGCGGTCCGGCACCCAGTGTCAGCTGATGCGCTGGAAGTTCAAGGTAACGGAACCGGTAAGCACCTCGTTGCTCACGGTCACCCCACCGTCCAGACCGTTGTAGGTGAACGAGTAGTTGATGGAATACGACACGGTGGAACCCACACCACAACCGCCACAGCCGGCGTAGTTGCTGGCGCTGAAGGCGTTGATGGTGACCGTCAGGTTGGTGCTGGGCCCGGTGATCGTGATCACGTTGCCGCTGATGGAGGTGGTGTAGCTCGCACCTGCGTAGTCGGCAATGATCTGCTGATAGGCCTGATCCGAGGTGATGGTGATGTTGGGCAGGCTGGTTGGAACCGCGCTGCCATCCACCGTCCCGCCCGAATAGGTCTGCCCTTCGATCACAGTGGAAATGTTCCACTGCCCAGTCAGGCCGGAGCTGCCACCCGACGTATCTAGACTGGTCGAGCCGTCGCTGTTCTTGGTGATGGTCACGCTGTCGAGCACTTGGTCGTAACCCGTCGAGTCGGGACGGAAGGCCGAAGTCAGCGGATTGAACGTGGACGGATTCAGCCCGGCGGCCTGCAACTGGGTGGACACGCGTGCATTCACTGTCTGAACTGCGGTAGATACGCGCGAACTGTTGGCGGCCAGCACGGCCGGCGTGACGGCATCGGAGCCTCCGCTGACACCTGCTGCGGTGGCCACCTCAGCCAGCACCAGATCGGTCAGGCCTGTGAGGTTGAGGGTGTAGAACGAACCACGGCAGCTCTGAATCACATCAACCATGGCCGACTTCCATGCGTTGCCGCTGCGCTGCACGCTGGCCACCAGCGGCTGTTTCATGCCGCCGATGTTGACGCGGAAGTAGCCACTGGCGTCGGTGGTGGTGTTGATCACCTTGCCATTGGCGTCGGTGATCCGGATGGCGGCGTTGGCGATGGCCGCGCCATCGGCACCCGTGCCATCGGCGCCGGCATCACCCGTGCCGTCGCCTCCGCCCACAAAATCGGCACCCGGAAGCGTGCGCAAGGTGGCCGCCGACACCGAATTGCCAAAGCTGTCGGTGAAAGCGTTGCTGCAGGCCTGGACCCCGGTGTCGGTGTCCGAACTGGATCCACCGCCGCAAGCGGCCAGCAATACCGCCACTGCGGCACTCGCTGCCACCTGCCCCATCCGCCGCCATGTGTTGCCCTGCAGTCGCGTCCGTGTCGTTTCAGTCATGTGTTGCTCCAATTGATGTTGACGTTGTCCACCTCGAGAAAACCATTGCTCACGCCGGCCGCACCGGGCTCTGCCGCCTGCCGCTGTAGCTGGCCAGCTCCCAGCGGTAGGTCTGCTCCAGCGAGTTGTCGCGCCGGCGCACTTCCACCTCCAGCGCCACGTTGGCGTTGATGCCGGGGGTCACCCACAGCACGCGGCGGATCGTGCCGCCGGTGTCGAGGTTGAAGCCGGTGGCCTCGATGCGGTAGGTCATGAACTGACCCGCGGGCACCGTGACGTTTTCCTTGGCCACCACCCGCACGTCGTAGCGGAAGCGTTGCACGCCGCTGTTTTGGCGCTGCACGAAGTTGGACACCCAGCGTTTGCCCACCTGCAGCGTGGCCGGGTAGAACTGGCGTGGCGAGTCGAGCGCGCCCATGTCGGTGCTGGTGGCGTTGCCCATGAGGTCAGCGTAAAACTGGCCGTTGTTGTAGGTCACGCGGTCGGCTGCGGCGTCCACGCCGGTCACGCGCAGGTCCATGCGCGACTCGCGCCTGGAGAAGCGGTCGATCACCTTGTAGCTCCACTGATCACCCACCACAAACTGGCGGTCCAGCGGCTCTGCGCCATCGAAGCCGGGCACGGCCGCGACGCGGTCCTGGGTGAGCGGCGTGTACTGGGCCAGCGTCGCCATGGGCACCGGCGGCGCCAACTGCAGGCGCTGGGCCGTGACCAGCAATTCGCTCTCGAGCGCGGTGGGCACCACCTCCACGGTGGGCACCATGCGGCCGGCAGACGCCACCTGGCCCTGGGCCAAGGGCGTCATGGGGGCCTGGGCGGCGGCCTGCTGCCGGGCGGCGGTTTCGCGGGCCTGGCGTTCGCGCTGGGCGTTTTCGGCCAACTGCTCGATGCGCCGCCGCTCCTCGGCACGGCGGGCCTCCAGCGCAGCCTGCTGCGACTGGGACTGCTGCTGTGCGTCCCGCTGGCGCTGCGCCTCGGCCTCACGGGCCGCAGCCAGTTGCTGCTGCACCAGGGCCGCGTTGGCGGCCTCCTGGGTGGCCTGGGTGCGTTGTGCGTCTTCGAGGCCACGCTGGCGCTGGGCCACCACCACCGCCTCGTCCTGGGCGCGGCGGTGCAGCATGCCGTCCAGGCGGAACTGCGCGAGCTGCGAGAAGTTGCCGTTGGGAAACGCCTGCAGAAAGCCCACCAGCGACGCGATGTCGCCGCCGGACTTGGCCTGGTCCCAGGCGGCCAGTTCGCGCTTGACGTTGTTCTCCAGCGCCTCGGGGTTGATGGCCTCGATCTTGTCGGACGGGTAGAGGTAGAAGCTCTGCTCCAGGCTGGTGCTTTCCCACGGCACCTGCCGGCCCAGCGAAGCCACGCGCACGCCCATGCGCACGCGCTTGAGGGCGTCTTCTATGGACACATAGGGCACGGCCAGCTCGCGCAGCAGCGTGGCGGTGTAGAAGCTGTGGTTGCCTTCGCCGTCAAAGGCCACCTGGCCCGGCGCGGTGGAGAAGGCCACCAGGGTGTTGGGCGGCGCATCGAACTGGCTCAGGCCCTTCTGGGGCAGGCGCAGGTCGGCGCGGAAGGGGTTGTCGCGGCAGGCGTCGAGCACCAGCACCAGCTGTTTGTCGCGCTCGCGCTTGGCGGTGCCCAGCCGCTTGAGCACGTCGGCCAGGTCCACGCTCTGGTTGGGCACATCCTCGATGCGGCGGATGCGCGAATCCACCCCCACCAGGAAATTGCGCCACTCCAGTTGCACCGCGTGGCCGGCGTAATAGAACAACGCCGTCTTGACACGCGGGTCGCGCAGGCGTTCTTCCATGCGCGCCACCGCCGCGCGCATGTCGGCCGTGGTGGCGTCCAGCACCAGGTCGACGTTGAAACCTGCGGTGGTCAGCAGTTGACCAATGGCCCGCGCATCGTTGCCTGGGTTGAGCAGCGCCGACGATGCGTAGGCCGCGTTGCCCAACACCAGGGCGATGCGCTCGCCGGTGATGGGCAGAACGGGTGGCGCGTTGGCGCGCGATGGCAAGCCCAGTCCCAGCACCAGCAAGCACACGGTCAGCGCCGACAGCCACCAGGCGCGCCGCCGCCCGCCACCCGCAAGGGCATGCAGCCAACGGAAACCACCTGACAAAGAAGCCACAGTCATCGTCGGACAGCACGGTCGGCGCCCTGTGCAGGGGTCTACTCATGCAAAGAAGTGTCAGACGATCATAAGCAGCGTGTGTTTAGATGTAAAGAATGGTTTCACATGAACATGGGACCCACCCAGGCACCCGCTCAGACGCCCCAGACCACCTCGGTGTCTTCACGCATGCAGTGCTGCAGCATCTCGATGAAAGGCGCGGTGCGCATGCGCAGCGTCACGCGGTCGGCCGGCTCGGGCAAGGCCTCGTCGCGCTCCTGGGCCTCACGGGCCAGGCGTTCGCGTTCGGCATCGTCGGCGCGCACCGCCTCCTGCAGCGCGGCCACCGCCGCCGGCATCTGCGCGGCGGTGAGAATGCCTGGCCCCGAGGGGTCTTTGCCCAGGATCTCCAGCACGCGCCGGCCGGCCGCCTCCAGCATGACCAGGTCGCCGGTGGCGCGTGACTTGAATCGGTACAACATATCAAGAGGCTCCCTTGCGCAAGAACAGGTTCAAACATTGTGGCATTGCGGCCTTCAAGGGGAAAACCCGCAACCCGGTCGCAACACAATCACCGACAATTTTTCAACCCTAAACTATCAGCATCCCAATGAACGGCTCCGCCGGCCACGTCATGGACGACACCCTGGACCTTGAGGCCCGTGCCCACAGCGAACACCACGAAGCGCTGCGCCTGTGGCTGCGCCTGCTGACCTGCACCCAGCTGATCGAGAAGCAGGTGCGCACCGGGCTGCGTGAGCAGTTCGACACCACCCTGCCCCGCTTCGACCTGATGGCGCAACTCGAACGCCACCCCGAAGGCTTGAAGATGAAGGAGTTGTCGCACCGCTTGATGGTCACGGGCGGCAACATCACCGGCATCACCGACCAGCTGGTGGCCGAAGGCCTGGTGGAGCGGCTGGAGGTGGAGGGCGACCGGCGTGCCTGGCGGGTGCGCCTGACGCCGCGCGGCCATGCGATGTTCTCGGTCATGGCGCAGCGGCACGAGGCCTGGATCGTCTCGGCCTTTGAAGGCCTGCAGCCGCGCGAGGTGGATCAGTTGCACCGCCTGTTGGGCAAGGTCAAGCGCCACCAGCAGCGGGCACCTCAAACGGACGCCTAACGCGCCTGCCGAAACGCCATCACCGCCTGGTTGCGCAAGGTCTTGACCAGCGCCAGGGGCTGCTCGCCCAGCGCGATGGCGCCCGCCGTGGCGGTGTCGGCGTAGATCAGCCCGAGCGGTGCGCCCTTGAGCTGCAGCGGCAGCAGCAGAAAACACGGCGCTGCGATCTGCTCGCGGTACCAGGCGGGCAGGCGCTGGGCCACATTGGGCGCGCTGGCGTCGCTGATCAGCGTGTCCACGCCCTTGTTGCACACCAGTGCAAACAAATCGTTCGCACCCTGCAGCGGCAGCTTGAACCGGCGCGCGACTTCGGTCGCGTCGTCGCCCAGGCCCATGCGCCCCAAGAGCTGCTGGCCCGAGGCATCGCGCAGGCACAGCAGCACCCGCCGGCAGCCCAGCGCGCGGAACAGCGTTTCGAGCACCATGCGCAGCACGTCGTTGAGCGCGCCGCCGTCGGCCAGCGCCTGGGTCACGTCCTGGATGCCGGTGCTCAGCAGGCCAACCGCAATGGCATCGGCCGTGGGCGCGGCGGCCTGTGGTTCGGGCTCTGAGGCGCTGAGCGCCAGGTCGCTCAGGGTGTCGGGGGCGTCGAGCACCGGCGGGCCGGCGTCGTCGTGGGCCGGGGGCGATTCTTTGGGCGGCAGGCGGTGCGCCAGCCGAGCCGCAGGCGATTTCGGCAGCACCACAATCCCCAAGGCGTCGGCCGTCTGCGCCAGGCGATCGCGGGCCTGGTGCACGTGGTGCACCAGGTGTTCGGCGTCCAGCCCCAGGCTGGCGGCGTACTGCTGTGCCAGCCGTTCCAGCTTGGGCGGCAAGGCTTTTTCGTCGTGGGCCAGCACGGCATCGGCGGCGTCGTTGGCGGCCAGCACCAGCCAGCGCAGGCGCTCGGCGTTGTCGGTCGGCATGCGCAGCGGCGGGCGTCCCAGCGGGCGGCTCATCAGGCGCTGTATGGGGCCGGGCAGGCCCCAGGCGCGGGCCACGCCCAGGCCGAGTGCCTCGTAGTCCAGGCGCAGCACCTTGAGCGCGGCGGCGGCCTCGGTCTCGCCGGCCGCCACCGCGTCGCGCACGCGCTTCGCTTCCTCCGGCAGGTAGAAGCCGGCCAGCATGCGACCCAGGTTCTGGAACAGGGCGCCGATGAAGGCCTCTTCGCCTTCGCGGACCACGGTGCACAGGTCGCTGGCCAGCGAAGCCGCCAGCAGCGAGCGCAGGAACTCGGTGCGCAGTTGCTGGGCGTGCGCCTTGTCCTGCATGTGTTCGAGCAGCAGCAGACTCAACGCCAGGTTGCGAATGCCGGCAAAGCCGATCAGGCTGACCGCGCGCGACACCGTGCTGATGCCACCGCTGGCGTGCGCGAATTGGGCCGAGTTGACCAGGCGCAACAGCTTCTGCGTCAGCGCCACATCCTTGAGGATTTCGTTGGTCAGGCTGTTGAGGCTTTCCGTCTCGGAACTCGCCAGCGCCTGCACCCGCACGATGGACTCGGACATGGCGGGAAAGTCGGTCTGGTGCCGCATGCGACGCAGCAGGTCGGCCAGGGTGCCGGCGCCCTCGGCCAGTGCGCCGTCCGCGCCGGCATCGCCGGGCGCCGCCGCAGCAGCGGCGGCCGTGGAATCAGGTGTGAGGGAACCCATGGCCGGTCAGGACAACGTGTGTCCGAGCACGGCCTCTTCGATGCGCCCGGCGATCTGCCCCACGGCCAACGCGGCCGGGCAGCCGGGCGCGTGCACCAGCAGCAACTGGCGGCGCATGATGGCATCCTTGACCGACTGGTCGGCCGGCACGTCGCCCATGTGCAGCAGCTTGATGCCCGACCCGTTCTGAGTGGACAGAAAGCGGTTGAGCACCTGCTGCAACTGGCCAGTGATGTTGCGGCCATCGCCTGGGCGCGTGGCCTGGTTGACCACCAGCCGCACCTGCTGGCGGTTTTGCTGCATGGCCAACACCTTGATGGTGGCGTAGGCGTCGGTCAGCGAGGTCGGCTCGGGCGTGGCCACCATCAGCACCTCGGAGGCCAGTGAGACGGCAAACAGCACCACGTCGGAGATGCCGGCGCCGGTGTCGAGCAGCACCACGTCAAAACGCGGCACGATGGTGTTCATCACCTTCAGGAAGTCATCGCGCACCTCGGGCGTGAGGCGCGAGTACTCCACCATGCCCGAGCCCGCGAGCAGCACCGAAAAACCGCCGGGCGCCTTGAGGATGGCGTCGTCCAGCGTGGCCTTGCCGGTGAACACGTCGTGCAGCGTGATCTTGGGGTAGAGGTTGAGCACCACATCGAGGTTGGCCAGGCCCAGGTCGGCGTCGAGCACCAGCACCTTGTGTCCTCGGCGCGTGAGCGCGGCGGCCAGGTTGGCAGAAAAAAAGGTCTTGCCGACGCCGCCTTTGCCGCTGGTCACGGCCATGACCTTGCCCTTGCCGTTGTAGGCAGGCAAGCCGGCGTGGGCGGCGGCATGGGGTGTCTGGGTCGGTGTGCTGGTCATGTGGTACTCATTGTCGGGCCTCCGTCGGCCCCCAGGGAAGGCACACCTTCGATATCGGTCGGTTCGTCCATGGGCGACATGCCGAACAGCAGGCTTTTTTCTTCGGCACTGACCACGCTGTCGGGCTGTGCCTCCAGGCAAACGCGGTTTCGCCCCTCGGCCTTGGCGCGGTAGAGCTGCTCGTCGGCGCGCTCTATCCAGGCCGCTGCCGTGAAACGCAGCCATTGCGGCGCGTAGGCGCCCCCGATGCTGGCCGTGAAATGCAGCATCTCGCCGCTGTCGAGCACCACCGGCGAGGCGGCAATGCGCTCGCGGATACGCTCGGCCACCTGGGCGCCGAACACCGACTGGCAACTGGGCAGGATGATGGCGAACTCTTCGCCGCCAAAACGCGATACCGTGTCCATGGGCCGCACACATGCCGACAGGCAATGGGCCACGGCGCGTATCACCTGGTCGCCGGCCGGGTGGCCGTAGGTGTCGTTGACGCGCTTGAAGTGGTCGATGTCGATCATCAGCAGCAAGGCCATGTCGCCGGCACGCGTGACGCGGTCGATCTCCTGGTCGAGTGCGGCCAGGAAATGGCGCCGGTTGGACAGACCGGTGAGCGGATCGCGCAGCGACAGGTCGCACAAGGCGTCGATCAGGCGCTGCAGGTAGGCCGGGTCCTCCTTGCCTCCAGGCCCAGGCAGGGGCTGGCCCGCCCGTGCCAGCAGGGCCTGGGCGTGGTCAAGGTGCAGCGATGCGATGTCCACGAAGGTAAAAAACAGTAACGATCTTGTCGAAACCAGTCTAGCACCGTCCGCAGAGGCCCCGCTTACGCCAGCGTCGCCTCCAGTGCGTCCACAAACAGCGCCGCCACGTCGCAGCCGGTCTGCTGCTGGATTTCCTGAAAGCAGGTCGGGCTGGTGACGTTGATTTCCGTCACCTTGTCGCCGATCACGTCCACCCCCACCAGCAGCAGGCCACGCGCGGCCAGGATGGGACCCAGCGCCTCGCCAATGGCACGGTCGCGCTCGGTCAGTGGCCGCGCCACGCCTTTGCCACCGGCGGCCAGGTTGCCACGCACCTCGTTGCCCTGCGGAATGCGGGCCAGGCAGTAAGGCATGGGCTTGCCGCCGATGACCAGCAGGCGCTTGTCGCCGTCCACGATCTCGGGCAGGTAGCGCTGCACCATCACGCTGGTCGCGCCGCCCTGGTTCAGGGTTTCGATGATGGCGCCCAGGTTCATGCCATCGGCCTTGACGCGGAAGATGCCCATGCCACCCATGCCGTCCAGGGGCTTCAAAATGATGTCGCCATGCTCGGCGTGGAAGGCGCGGATGTCGGCGTCGCGGCGTGTCACCAGGGTGGGCGGCGCGAAGTCGGCAAATTCCATCAGCGCCAGCTTTTCGGGGTGATCGCGCAGGGCACGTGGGCTGTTGAACACCCGCGCGCCTTCACGCTCGGCCTGCTCCAACAAATGGGTCGCGTAGAAGAACTCGCTGTCGAAGGGCGGGTCCTTGCGCATCAGGATGGCGTCGAAGTCCTTGAGCGCGATGGGCTGTTCAGGCTGGGCCTCGAACCAGGCATGGGTCTCGCCCGTCAGGCGCACCGCACGAACGCTGGCGGTGACGACACCGCCGCTGCGCCAGTGGATGTGCTGCGGCTCGCAGGCCGCCAGCGTGTGGCCACGCCGTTGCAGCTCGCGCATCATGACGAAGGTGGTGTCCTTGTAGATCTTGAAGGACTCAAGCGGGTCGGCGACGATGAGGATGTTCATGGTGATGTTTTCCGGTTGCCGTACTGTTGCACAAACAGAGCCAGCCCGCCGGCGACCACGCCCCAGAAGGCCGAGCCGATGCCGGCCAGCACCACACCGCTGAGGGTGACCAGGAAGGTGATCAGGGCCGCTTCGCGGTGGCGCTCGTCGGCCAGCGCCGTGTGCAGGCCTCCACCTATGCTGCCCAGCAGGGCGATGCCGGCGATGGCCATCACCAGCTCCTTGGGGAAGGCCAGCAGCAGCGCGGTGAAGGTGGCGCCAAAGATGCCGATGGCGATGTAGATCAGCCCGCAGGCCACGGCGGCGGTGTAGCGTTTGGCCTTGTCGGCATGGGCCTCCTCGCCCATGCAGATGGCCGCAGTGATGGCACTGAGGTTGAGCGCAAAGGCGCCGAAAGGCGCCAGCACCAGCGTGACCGCACCTGTCAGGGTGATGATGCGTGAGATGGGCATGCGGTAGCCCGCTGCGCGTATGGCCGCCACACCGGGCAGGTTCTGCGAGGCCATGGTGACCACGAACAGCGGCAACGCCAGGCTGACCATGGCCTGCAGGCTGAAAACGGGCGCGGTGAAGACCGGCCGCGCCAGCTCCAGCGCCAGGCCTTCGGTCCGCAGGCCCCCGGTGAACGCCGCGTGCAACACCCCCACCGCCAGGGTCAGCACCACCGCGTAGCGCGGCAGCAGGCGCCGCCCAGCCAGGTAGGCCAGCAGCATCAGCACGACCAGCGACAGCGCCGTCTGCGCGGCACCGAAGGCCTGCAGGCCAAAACGCGCCAGCACGCCGGCCAGCAGCGCCGCCGCGATGGCCATGGGGATGCGGTTCATCACCCGCTCGAACCAGCCGGTGGCGCCCACCAGGATGATGAGGGCCGCGCAGGCCATGAAGGCGCCGATGGCCTCGGGCATGGCAAAGCCCCCAGCCAGGCCGGCCGTGGCCAGCACCGCCGCGCCGGGCGTGCTCCAGGCCACCATCACCGGCTGGCGCAGGACGAGCGAGGGCACGGCCGAGCACAGGCCCATGCCCAAACCCAGGGCCCACATCCAGGAGGTGATTTGTGCCGGCGTGGCCCCAAAGGCCTGCGCGGCCTGGAAGACGATGGCGATGGAGCTGGTGAAGCCCACCAGCACCGCCACAAAACCCGCTGTCGCCGAGGACAGGCTGATGTCTCTGAAAAATCGCATGGGGCGATTGTGCCGGCTCACCACCTGGGCACGGGCTGCTTGTGCAAGGCCTGGCGGCGCTCCAGGTAGTCGGGCATCACGCTGGCCACCGTGTCCCAGAACTGGGGGCTGTGGTTCATCACCCGCAGATGGCTCAGTTCGTGGGCCACCACGTAGTCGATGACCGCCGGCCCGAAGTGGATGAGGCGCCAGTTCAGGCGGATGCTGCCGTCGGCGCTGGCACTGCCCCAGCGCGTGCCGGCGCTGGACAGGCGCAGCTTGGTCCAGCGCACGCCCAATGTGGGCGCAAAGTGGTCCAGGCGCTGCTGGAACAAAGCGCGCGCCTGGCGCATCAGCCAGGCCTGGGTCATGTCGCGTATCTGGTCGGCGCCGGCCTGTTGTGGCAAGCCCAGGCGCAGCCGTGAGCCCTCGGGCGTGCTGTCCAGCATGGCACCGGCGCTGCGCAAGCCCTGGGCGGGGTCGAGGCACAACACCAGGTCCTCGCCCAGGTAGGGGAAACAGGCGCCGTCGCGCCACTCGATGCGCGCCTGCTCGGCCTGGGCCTGGCGCTCGCGCACGGCCT
>CAYUAH010000044.1:0-16814 GCA_964442375.1 uncultured Hydrogenophaga sp. | reverse complement strand
CCTACTACTACTTCGGCAAGGACGACACCTTTGCCATGGGCACGGCCATTCCCTTTGGCCTCAACAGCCGCCAGCTGACCGCCTGGTTCTACGACGGCAACGGCATGAAGCTGTTCCGCGAGTTCTACGACCAGTACAACATCGTCAACTTCCCCGGTGGCAACACCGGCGCCCAGATGGGCGGCTGGTACCGCAAGGAGATCAAGACCCTGGCCGACATCAAGGGCATGAAGATGCGCATCGGCGGTTTCGCCGGCAAGGTCTTCAGCCGCATGGGTGGCGTGCCGCAAAACATTCCGGGTGGCGAGATCTACCAGGCGCTCGAAAAGGGCACCATCGACGCGACCGAGTGGATCGGACCGTACGACGATGAAAAACTGGGCTTCCAGAAAGTGGCCAAGAACTACTACTACCCCGGCTGGTGGGAAGGCGGCGCACAGCTGGACTTCTACATCAACAAGGCCGCGTTCAACGCCCTGTCGACCGAAAACAAGGCCATCGTGGAGTGTGCCGCTGCCAACGCCCACACCACCATGCAGGCCATGTACGACGCCCGCAACCCGGTCGCCCTCAAGCGACTGGTGGCCAGCGGTGCCAAGTTGCTGCCCTTCCCCAAGGTGGTGATGGACGAGGCCTACAAGCAGGCCATGTCGCTGTACGACGAGCTCAGCGCCAGCAACCCGAACTGGAAGAAGATCTACACCGATTACTCGGCTTTCCGCAAGGACCAGAACCTGTGGTTCCGCTTCACAGAAGCGCGTTTCGACAGCTTCATGCAGGCTGCCAAGCTGTAACTTTCGCCATCCATCGCGCAGGCTGTGTGCCTGCGCGGATGAAGGTTGAACCCTGCGCCGTGTGCACCACGGCGCAGGGTTTTTTCATGTTCGTTGCTGGCGATCGCGCAAAGCTTGTGACCAACGTTCGAATTCGGCCCACATGTGCGGTGACGCGGCGTGAAACGATTTCAGCGGACCGTGGCCAGCCCTCACCAGCAGCCGCGGTGCAATCAACCATTCCCAACCGCGCAGTCGCATGAAGCGCACATAGGTCACTTCTTGGAGTGCGACCTTTTTTTCCCAGAACCAGTCTTGCGAGAGTGTGCTGGCGGTCAGTGTTGTCTGGCTGCGCAGCAGCACGATGCCCATGTAGATGACCAAGGCCAAACCCACCAGCAGCCACGACAACAGGCCGCCCGCCGGGGTGGGTGCGTCATCGGCGAACAACAGGCGGATGGCCCACACCAGCAGCATGACCAGGCTGCCCGCCAGCACGGCGCGATAGCTTGCACCATAGGCGTGGCATACCGATTTTTCCTGCGATGGCGAGAAGGTTGGCGGTGCGAGGGGGTCGAGGTGCATGAGAGGGGAGGGGGACAAGGAAAAGCCACCTTTCGGTGGCTTTTCCTGGGTTGAAGACGTCGCCGCAATCAACGGCGAACCCTTATTTTTTCTCTTCTTTGACTGCGTTTTCCAAGGCTTTCGCAGGGTCCTCCGCAGCGTCCTTGTTGGCCTCAAGTCCATCCATGCTGGCACCGGCGTCGACGCCTTCGGCGGCACCTTCCGACCCTTCGACCGGCGGCGGTGCATCGATCTGCACGGCATCGACATCAATCTCTGGTGGCTTGTCCAGGAAAGCCGTCACGGTTTCTGGCACAAAAATCACGATGGCAACCAAGATCAGCTGCATCAACACCCATGGAATCGAGCCCAGGTAGATGTCCTTGGACAGGATGGGTTTCTCGATGCGTTTTTCCTTGAACAAGGTGTCCGAGATGCCACGCAGGTAGAACAGCGCAAAGCCAAAGGGCGGGTGCATGAAGCTGGTCTGCATGTTCACGCACAGCAGCACACCGAACCAGATCAGGTCGATGCCCATCTTGTCGGCGATGGGTGCCAGCATGGGCACGATGATGAAGGCGATCTCGAAGAAATCGAGGAAGAAGGCGAGGAAGAACACAAAGATGTTCACCACGATCAGGAAGCCGGTCGTGCCGCCTGGCAGGTCGGCCAGCAGGTGCTCCACCCACATGTGGCCGTCCACACCCTGGAACACCATGGAGAACACCCGTGCACCGATCAGGATGAACACGACCATGGCGGTCAGGCGCATGGTGGCGCTCATGGCTTCCCACATCATCGCGGGCGATAGACGCTTGTGCATCGCGGCCAGGATAAGGCCGCCCACACAGCCCATGGCGCCAGCCTCGGTCGGCGTGGCAATGGCCACGTTCAGACCGGGCAGGCCGCCCATGGAGCCCAGCACGGCAAAGATCAGGATGGCCGAGGGAATGATGCCGCGCAGGCATTTGCTCCACAGGGCCCAGCCATTCAAGGTGCGGGCTTCGACGGGCACGCCCGGCAGGTAGCTGGGGCGGAAGCGGCTCAGGGCGAAGGTGTAGCCGACGAAAATCAGGATCTGCAGGATGGAGGGCCCCCAGGCGCCCTTGTACATGTCACCCACCGAGCGGCCCAGCTGGTCCGCCAGCACCACCAGCACCAGGGACGGCGGCACCAGCTGCGTGATGGTGCCCGAGGCCGCCAGCACACCCGTGGCATAGCGCATGTTGTAGCCGTAGCGGATCATCACCGGCAGCGAGATCAGCGCCATGGCGATCACCTGGCCGGCCACGGTGCCGGTGATGGCACCCAGGATGAAGCCCACCAGAATCACCGAGTAGCCCAGGCCGCCGCGCAGGGGGCCAAACAGCTGGCCCATGGAGTCCAGCATGTCTTCTGCCAGCCCACACTTCTCCAGAATGGCGCCCATGAAGGTGAAGAAGGGGATGGCCAGCAGCAGGTCGTTCGACAGAATGCCGAACACGTTCAGTGGCAGGTTGGACATGAAAGAGGCCGGGAACCAGCCCATCTCGATCGCGTAGAAGCCGCAGGCCAGGCCCAGGGCGCCCAATGAAAACGCGACCGGGAAGCCGATCAGCATCGTCACCACCAGGCCCGCGAACATCAGTGGCGGAAAATTCTCAACAGTCATCAAAGCACTCCAGTAGACGGTTCGGTGGTGTTCACTGCAACGGCTTCTCGTAGTGGATGTCGAGCTTGATCACGCCACCCACATACAACAAGCGCTTGATCACCTCGGCCAGACCCTGGATGAACATCAGCGCGAAACCCACGGGGAGCAGCAACATCGCTGGCCAGCGGATCAGGCCACCCGCGTTGCTGGACATTTCCCCAGATTGGTACATGCTCAAGAAAAATGGCCAGGTCAGGTAGACCATCAGGCCGCACAAAGGCAGCAGGAAGAAGATCAGGCCGAACAGGTCGACATAGGCCGGTCCGAAGCCGGTGAGCTTGCCGTAGATGATGTCCACACGCACGTGTTCATTCACTTTCAACACATACGGCGCACCCAGCATCACGGCGGCCGCAAACAGATACCACTGGATTTCAAGCCAGCCGTTGGACGTGATGTCCAGGCCGTAGCGCACAAAGGCATTGCCGGCGGAAATGAGGGCAGCGGCTGTCACCGCAAAGGCAGCGACGTTGCCCAGCTTTTCCATCACCCAGTCGACGGCGTGGAGCGTCTTGATCAATAGTTGCAGCACTGGTTTTCTCCAAAGTCGGTTCACCCGCAGGGGGGAAGGCGCCCGATTATCGGGGGTGTCTATGATCCACGGCGGCCTCCGACCTCATCGCTAACCCTTGTTTGAATTTTTTTCAGTGCCGCATCAGCCATTTTGAAACGGTCAGCGGCGCTCTTGCTACTGAATATGAACCTCGATATCAAGATTCTCGACGCCCGCATGGCCGACCAGTTGCCAGGCTACGCCACGCCTGGCAGCGCCGGCCTGGATTTGCGCGCCTGCCTGGACGAGCCCCTGCTGCTGGCGCCCAACGCCTGGCAGCTGGTGCCCACCGGGCTGGCCATCCACCTCAAAGACCCCGGGTACGCGGCCCTCATCCTGCCGCGTTCCGGTCTGGGTCACAAACACGGCATCGTGCTGGGCAACCTGGTGGGCCTGATCGACAGCGACTACCAGGGTCAGCTCATGGTGAGCGCCTGGAACCGCAGCGACGTGGCCTACACCCTGCAACCCATGGAGCGCCTGGCGCAACTGGTCATCGTGCCGGTGGTGCAGGCGCAGTTTCGTGTGGTGGACGATTTCGACCACGCGACCGAACGTGGCGCTGGCGGCTACGGCTCCACCGGCAAAGGCTGAGGCCCCAGTCCAGCCCTGTTCAGTGCAGCGTCGCGTCCGGCGGCGAGCCGGTCTGCACCTTGAAGAAGCCGGTGCCCAGCGTGCCCCGGCCAATTTCTTCTTCTGTTGCTTCGCGCACCTGGTGCACCCGCAACTGCAGGCGCAGCGCAATGCCGGCCAGCGGGTGGTTGGCATCCATCACCACGTGCTCGGGGTAGATTTCACTCACGAAGTACACCCGGTCGCGCGGTGCATCGGGATTGCAGCCCTCGGGCAAGCCCTCAAAGGCCATGCCGATGTCCAGCTCCGCCGGAAAACGCGACAGCGGCTCCAGAAACAGCAACTGGTCGTCGAAGTCGCCAAAGGCGTGTTCGGGTTCGAGGTGCAGGTCGATCTTGTCGCCCGCCTCATGGCCCATCAGGCCTTCCTCGATCTTGGCCAGCAGGTCGCCGCCGCCCACCAGAAACTCCACCGGGTCGTCCGACTCGTCGAGGAGCTCGCCCAGCGTGTCCTTGAGCGTCCAGCTCAGCGACACCACACATTGATCCGAAATTTTCATCGCACAATTGTCCCATGAAGCGCCTTTCCCCACTTGTTTCACCCCCGGCCCCTGACCTGGCCTTGCCCTTGCTTGGCGGGCTCACGCCGCAGCAGTTCATGCGCCGCCACTGGCACAAAAAGCCGCTGCTGGTGCGCCAGGCCATCCCGGGATTTGTGCCGCCGCTGGACCGCAAGGCGCTGTTCGATCTGGCCGGCCGCGAGGGGGTGGAGTCGCGCCTGATCGCGCACGGCGCCCAGGGCTGGGCGCTCAAACATGGTCCGTTCGCCCGCCGCAGCCTGCCGCCGTTGGAACAGGCGCGCTGGACCTTGCTGGTGCAGGGCGTGGATTTGCACAGCGACCCGGCCCACGAGCTGATGAGCCGCTTCCGTTTTGTGCCCGATGCGCGGCTGGACGACTTGATGATTTCGTGGGCCAGTCCGGGTGGCGGTGTGGGGCCGCATTTCGACAGCTACGACGTGTTTCTGCTGCAGGCCACGGGCCAGAGGCGCTGGCGCATTGGCCGACAGAAAGACTTCAGCCTGGTGCCGGATGTGCCGCTCAAGATACTGCAGCATTTCGAGCCCGAAGAAGAGTGGGTGCTCAACCCCGGCGACATGTTGTACCTGCCGCCGCGCTGGGCCCACGACGGCGACGCGGTGGGCGGCGACTGCATGACCTGTTCCATCGGCTTTCGTTCGCCGCAGCGCGGGGGCCTGGCCGGCGAGCTGGCACTGCGCCTGGCCGATGAACACGAAGACAACACGCTCTACCGCGATCCCGCGCAGCCCGCCACCGCCACACCGGCGCGCGTGCCCGCCGAACTGCAAGCCTTTGCTGCCGATGGCCTGCGCCGCTTGCTCGCGCAGGGCGATCTGCTGGGCTGCACCCTGGGCGAGGTGCTGACCGAACCCAAACCCACGGTGTGGTTCGACGAACCGGCCGCCGACTGGGCAGGCGGCGCGCTGCGGCTGGACCGCCGCACCCGCATGATGTACGACGACAAACACGTGTTCATCAACGGCGAGAGCTTCCGGGCCGGCGGCGCCGATGCCCGCCTGATGCGGCAACTGGCCGACCAGCGCCGGCTTGATGCCCGCGCCCTGGCCCGCGCCAGCGAAGGCGCGCGCGCGCTGCTGGCCGAGTGGGTGGACAGTGGCTGGCTGTTGGAGGAGACCGGCGATGACTGAAGACGTCAGCCCGCGGCAGCCACCAAGCGACGCTGTGGGCCCGTGGCCCGAAGGGCGTTTTGTGGGTCGTGTGGATTTTCAGAACCTGGTGGTGCAGGGTCTGCAGGAGGCCGCTCGCGAGGCCTGTGCTCAAGTGTGGCTGTGCGATCCCGACTTCGCCGCCTGGCCGCTGGGCGAGCTGCGGCTGGTCCAGGCGCTGGACGACTGGGCGGCGGCGACACGGGCGCATCCGCTGGCGCAAGTGCGGGTGCTGGGGCAGCGTTTCGACGACATGCGTCTGCGGCACGCGCGTTTTGTGGACTGGCGCGCGCGCTGGTCGCACCGGGTCGAGGTGCGCGTCTGGTCGGCCGGGCAGGCCAACCTGCCCAGTGTGCTGTGGACGCCGAAATGGACCATGCAGCGGGTGGACGACACGCGCGACGTGGTGGTGGCCACCACCGAAGCGGCCCAGCGCACCCGCTTGAGCGAAGATCTGGAGCAGCACTGGATGCAGGCGCGACCGGGATTTCCCGTCACCTCCTTGGGTTTGTAAGACACACTTCGCCACACAATTTCACAAAAAATCAGACTTTCAGGGTAAGTGCTCTTGACTTTTTAAGATATGATCCCGCCGCTTTGTCTTGTGCAAGTTGCGCGTAAGGCAGTGCCGGCGAGCAGGTCATCACATCGGGGGTGGCTGCTTGGCGAATCAACCATCGTCCCGAACCCATTCTTCAGAGCTCTGACACCATGAACAAGTCTTTCGTTATCGCCGCCGTGCTGGCCGCCGCTACCCTGGCCGCCTGTGGCAAGAAAGAAGAAGCCCCGGCCGCTGCGCCCGCACCGGCTGCTGCCCCCGCTCCTGCCGTTGAAGCCGCACCCGCTGCCGCTCCTGCCGCAGCACCGGCTGCCGACGCTGCTGCAGCGCCCGCCGCTGCCGCTCCTGCCGCCGCTCCGGCCGCACCTGCTGAAGAAGCCAAGAAGCCCTGAGCCTGTTCGTGCCACCCCAGGTGGCATGGCCTCAGCAAGAACCCGCCTCAGGCGGGTTTTGTTTTTGGGGCGTAGCGTTGTGCGCCCAGGCGCAGCGCCTCGGCCACCTTGTGCCGCAGCTCGGGCGGGTGCAGCACCTCACATTCCGGCCCGTGGCGCAACACGTCGCCCAGCAACTCCCGGTCGTCCGAGTAGGGCAGCTCCAGCACGTAGCTGCCATCGGGCTCCACGTGGGCCGCCTGATCGGGGTGCCATTGTTCGCCGCTGACCCAGCGCGCCCGCTGCGGGCTGAATCGCAGCCGCGCGCGCGCCACCGGCGGACCGCTGAAAATTCCGTAGCCCGCCTGAGCGGCCTGCTTCAGCAACTGAGGGTCCACGTCCAGCGCGGGCTGATCGGGCAGCAGGTGGCAGCGCTCCAGTGCGTCCACTGAAAAGCTGCGCAGCCCGTTGCGCAGGTGGCACCAGGCGTCGAGGTACCAGTTGTCGCGGTAGTGCACCAGCTGCTGTGGCGACACCTCGCGCTCCACGCGCTCGCCGGTGGCGCGGTTGAAGTGGCGCAGCCGCAGCCGCTGGCGCTGCAGGGTGGCGCTGGCCACGGTGTCAAAAGCCTGCGGCGGCAGGCGGCGCTGGCCGGCGTGCACCACGCGCATGCGTTGCGACAGGCCCAGGCTGTCGATGTCGATGTCGTGCAGCAGGTGCGACAGCCGCTCGCGCAGCGGCGCCAGCTTCTGCCCCAGCAGGCCGGGCGCCAACTCGCTCAGCAGGTGCTGCAGCGTCACCAGGGCCACCAGTTCTTGTGGTGTCAGCCACATGCCTGGCAGCTCGCGCCGGCCATTGCCCGGCGCCAACCGGTAACCGCCGGCCAGGCGGTCGTACACCACGGGCAGCGCCAGCGTCTGGCGCAGCCGGGCCATGTCGCGTTTGAGGGTGGCGATCGAGATGCCCAGCGTGGCCATGAGTTCTTCACTCGATACCGCATGGCGGCTGGTCAGCAGGCTTTTGTAGCGGTAGAGGCGGTCGATGTCTTTCATGGCCACAGCATGCCCGATTTTCGTATCGCGTTTTGATACGCAAGCCACCTATCGTGGAGGGGTCGCCGCAGTCCCCCTTGGACTCGGGCGGCATTGCCGAGATGTCTGTTACACGAAAGGACCCCGCCATGGCGCGTTTTCAACACTGGTTTTCAAACTTCGTGCGTCGGGGGCCGGGCGCAGCGGGCCGGCCCCTGCCGGCGGTCACCCACACGTGGCATGTGTGCCCACCGGCCGACCCCACCCAGCCGCTGTGGCTGGTGCCCGCTTACCAGCGCCAGCGGCGCTCGGGCGACCGCTTGCGGCCGCACTGAACGGCGCGCCGAAACAACGTCTGTGCGGCTGTTGGGCAGGAGCCAGGCCCGGGGCATGCAAATGTCAAGCGCAAGCTGCGATACTTTGCACAATGGTCTTCACCGCCCTGCTGATCGATGCCGACCCCCTACGTGTGCGCGTGCTCAGCGGCGCGCTGACGGCGCTGGGTGCGGCGGCGCCGGTCGAGGTGGTGGCCACGCTGGGTGCGGCCGCCCAGCGCCTGCAGCACGACGGCGCGCCGCCTGATCTGGTGGTGGCCGCGCTGGACCTGCCCGATGGCCGGCTGCTGGATGCAGATCTCCCCTGGGACACGTGTCCGGCGCTGGTGCATGTGGGGCCCGGTGAGGAAGCCCTGGCCGCCCAGGCCATGCGGCGCGGTCTGAGCGACTATTTCATCATCGATCCGGCGCAGGGCTACCTGCACACCTTTCCCGAGCAGGTGCGTGCGGTGCTGGCCAAGGCCGACAACCTGCGGCGCTTGCAGAACACGGTGCAGCGGCTCGATCTGGTGCTGGGCGCCGTCGATCTGGGCCTGTGGGACCACAACCTGCGCAGCGGCGCCGAGGTGATGGACGAGCGCTGGTTCGGGCTGCTGGGCCACGCGCCCGGTGGTTTTGAAACCGACCATGGCCGCTGGTTGGTCCATGTGCACCCGGCCGACCTGTTGCAGGTGGAGCACCGGCGCCAGCTGGTGCTCAGCGGCGATCTGCCGCTGCTTGAAATGGATTTCCGCATGCGGCACCGCCAAGGCCACTGGGTCTGGGTGCACAGCCGTGGGCGTGTGGTGCAGTTTGCGCCCGATGGCACGCCCCTGCGCATGGTGGGCTCGCACGCCGACGTGAGCACGCGCAAACAGGCCGAGCTGGCCATGGCGCGCCAGCACCGCTTGATGCAGGCGGTGAGCCGGGCGCAAAACAGTTTCATCGAAGACAGCCACCCCCAGCGAGCGTTCGAGCTGTTGCTGGAGGAATTGCTGGGCGTCACCGACAGCGAATACGGCCTGGTCGGCGAGGTGGTGCCCCGCCCGGGTCAGGTGCCCACGCTGCGCATCCATGCCATGACCAACATCGCCTGGGACGAGGCATCGCAGGCGCTGTATGCCAAGGTGGCCGAGGGCGGCATGTTGTTCGACAGCCCAGACAGCCTGTTGGGTGTGACCCTGCGCACCGGCGAAACCGTGATTTCCAATGCGCCCGAGCATGACGGCCGCAGCAGCGGCCGTCCCCATGGCCACCCGCCGCTGCGGGCCTACCTGGGCTTGCCGGTCAAAGTCGATGGCGAACTCGTGGCCCTGGTTGGCCTGGCCAACCAACCCGAGGGCTACACCCAGGAAGACGCCGATTTTCTGGCGCCTTTCATCAGCACCGTGGGGCAGCTGTTCCGTGCCTGGCGCGCAGAGCAGCGGCGTGCACAGGTTCAAGAGGAGCTGCAGATCGCCCTCGACAGCATGGACCAGGGCCTGTTGCGGGTGGACCGCGACGGGGTGGTCACCACCTTCAACCAACGCGCACTGGATTTGCTCGACCTGCCCAAGGACTTGTTGGCTGCCAAGCCCAACTTCAACGCACTGGTCAATTACCAGAAGGAGCAGGGCGCCTTCGGGCCGCGGTTCGAGCTGGTGGACCCGGGCGGCCGCGCCTATGTGAGCGACGCGGCCCGGCTCGACAGCGAAGGCCTGCCGGCGCCCGGCAGCTACTGGCGGCGCACCCTGCGCGGCCTGGCGCTGGAAGTGCGCACCCGGCCCCTGCCCGACGGCGGCATGGTGCGCACCTATGCCGACGTGACCGGCTACTTCGATGCCCAGGAGGCGCTGGCGCAGAGCGAGGCGCGGTTTCGCAGCCTGGTCGAGCTGTCGTCCGACTGGTACTGGGAGCAGGACGCGCAGTTCCGTTTTGTGCATGCGGCCGGCGCCCTGGAGCAGGGTACCGGCACGCCCATTGAAGGGCACCTGGGCAAAACCCGGCAAGAGCTGGGCGCGCTCAACATGAGCGCGGCCGACTGGGCCGAGCACCAGCGTTTGCTCGAAGCCCACGAGGTGTTCCGCGACCTGGAGTTGCTGCGCCAGGACTGGCGCGGCAGAACGTACTGGATCAGCCTGAGCGGCGCCCCCATTTTTGATGCCAAGGGCCGCTTCACAGGTTACCGCGGTGTGGGCCGCAACATCGACGCGCGCATGAAGGCGCAGCAAGAGGTGCAGGCCGCGCGCAACCGGTTGCAGGCGATTCTGGAGGCGATTCCCGACCCCTTGTTTGAGATCACCGCCGATGGCCGCTACGTCTACGTGAGCAGCAACAACCCGCAGTTGCTGGCGGTGGCACCCGATCAGCTCCTGGGCCGCAGCATCGACGATGTGCTGACGGCGCCGGCCGCAGCGGTGGTGTATGAAGCGATGGCCGAGGCCGCTCGTGTGGGTGCGTCGGTCGGGCGGCAGTACCCGCTGGACCTGGCCGACGGTACACACTGGTTTGAACTGTCGGTCACCCGCAAGCTGGCGCAAATGGGTGAAAGCGAGCGTTTTGTGATGCTCGCGCACGATGTGACCGGCCGCAAGCGCGCGGAAGAGGAAATCGAGCGGCTGGCCTTCCACGACGTCTTGACCGGCCTGCCCAACCGGCGCCTGCTGCTGGACCGCCTGGCCATGGCCATCACCTCCACGGTGCGGGCGGGCAAGCACGGCGCATTGCTGTTCATCGATTTGGACAACTTCAAGGACCTCAACGACACCCTGGGCCACGACCGGGGTGACGAACTGCTGCAAATGGTGGCACAGCGACTGCAGAGCGCCTTGCGCGGCGTGGACACCGTGGCGCGCCTGGGGGGCGACGAGTTCGTGGTGATGCTCGAAGGCCTGCACGCCGACACGACGCAGGCGGCGGCCGAGGCGGAGGTCATCGCGCGCAAGATCCTTCTCCTGTTGAACCAGCCCTACGTGCTGGCCGGGCGCGAGCACAACAGCTCGCCCAGCATAGGTGTGGCGCTCTTCGGCCAAGCCGATGACACGGTGGACGAGCTGCTCAAGCGCGCCGACCTGGCCATGTACCGCGCCAAGATCGAGGGCCGCAACACGCTGCGTTTCTTCGATCCCCAGATGCAGGCGGCGGTGTTGGCCCGCGCGTCGCTGGAGGCAGATCTGCGTGTGGGCCTGCAGCGCGACGAGCTGGCTTTGTATTTTCAGCCGGTGGTCAATGGGCAAGGCCGCATGGTGGGGGCCGAGGCCTTGGTGCGCTGGCGCCACCCGCAGCGCGGCATGGTGTCACCCGCCGATTTCATACCGGTGGCCGAG
Organism: uncultured Hydrogenophaga sp.; assembly: GCA_964442375.1. Classification (GTDB taxonomy): domain Bacteria; phylum Pseudomonadota; class Gammaproteobacteria; order Burkholderiales; family Burkholderiaceae_C; genus Hydrogenophaga. Next base: position 5,332 of record CAYUAH010000044.1, on the reverse strand, counting down.
CAGAGCGGCCTCATCCTGCCTCTGGGGCAGTGGGTGTTGTGCCGCGCCTGCGAATGCCTGCGCGACTGGGCCCAGTCGCCCGAGCTGGCGCACATGACCCTGGCCGTCAACATCAGCGCGCGCGAATTTCTCAGCGGGGGATTCGTGGCGCAGGTGAGCGAGGCGCTGGCGCGCACCGGCATCGATCCGGCCCGCCTCAAGCTCGAGCTGACCGAGAGCATGTTCCTGCACGACGCCGACGAAATCGCCGACAAGATGAACCGGCTCAAGGCCTGTGGCCTGAGCTTTTCGCTCGATGATTTCGGCACCGGCTATTCCAGCCTGAGCTACCTCAAGCGTCTGCCGCTGGACCAGCTCAAGATCGATCAGAGTTTTGTGCGCGACGTGCTGGACGACCCCGACGACGCGGCCATCGTGCGCACCATTCTGACCTTGGCCCAGAGCCTGGACCTGACCGTGGTGGCCGAAGGCGTCGAGACCCGGGGCCAGCGCGATTTTCTGGCGCTCAACGGTTGCCGCCAGTTCCAGGGTTACCTGTTCGGGCGGCCCTCGCCGGCCATGGCCGATTTCACGCCGCTGCTGTAGCGGGGCAGCGGACAGACGGGCTGGTCAGAAGGGGGCGTCTTCGCCGTGCGAGTGCGTGTCGGCGGCGGCGTCATCGCTGGCGCTGTCGTCGGTCGTGGGCGCGCCGGTGGCGATCTCACCGGTGGCCTGGCGCACGGCAGCCTTGTCGCCCGCGCTGGCGAACTTGCTGTACTTGCCCACCACGTTGACCAGCTGGCCATAGATGCGTGGGTTGGCGGCCAGGCATTCCTTTTGCTCCAGGAAGTCGGCTTCGCCCGTGAAGTTGCCCACCAGGCCGCCGGCCTCGGTCACGAGCAGCGAGCCTGCGGCCACGTCCCAGGGGCTCAGGCCCATTTCGAAGAAACCGTCGGAGAAACCGGCTGCCACGTAGGCCAGGTCGAGCGCGGCCGAGCCAGGGCGCCGCACGCCGGCGCACAGCGGCATCACATCGGACAGCATGGCCATGTAGGTCTTGAAGTGGTCGCCCGGACGGAAGGGGAAGCCGGTGGAGAGCAGCGAGTCGCGCAGGATGGTGCGCTTGGCCACGCGGATGCGGCGGTCGTTCAGGTAGGCGCCGCGTCCGCGCGTGGCGCAGAAGAGGTCGTTGCGGGTGGGGTCGTAGACCACGGCCTGTTCGATGCGGCCCTTGACCGCCAGCGCGATGCTGACGCAGTAGATCGGGAAGCCGTGGATGAAGTTGGTCGTGCCGTCCAGTGGATCGATGATCCACACGTGGTCTGCTCCACCGAATTTGCCTGGCTTCTCACCCGATTCCTCGGCCAGGATGCCGTGGTCGGGGTAGGCGGTCAGCAAGGTGTCGATGATGGCGGCTTCAGCGGCTTTGTCGACTTCGGTGACGAAATCGTTGGTCTGTTTGGCCGCCACGCGCACGGATTCGACGTCGAGTGCCGCGCGGTTGATGATGGTGCCGGCGGTGCGGGCGGCCTTGATGGCCACGTTGAGCATGGGGTGCAGATTGGACGACATGACTTGTTTAAGAACAAAAAAGAGGCCGCTCGATGGCGGCGACAATCGGGGTATTTTACCGCCGCCATGAGAACGCGCTTCATTCTGATCCAGACCAGCCACGCCGGCAACGTGGGCGGCACCGCGCGCGCCATGAAAGTGATGGGTTTCGACGATCTGGTGCTGGTCCAGCCCCGCTGGCCGAATGTGCTGCGCCGCGAAGAGACCATACAGCGCGCCAGCGGGGCCAACGACGTGCTGGACAAGGCCCGCATCGTGGACACGCTGGACGAGGCGCTGGAGGGCATCAGCCACCTGTGCGCCACCGCCATGACGCCGCGCGACTTCGGCCCGCCCACCCGCAGCCCGCGCCAGCACCTGCCCACGCTGGTGGCGCCCGGTGCGCCGCCCCAGGCGGGCGTCGCGTTCCTGTTTGGCAGCGAGCGTTTTGGCATGGCCAACGAAGACGTGTACCGCTGCCACATGTGCCTGAGCATCCCCACCGCGCCGAACTTTGGCTCGCTCAACCTCGCGGCGGCGGTGCAACTGATTGCCTACGAGTGGCGCGAAGCCCTGGGCGGTTTTGCCTTGCCGCCCAGTGGCACGCCTGAACAGGTGCCCGCCGACGCGCGGGCGGTGGCCGGCGTGCTGGACCACTGGCAGCAGGCGCTCGTTGACGTGGATTTTCTCGATCCGGCTGCGCCCAAGAAGCTGATGCCGCGCCTGAATCAGTTGCTCAACCGCGCGCAACTGGCCGAGGAGGAAGTCCACATCCTGCGTGGTGTTGCCCGCGCCGTGCAGCAGGCGGCGGCGAAGGCGAAGCGATAGACTGTGCGCCCTATGTTTGAACGCACCCGGGCGGACATCCGCATCATCCTCGACCACGACCCCGCCGCCCGCAGCACCTGGGAGGTGCTGACCTGCTATCCCGGACTGCACGCGCTGTTCCTGCACCGCCGCGCCCACGCCTGCTGGAACGCCGGGTTCAAGTGGCTGGGGCGTTTCATCTCGCACATCTCGCGCTGGATGACCGGTATCGAAATCCATCCGGGCGCCCAAATCGCGCCTGGCGTGTTCATCGACCACGGCATGGGCGTGGTGATCGGCGAAACCGCCGAGGTTGGCGAGGGCACCACCATCTACCAGGGCGTCACCCTGGGGGGCACATCCCTCACCAAAGGTGCCAAGCGCCATCCCACGCTGGGCCGCAATGTGGTGGTGGGCGCCGGCGCTCAGGTGCTGGGCGGCTTCACCGTGGGCGACAACGCCAAGGTGGGCAGCAACGCGGTGGTCACCAAACCGGTGCCATCTGGCGCCACGGCGGTGGGCAACCCGGCGCGCATCATCGCCGCCGAGGTGGACGCCAAGCGCGAGGAAGTGGCGTCCAAGATGGGCTTCTCGGCCTACGGTGTGACGCAGAACGACGACCCGCTGAGTCAGGCCATGCGTGGCCTGATCGACAACGCCGCCGGGCAGGAGCACCAGATCGCCCTGCTCTGGCAGGCCATCGCGCACCTGCAGGAATGCGTGAAAACGGGTGACTGCGTGCCCAAGGACGCGGCGCGCGAAGAGTGCTTCGAAGCCGACAAGCTCAATCAGCTCGTCGGCAAGTGAACCTGTTCAGTGGTGGTGGCCGTGCGCGCCATGCGCGTGGCCGTGGGCCACTTCTTCGGCCGAGGCTTCGCGCACCGAGATCACCTTGAGCGAGAACTTGAGCGTCTGGCCGGCGTAGGCGTGGTTGCCGTCCAGGTGCACGGTGTCGCCCTTGATTTTCTTGACGATGAACCACTGCTCGTGGCCGCTGGCGTCATAGCCCTTGATCTCACCGCCCACCTTCACGCCCGGAGGAAAGGCCTTTTTGGGCATGGTGGTCACCAGGCTCTCGTCGCGCGGGCCGAAGGCGTCTTCGGGGGCCAGCGTCAGCGTGGTCTGGAAGCCCGCTTCCTTGCCCTCCAGCTCGGCTTCCACGCGGGGCAGCGTGTTGCCATAACCGCCGTGCAGGTAGGCGCGGGGTTCCTTGCCGTCTTCGAGCAGCTTGCCCTGGGCGTCGGTGACCTTGAAGGTCATGGTGACCACGGTGTTTTGGGTGATGTGCATGGGGGGCTTTCAGCGCGAGGGGCGCACGGCGGATTTGGGCCGGAAGGCCTTGCAGACGGCGTCGTGGGTTTCTAGGTAGGGGCCGCCGATGAGGTCGATGCAGTAGGGCACGGCGGCGAAGATGCCATTGACCTTCTGTGTGCCGTCGGCGTTCTTCAAGCCCTCCAGCGTCTCGGCGATCGCCTTGGGCTGGCCGGGCAGGTTGATGATCAGACTCCGGTCGCGGACCACGGCCACCTGGCGCGAGAGGATGGCGGTGGGCACAAAGGCCAGGCTGATCTGACGCATCTGTTCACCAAAGCCCGGCATCTCTTTGTGCGCCACGGCCAGCGTGGCCTCGGGCGTCACGTCGCGCAGCGCGGGGCCGGTGCCGCCGGTGGTCAGCACCAGGGCGCAGCCTGCGTCCACCAGCTCGATCAGCGTCTGGCTGATGGTGGCCAGCTCGTCGGGAATGAGGCGCGGCTCGAAGGTGAGTGGGTTCTTGAGCGCGCGGCCCAGCCAATCCTGCAGCGCGGGCAGGCCTTTGTCTTCGTAGACACCGCTGCTGGCGCGGTCGCTGATGGAGACGATGCCGATCTTGACGGCATCCGGGGCGGGCATGTCACTCATGGTCGGGGCTATCGGAGGGCGCGCGCAGGCTCTCGCGCACCAACTGGAAAATTTCGCGGTAGGCCTTGCCGTGGCGCTGGGCTTCGCCCGGTTTTTCCTTCACAGCCTGGGCGTCCTTGCGGGCCTGGCGCACCAAGGCGCGCAGCTGCTGGGTGTCGGTGTCGGGCGCCAACTGCATCCAGTCGTTCAGCGCGGCGTCGTCGGCGATCAGGCGGTCGCGCCATTGTTCGGCCTGGTGCAGGGTCAGGGTTTCGGCGGCCGATGGGCGGCGCTGTTCTTCCAGTGCGGCTTCGGCGGCGGCCACCGTGGCTTCGTCCAGTTGGCGCATCAGCTTGCCAATGAACTGCATGTGACGGCGCCGGCCCTCGAAGTTGGTGATGCGGCGCGCCTCGGCCAGCGCATCCAGCAGCTTGTCGGACAGTTCGAGCTTGGCGAGCAGGTCGGCGCGCAGGGTCACCAGCGCTTCGCCCAGGTTTTGAAGGCGGTCGCTCTCCTTTTTGAGGTCGGTTCTGCTCTGCTCGACCGAGCCTTTGAGCTCGCGTTTGAGTTCGAGGTCCAGTTCGCTGCCTTCGGCCACGAAGTGGCCGCGCACGTAATAGCCTTTGGTGGGTTTGCGGGACATGGGCGGGCCTCAGGATGGCCGATGGGTAGGGCCGGTATCATAGCCGCGCCATGACAAACGACCCACAACAGCGCCCGCAGCCGGGCTTTCAATACAGCCGTGCCCAGTTCGAGGCCCTGGCCGATGTCGCCTTGAGCCATGCCAAACACCTGGGCGCCGCCGATGCCGGCGTCGAGGTGTCCGAAGGGGCGGGCCTGAGCGTGTCGGTGCGCAAGGGCGAGTTGGAGAACGTGGAGCGCAACCGCGACAAATCGCTGGGCGTGACGGTCTACCTGGGCCAGCGGCGCGGCAACGCGTCCACCTCCGACTTCTCGCCCGATGCCGTGCGCCAGACGGTGCAGGCGGCCTACGACATCGCCCGCTTCACCGCCGAAGACCCGGTGGCCGGCCTGCCCGACCCCGAGGACGTGGCCGATGAATACCCCGACCTCGACCTGTTCCACCCCTGGGCCATCGACTCGGCCGAGGCCGCGC
>CAYUAH010000043.1:0-17071 GCA_964442375.1 uncultured Hydrogenophaga sp. | reverse complement strand
GGAACTTGCCACCCATCAGGGCGATACCGATAGAGGCGCCGATGGCACCCAGACCAACGATGATGCCGCAAGCCAGAGCAACGAGACCCAGAATGTTTTCCATGATGATTCCTTTGAGTTGAGAGGAAGGTTGATTTAACGAGAGAACAAAAACACCGTACGCGGCTGAAAGCTCAGAGCCCAGCAACCTCAGTGCGCATCATGCGCCTGGCCCAGATAAATCAAGGCCAGAGTCATGAAAATGAACGCCTGCAACGTGATGACCAAGATGTGGAACAAGGTCCAGATCGTGCCTGCGATCAAGTGCCCGACGAAGAGCAGGCCGCCGCCGAACGACAGGGCAGCGTAGCCACCCAGCAGAGCGATCAGCATGAACACCAGCTCACCCGCGAACATGTTGCCAAACAACCGCATGCCGTGCGAAACCGTCTTCGCCACGAACTCGATCATTTGCATGAGGAAGTTGACGACCCCCAGCACCAGCGCCGCAATCGGGTTCTTGCTGGTACCAAACGGCGCCGTCACCAATTCGTGGGCCCAGCCGCCGAGCCCTTTGATCTTGATGTTGTAGAACAGGCACATCAGCAACACCGACACCGACAACCCCAGGGTGGTTGACAGATCGGCCGAAGGCACGACACGCAAGTAATCGGGATAGCCCATGGCCGGACCAGCCACATGCCAGATCGAGGGCAACAGGTCCACCGGCAGCATGTCCATGAAGTTCATCATGAAAATCCAGCAGAACACGGTGAGCGCCATCGGGGCGATCAGCTTGCGGCTTTGCGCGTTGTGGATCACCGATTTGGCCTGGGTTTCCACCATTTCGACCAGCAGCTCAACCGCTGCCTGAAAACGCCCTGGCACACCGGCCGTGGCCTTGCGAGCGGCCAACCACAAGACAAAGCAAACGATGATGCCCAGAATCACATTGACCACCACCGAGTCGATGTTGATCACCGAGAAATCAATGATGGACTCTTGTTTCTTGTTGGTGAGGTGCACCAGGTGGTGGCGAATGTATTCGCCTGGGGTGGGTCCTACGCCTTCAGTAGCCATGGTTGATCAGCCCATCAATAGTCAAAAACAACAATTCAACGTCCACGACGGCGTGCTTGCCAGAACACCAGCCAGTACGCCTTCAGCGACACCACCAGCCCGGCCACCAGGCCCAGCCAGCTCAGTTCAGGCACCCAGTGCGGCGCTGACCACAACATGGCCAGCGACAACAGCACCTTCACGCCTTCCCAAAAAAACACGCCTGCCAGCGACATGCGCCCCACCCCCGGAAACCGCCGCGCCAACACGCGCGCCAAGCCACTCGAGGTCACCCCATAGGCCATCAGAGCCGATGGGAGTGCAACGCACAACCCGCCATAAAACACCGACCACGCCACCGAGGGCCGCTGCGTGAACCACAACGCGACCCAGGGCGCAACCAGCGCCAGAACCACCTGCCACCCCACCACCTGCCAAACCGATGTTTGCGGTTGGCGTTGGCGCCACTGCTGCGCTTCGTCACGCGTCAGGGGCTTGAAATCGTCGGCTTCAGCCTCATCTGCCCCAGCATCGTTGACCGTGTCGACTTTGGACTGCTTCGGCGATGACGGGTAATCACTCATTGTCACGCCCTCAAATTACAGTCGGGTTACACGGCGCACCAGCGTTGGGCAGCCCAGCAAAGCCTTGCATTATACGTAGTAACCCCATGATGGCGTCAAGGGGTTCGTTGCGTGCGCGTGTCACCTTGGTGCGACGCACCGATAATGAGCGCACGCACGACAAACCGCGCCCCCGAACGAGCCTCACCATGCAAGACATTCCGCCCGAACAGTCGCTCATCGAATACCCCTGCCATTTCCCGATCAAGGTGATGGGCGCACACGTCGAAGGCTTCGTGGCTGCCATCGCTCATGTGGCCCGGCAGTTTGACCCATCTTTCGACCCCGAGACCATCGAACAGCGGCCCAGCAAGGGCGGCAATTACCTGGGGCTGACCATCAGCGTGTACGTGACCAACCGTGAAACGCTGGACGAACTCTACCGCACACTGAGTTCCCACCCCATGGTGAAAGTGGTGCTGTGAGCGATGCACTGCGGGTAAAAACGCTCGGCTTGGTGGACTACGAGACCACCTACCAGGCGATGCAGCGCTTCACGAGCGAGCGCGCGGCCGACACCGCCGACGAACTGTGGCTGTGCGAGCACCCGCCCGTGTACACCCAAGGGCTGGCGGGCAAGGCCGACCACCTGCTGAACCCCGGCGCTATTCCCGTCGTGGCCACCAACCGGGGCGGTCAGGTCACGTACCACGGTCCAGGGCAAGTGGTGGCCTACCCGTTGATCAACCTGCAGCGCACCGGCTACTTCGTCAAGGAGTACGTCTACCGGCTGGAAGAAGCGGTGATCCGCACCCTGCGCCACTGGGGGGTGACCGGCCACCGCGTGGCCACAGCCCCCGGGATTTACGTGCGCCTGGCGAACCCGTTCGACCATGCCGCGCTGACCGGACCCGCCCCCGGCGGTGACCCGTTCTCAGGGCTGGGCAAAATCAGCGCCTTGGGCATCAAGGTGCACCGGCACTGCACCTACCACGGCCTGGCGCTGAACGTGGCGATGGACCTGGAGCCCTATTCCCGCATCAACCCTTGCGGCTACGCTGGCCTGCAAACGGTGGACCTTTCTACAATCGGCGTATCCACCACGCCCGCCGAGGTCGCTGACGTGCTGCGTCAGCAACTGTGCGCGCTGCTGCCACGGTGACCCTGGTCACCCCACCCGGAACACAACCATGACCACCCCGCCCGTCACCGGCGAAGCGGCCGCCGCCGAATCGTACGACCCCACCGTCAAGCAAAAAAGCCAAGCCAAAACGGCCCGCATCCCGATCAAGGTGGTGCCGGCCGAGGTGCTGAAAAAGCCGGACTGGATTCGCGTCAAGGCCGGCTCGCCCAGCACCCGCTTTTACGAGATCAAGGACATCCTGCGCCAGAACAAGCTGGTGACGGTGTGCGAAGAAGCGTCATGCCCCAACATCGGTGAATGCTTCGGCAAGGGCACGGCCACCTTCATGATCATGGGCGACAAGTGCACCCGCCGCTGCCCCTTCTGCGATGTGGGCCACGGTCGCCCCGACCCGCTGGACACCAACGAGCCCGCCAACCTGGCCAAGACCATCGCCTCGCTCAAGCTCAAGTACGTCGTCATCACCAGCGTGGACCGCGACGACCTGCGCGATGGCGGTGCCGGCCACTTCGTCGAGTGCATACGCCAGACGCGCGAGCTGTCGCCCACCACGCAGATCGAGGTGTTGGTGCCCGACTTCCGCGGCCGCGACGACCGCGCGCTGGAAATTCTCAAAGCCGCGCCGCCGGACGTGATGAACCACAACCTGGAAACCGTGCCGCGCCTGTACAAGGAAGCGCGCCCGGGCTCCGACTACCAGTTCAGCCTCAACCTGCTCAAGAAGTTCAAGGCCCTCTTCCCCCCCGTGCCCACCAAGAGTGGTCTGATGGTGGGACTGGGCGAGACCGACGAGGAAATCCTGGCCGTGATGCGCGACATGCGCGAGCACAACATCGAGATGCTGACCATAGGCCAGTACCTCGCGCCCAGCGGCCACCACCTGCCGGTGCGCCGCTACGTGCACCCGGACACCTTCAAGATGTTCGAGGAAAAGGCCTACGAAATGGGCTTCTCGCACGCGGCCGTGGGTGCCATGGTGCGCTCCAGCTACCACGCCGATCAGCAGGCGCACGCGGCCGGCGTCTGAGGCTTTTCGAACACCCATGAAAAAACCGCGCCGTGGCGCGGTTTTTTCATGGGGTGAAGTGCATCACTTCTTGGCCGGTGCCACCACCACGTCGATTTCAACGCGGCGGTTCTTGGCGCGGCCCTCGGCGGTGGCGTTGTCTGCCACCGGCTGGCTCTTGCCCTTGCCTTCGGTGCGAATGCGTGCGGCCGGTATGCCCTGACCGACCAGGTAGGCCTTGACCGACTCTGCGCGCGCCAGCGACAGACGCTGGTTGTAAGCGTCGGAGCCCACACCGTCGGTGTGGCCCACCGCAATGGCGACGTCCAGATTCACACCCTTGATCTTGCCGGCCAAGGCGTCCAACCCGGCCTTGCCTTCAGGTTTGAGATCCGACTTGTCGAAGTCGAACAGCGCATCGGCCGCAAAGGTGGTGCGGCTTGCGGGCGCGGCAGCAGGTGCCGCAGCCGCTGCAGGTCGGGCAGGCGCAACAGCCGGCGCCGGACGCGCACGCTGCGGCGCATCGGCCACGGCCTTGGCCTTGTCGATCATCAGCACCTCAGGCACGTCGAAGGGGCACAGCTCGGCCGGGTCCAGGCCTTCGCGTTCCTGGCCGGCATCTTTCGCGGTCGGCATGTCGGCGCGGGCCACATTGAGTGCCGGCACCAGCTTGCCCATGCTGGACAAGGTGCGCGCCTGGGCCACAAAGTGGTTGTAGTAGGCGTTGGTGAACGCGCGGCCGGCTTCAAAGTATTCGTTCTGCGTGTCCAGCAGGTCCAGCAAGGTCCGCTGTCCAATGTCGAACTGCTGGCGATAGGCTTCGCGCGCTTTCTCGGTGGACAGGCGGTGCTGGTCGAGGTAGCCCAGCTGCTCGGTCAGGCGCACCACATCGTTGTAGGCGATGGCCAGGGTCTGGCGGGCGTCGCGGCAGGCCTTTTCCTGCAGGTTGCGCGCCTCATTCTGGAACTCGACCGCCTGCACTTCGCGGGCCTTGTCGGCGCCCCCCCGGTACAGGTTGTAGTTCAGCAGCAGTTCCACCGCCGCGTCGCGCGAGGCGCCCTTGACGCCATCGAGGTTGCGGTCCCAGGACTGGCGCACGCGGAAGTCCACACGCGGCATGTAGGCGGCCTTGCGCGTTTCCACACCCAACTTGGCGGCCTGCACGTTTTCGTAGGCGGCGTTGAGCGCGGGGTTGCTGGCCAGGCCGTTCTTCATCGCATCGCCGGCGCTGGCGGGCAGGCCACCGAGTTTGGCCGACGCGGCAATGGGCGGCAAGGTGGCTGCGGGCTTCTCACCCACGATGCGCAGGTAGCGTGCGCTCACATCGTGCAGGTTGGAAATTTCCGTCAGCAGGTTGGACTCGGCCAGAGCCAGACGGCCATTGGCCTGCTCCAGGTCCACACGGCGCGTCACACCGGCGTCGGTGCGCTCGGTCAATTGCTGGGCCGTGAGCTTGTGCTCGATGTAGTTCTGCTTGGCCTGCTCCACCAGTTCGCTGTAACGCGCCACGTCGGCGTAGGCACGCAGGGCTTCCAGCGCAGCGGTTTCGGAGGCATCGATCAGCTCGTAGTAACGCACCAGCTTGGCATGACCCAGGCGGCTGACTTCGTTGCGGGCAAAAAAGCCGTCGAACAGCATCTGATTGAGCTGCACGCCCGCACGGGTGTGGGTGTAGTCGATCTGCGAGGTACCCGGCCGCTTCTGCCATTCGCGCCCCACACCGGCATCGAGATCGATTTGCGGCAGATAGGCCGACTTGGCCACGTTGCGCTCGGCCTCCGAGCCCTGGAATGCATGCCAGCGGGCCTGGACTTCCGGGTTGCTGACCACCGCCTTGCGTGCCGCATCCAGCAGGGGGGCCGGCAGGGTTTGAGCGTGTGCCACCACGCCAGTGGCGGCCAGCACGGCAGCGCCTACCGCGGTCAGTGTTGCTCTGTTCATCGAAAACCTCCAAAGGATATTTGTGCACGCCAACGTGCGTTCTTGAATGCGGGCGAAGAAAAACGTTATAAATGATTTTCCACAGCTTGTAAAAAATTTTTACAGGTTGTTTGCATTTGGGAATGTACCGCTTTGCCGCCGGTTGTGGGGGGTTTTGCGTTCGCATACAGTGCGGGTGCGGCCCCGTCACGGGCCGCCGCCGCCATCCATCGACTTCATGCCCTCGTCCGTCTGTTCGCCCTGGTCTGTCAGCTTGCGGCTCGCCGCCAAAAGGCTGCTGCTTGCCGCGTGTGTGGGCATGTTGGCAATCTGGACGTGGTCGCTCGCTCAGTCCAGCCTGGACCGCACACAACAGTTGGCTATGGAACGTTACGGTCAACGCGCCGCGGATGTGGTGGTGGCCTGGCGCAAGCTGATGGACGACAGCCGCACCCTGAGCGAACCTGAAAAGCTTGCCGCCGTGAACACCTTCTTCAACCGCCGGCTGTTGTTTGAAAACGACGTGGTGATCTGGAAACAGAAGGACTACTGGGCCACGCCGCTCGAATTCATCGGCCAGGGAGCCGGGGATTGCGAAGACTTCTCCATCGCCAAATACATGACGCTGCAGATGCTGGGCGTGCCGGCCGAAAAAATCCGCATGATTTACGTCCGTGCCAACGTGGGGGGGGTGAGCGAGGCCCACATGGTGCTGGGCTACTTCGAGACGCCCACCGCCGAGCCCCAGATTCTGGACAACCTGATCGGCAGCATCCGCCCGGCCTCATCGCGCACCGACCTCTCGCCCGTGTTCAGCTTCAACGGACAAGGGCTTTGGGTGGCCGGTCAGGCCGCCTCGTCGGGCGATCCCACGGCACGGCTGTCGCGCTGGCGCGACCTGCTCGACCGCATGAAACAAGAAGGCCTGTGATGGCCGCCCACGCCCCCCAATTCCCGTCAACCACGACCCGCAGCGAGAGCCCACCATGTCACTGATCAAACAACTCTGGATTGCCATCGCGCTGGTGATGACGGTGGCTTTTGGCGGCAGCCTGGTGGTCAGCGTGCTGTCGGCGCGGCACTACCTGGAGCAGCAACTGCAGGTGAAAAACATCGACAACGCCACGGCGCTGGCGCTGTCGCTCACGCAGATGGAGAAAGACCCCGTGACCATGGAGCTGCAGGTGGCGGCGCAGTTTGACGCCGGCCACTACCGCTTCATACGGCTGACGGCACCCAATGGCGAGACGCTGGTGGAGAAGGTCTACGAGGGCAAGCTGGAAGGCGCGCCGAGCTGGTTTGCCCGGCTCATTCCCATCCGCGCCGAACCGGGCCAGGCCATGGTGCAGGACGGCTGGAAGCAGTTCGCCACCATCAGCCTGGCCAGCCACGACCAGTACGTCTACAAGAGCCTGTGGGAAGGCACGCTGGAGTTGCTGGCCTGGTTTGTGTTCGGCAGCGCGGCCACCGGTTTGCTCGGCACGCTGGCCATCCGTTTCATCACCCGCCCGCTGAACGACGTGGTGGGTCAGGCGCAGGCCATCGCCGAGCGCCGCTTCACCACCGTGGACGAACCACGCACGCCCGAACTGCGGGCCGTGACCCGGGCCATGAACGACATGGTGGGCCGCCTCAAAGCCATGTTCGCCGAAGAGGCCGCGCGCCTGGAGACGCTGCGCAAAAAGGTCAACCGCGACGCGGTGACCGGCTTGTCCAGCCGGGAGTATTTCTTGTCGCACCTGCGTGAAATCATTGGCGGCGAACAGTTCGGCTCGGTCGGTAGCCTGGTGATGGTGCGGCTGGTCTATCTGAACGAACTCAACGCCAAGCTGGGCCATCGGCGCGCCGATGAACTGCTGAAGGACTTGGGGACCGTGCTCTACAACGCCGGCAACGGGCGCGGCGGCCAGCGCGCCGGCCGCCTCAAGGGCGGCGAGTTTGCCGTGGTCTGCCCCACGTTCGAGTCACCCACCGACGCCGCCAAGGACATACACGAGCGCCTGATGAAGGAGTGGCTGCCCAAATGGCAACATGAGTTCACCGACCTCTTCCACCTGGCGGCCGTGCGCTACCACCGCGACCAGAGCATGGGCGACCTGCTGACCCGCGCCGACGAGGCGTTGGCCCAGGCGCAGGCCAAGGGCGCCAACAGCATGTTTGTGGTGGAGGACGGCAAGTCCCGCCTGTCGGTGCCGGCCGAACAATGGCGCACCCTGCTGACCGAAGCCGTGCGCGGCGGCCAGCTGAGTCTGGCCTTCTACCCCGTGGTGCGTGGCAGCGAGGGCGCCGCCCTGCACCAGGAAAGCGTGATACGGCTGCAGACCGACGCGTCGGGCACGCTGCTGTCGGCGGGCGACTTCATGCCCATGGCGGCCAACCTCAACCTCACCGCGCCCATCGACCTGAGCGTGGTCCGCCTCGCCATTGAACACCTGCGCACGCGCAGCGGCGACATCGCGGTCAACCTGTCCGCCGAAACCATCGCGGACTTCAATTTCCGCAGCCAGCTGACCGAACTGCTGCAGGGCTACCCCGACATCTGCAAGCGCCTGCTGTTCGAGGTGCCGGAGTACGGCGTGTTCCGCCAATTCGATGCGTTCAAGGAATTGGCGCGCACCCTCAAGAACCTGGGCTGCCGCGTCGGCATCGAGTACTTTGGCCAGCGCTTCGCCGAGAGCGACAAGCTCTCCACCCTGGGGCTGGACTACATCAAGGTCCACCCCAGCTACGTGCGTGGCATTGCCGACAACACCGGCAACCAAGAATTTTTGCAGGGCCTGTGCAACATGGCGCACGCGCTGGGCATCGTGGTCATCGCGCTGGGCGTGGAGAACCGCGACGACCTGCCGCTGCTGGCCAAGCTGGGCTTCGACGGTGCCACCGGGCCGGGCGTGAAGTGATGAACACCCCACACCCGGCCTGAAGGCAGGCCGGGCGCTGCGTCAGGCGTGGTCCGACGGATCGCGGTGTGGCGGCAGACGCACCGGGTCCAGCGCCATGTCCCAGGCCATGGTCACTGGGCCATGTGCGCCCGCGTGGGGCACAGGGGTGACCGCCGCATGGGCCCCGGGCAGAGGCAAGGCCTTGCCATCGCCGTCGTACAGCACGTCGGCGGCTTTCAGGTAGGTGCCGCTGTCGTCGGACGGGTCCAGCGCATACGACACACGGTTGTTGCCGTTGTTGCCGTTCCCGCCCGGCTCAAACGGCGACAGGTGGGCCGCGATGGACGAGGCAATCCAGTCGCCGTCGCCATCGGTTCCCACCAGCGGCAGCGCCAGATCCACCGGCACGCCGGCCGTCACGCCCGTGGTGCCAAAGTCGCCCACCGCAAAGGTGCTGCCGCCGGCATGGGCGTATTCCAGGCTGTTGTAGCCGTTGGCGGTGTAAACACCCACCGTCGAGCCATCGGTCAAGCCCGACACGGTGACCCCGCCGGCCGCATCGAAGCTGACGGTGACCCCGCCCACGGTCTGGGTGCTGCCGGCCACGGCCAGCACCAGCTGGCTGGAACCGCCCACGCCCAAGGTCACGCCGACGATGGTGTCCTGCACGCCGTCGCCGACGTTGCGCGTCAGCCCGGTGTCCGGGTCGTCGAAGGCCTTGATCAGGATACTGGTGGTGCTGCTGGCCCCGCCGCCCACGCTGATCTGCACCGTGGAGCCGTTGACGGTGTAGTGCTGCTCGAACTGCTGCGTCTGGTTGGCCAGCACCCCGAAGCTGCCGCCGCTGACGGGCGAACCCGACAGGTCGCGCACATAGTCCACCCGCATGGCCTCGCCCGGGCCCACCGTGGCGCCGCCGCCGACGCCGCCCTGGTTGGCGTTGCCGTTCACCGTACCACCACTCACCCCATTCAGCATGGGTGTCATCAACAGGTCTTTGCTGTTGTCGTTGGCGGCGGTGTAAAAGCCGGCCCACGAGGTGTTGCCGCCCACGAAGTTGTAGCCGCCGCCATTGAAATCGATGGTGGGCATGCCGCCGTCCACCGTGGCATACATCTGCATGCGGTAGGTGCCTGCATCCACATCCAGCGTCACGGTGAACACCGTGCCCAGCGCCGTCGATGCGGTCAGCACGCTGCCATCGGCCGACAGGCTGTAGGTGATGGGCATGCGGCTGGACGTGAGCGCCTGGCCCGTGGCGCTGTCGTAGGCGCCCGCCCCGTCCAGGCTGGGATCGAAGCGCAGCTGCCCCAGTTCATCCCAACCATAGTTGTCCACGACCCAGGAATCGCTGTCCAGCGGCATGGTCACGCCGGTGCCGGCCCAGTTCTGCAGTGTCGCCGTGCCAGGCAACACGACGACCGGGCCGTCGTCGTGGACCACGAGTTGCAGGGGCACGGCTTGCACCGCGCTGTCGCCGTCGCCGTCGCTGACGGTGCGCACCACGGAGAACAAGCCATCCAGGGTCAGGGGATCGTTGTGTTCGACGGCCGTGCCGCCGGCCACCGGATGAACCAGCGCGGCGTACTGGGTCACCGAGATGTCGCCGCTGATGGGGTCTATGGTCACGCTCAAGGCCACCGCATCGACGCCGCCCGACCGAAGCTCCCAGCTGGTGTCAGACACCTTGACCAGACGCAGCTCTTCCTCGGGAAAAGCCCGCAACACGGTCAGCCACTGGCCGGTGAGGGCGCCTTCCGTGGCCGACAGGGCATAACTCACATCGGGCGCCACACCATCCGCCCCCACGGTGGGCGCAGGGAAGGCCGCGATCACATCGGTGCCCGACAGGGACGCGATCGCCCATCCGTTGTTCACATCCAGGTGGATGGACTCGTCCCACACCAGTTGCACGACCGGCCCGTTGCCGCCGTCAATGCCGTCGTCCAGGAAGGTGAGCTGGGCTCCCAGGTCCACGTTGGCACTGCCCACAGCGGTGTCGCCATCGCCGTCGGTGATGGTGTCGGTGCGGCTCAGGGTGATGAGGCCCGTGGCCAGGCTGACCGGGTCGTTGTGGTCGGTGTCATCCGGGTGGTGCAGGGCGCGCTGCTGTGTGAGCGTGACGCTGCCGGTGTTGGCATCCACCGCCACGGTGAACACCACCTCGCCGCTGGCCAGGTAGCCTTCGACGCCGCCGCCAGCACCGGCGCGCAGCAGCACGGGCTGACCAGTGGCGGTGTCGAGCAGGCCGCTGTCGCTGCCGTCGGTCACGCTCAGGGTGTACGCGCTGACCACGCCGCCGGCACCGTCGGCACCGTACACAGGGGCATTGCCGAACAAGGCCGCGAAGCTGGCGCTGGCCGCCGTGCCCAGGGTGGTCTCGTCCACCGTCAGCGTGGGGGCGGTGCTGCCGCCGGTGTTCACGATGATGGCCGGCCCGTCATCCCGCACGCCGATGTTCAGCGCCATGCTTTGATCGACGCTGTCGTTGTCCCCGTCGCGCGCGGTGCGCACGACGTTGAACAGGCCATCGATGCTCAGCGGGTCGTCGTGCTCGCCAGCCGTGTTGTCACCATCGATGAGGTGCTCCAGCGTGGCGTGCTGGGTCACCGTCACTTCGCCCGTGAGCGGGTCTATGCCCACGCTCAGCGCCAGCGTGCCACCTGCACCTCCGGCCCTCAGTTCGTACTGGGTGCCGGAGACTTGCACGATTTGCAGCTCCTGCGCCGGGTCACTCTGCCCGGTCAGCCAAAGACCGGTACCTGTGCCGGCGGTGGCGGACAGGGCGTAGCTCAGGTCGGGCAGCACACCGTCGGCGCCGGCGATGGGGTCGGGGAAGGCACCGGCCGCAGTGATCGTCACCGTGTCCAATCCATCGGTTTCGTCCAGCGTGGCCAACAGCCCGTTGCCGTTGTTGCCGTCGTCCAGGAAGGTGAGCTGGGTACCCAGGTCCACGCTGGCGCTGCCCACAGCGGTGTCGCCATCGCCGTCGGTGATGGTGTCGGTGCGGCTCAGGGTGATGAGGCCCGTGGCCAGGCTGACCGGGTCGTTGTGGTCGGTGTCATCCGGGTGGTGCAGGGCGCGCTGCTGTGTGAGCGTGACGCTGCCGGTGTTGGCATCCACCGCCACGGTGAACACCACCTCGCCGCTGGCCAGGTAGCCTTCGACGCCGCCTGTGGCGCTGGCGCGCAGCAGCACGGGCTGACCGGTGGCGGTGTCCAGCAGGCCGCTGTTGGTGCCGTCGGTCACGCTCAGGGTGTAGACGCTGTTCACGCCGCCGGCACCGTCGGCACCGTACACCGGGGTGTTGCCGAACAAGGCCGCGAAGCTGGCGCTGGCCGCCGTGCCCAGTGTGGTTTCGTCCACCGTCAAGGTCGGCGAGCTGCCGGTGGCCGTGACGGTGATGCTGGGTCCGTCGTCGCGGAAGCCAATGTCTTGGCTGACCGACCAGCTGGAGGTAGCTGCCAAGGTGTCACCGTCGCCATCGGTGATGGTTTGGGTGAGCTGAATCTCGATCAAGGCGCTCGCCAGCGTGACCGCTTCGTTGTGGTCCAGGGTGTTGGAATGTTCCACGGCCCTGAACTGCGTCAGCGCCATCCGCGTGTCGTCGGGCGACACCAAGGCCAGCGTGAACACCAGCGCGCCGCTGGATTCGGTGCGGCCTTCAATCACACCGCCAGTGAGCGTCAAGCGCACCCGTTCACCGGTGGCGGTGTCCAACAGACCACTGTCGGTGTCCGACACCGGCAGCGTGAGGGCATAGACACGCTGCACCGCCGCGTCTGGGTCGCTTGGGTAGTCTGCGCCAAAAATGTACGACAGCGACCGGCTGCCAGAGGCTTGGCCGTAGACCGTCACACCCAGTTGCGTTTCGTCCACCCGGAGCGGGGGGATGTCGTTGCCGTTGTTGCCGTTGCCACCACCACTGCCGGTAAAACGCGGCCCGTCATCGAACACGTCGATGTGCAAGGGCACGCTTTGCGCAACGCTGTCGCCGTCCCCATCGGTGGCGGTGCGCACCACGCTGAACACGTCGTTGAGGCTCAGCAGGTCGTTGTGGTCGGCCGCCGTGGCACCATCCACCGGATGTTCCAGCGGGGCGAGCTGGGCCACCGTCACGTCGCCGGTGACCGGGTCTATCGTGACCGACAAGGCGGCTGTTCCGGTGTCGCTGCTGCGCAGCTCGAATTCGGTGTCCGACAGCTTGGTCACCAGCAGCTCTTGCGCCGGGCCGCTCTGCCCCATCAGCCACAGGCCGGTGGGCGTGCCGTCTGTGGCTGACAGGATGTAGCTCAGTTCGGGCCGCACGCCATCGGGGCCGGCGATGGGGTCGGGGAAAGCGGTGGCCGTGACCAGCGTCTCCATGCCCAGATTGTCGGTTTCATCCAGCAAGACCCGCAAACCTTCGCCGTTGTTGCCGTTGATGCCGTCGTCCAGGAAGGTGAGCTGGGCACCCAGGTCCACGCTGGCGCTGCCCACAGCGGTGTCGCCATCGCCGTCGGTGATGGTGTCGGTGCGGCTCAGGGTGATGAGGCCCGTGGCCAGGCTGACCGGGTCGTTGTGGTCGGTGTCATCCGGGTGGTGCAGGGCGCGCTGCTGTGTGAGCGTGACGCTGCCGGTGTTGGCATCCACCGCCACGGTGAACACCACCTCGCCGCTGGCCAGGTAGCCTTCGACGCCGCCGCCAGCACCGGCGCGCAGCAGCACGGGCTGGCCGGTGGCGGTGTCCAGCAGGCCGCTGTTGGTGCCAGCGGTCACGCTCAGGGCGTACGCGCTGACCACGCCGCCGGCACCGTCGGAACCGTACACAGGGGCATTGCCGAACATGGCCGCGAAGCTGGTGCTGGCCGCCGCGCCCAGGGTGGTCTCGTCCACCGTCAAGGTCGGCGCACTGCCGGTGGCCGTGACGGTGATGCTGGGCAGGTCGTCAACGATGGTGATGGTCAGCGTGTTGGTCACCTCGTTGCCCAGCCCGTCGGTCATCTGAAAGCTGATGACATCGGTTTCGGGCACGCTGGCTTGATCGACGTCGGTGGTGGCCGAGGTGAGGGTGTAGGTGTAGCTGCCATCGGCGTTGATGGTGTAGCTGCCGAATGGCGTGGTGCCAGTGATGGGCACCGCCGTCCAACCGGCGGGAAGCGTCACCGCGCCGGACACGGTTTCGCTGTTGCTGGCCGGGTTGCTGCCGGCAGGCAAACCGGCCTCGTACACCGTGTCCACCGCAGCCGCTGGTGGGGGAGGAGGAGGTGGTGGTGGCGGCGGCGGCGGCGGTGGGGGTGCGGGCGGTGGTGGTTCGATCGGCGGCTCCACCGGCGGCGGGGGCGGCGGCGCAGGCGGGGCGACATTGCCCACGTTGATCGTCAGCGTGGTGGAGATCAGGTCCCCGTCGCCATCCAGCACCGTGTAAACGAACACATCCTGCGCGTCTGCAGAGGTGCTGTTGGCGTGGGCCACATAGGTGTAACTGCCATCGGGGTTGAGCGTGAGCGTGCCGTACTCGCCTTCGACGGCCGTGCCTGCGCCCGTGGTGCTGTGCAGGCTGATGTCGTTGCCGGGCACCACACCCACCACGGCAGCGCCATTGGCAGCCCAGCCGTCGGCGCCGGCGCTGTCGTTCACGAGCACGCCTTCGTTGGCTGGCACCGCCAGCGTCGCGCCTTCGGCGACCGATCCGGCGTCGGGCCGTGCGATGGGCTGGTCGTCGATGATGAGGATGGTCAGCGTCGCCTCAGCGGTGTCGCCATCTTCATCGCTCACCAGCACCACAAAGTCGTCGGTTTCATCCTGGCCCGGGGCGTCGTTGGTCGGCTCGTTCAGGGTGTACACCCAGCTGTAAGTGCCATCCGGTGCCAGCGTGACCACCAGCAGGCCGTGCTCGCCCGGCACCTGGCCGCCGGCCGTGACATCCACCCCACCCACCACCAGCGACGCCAGGCCATTGGCGCCACCATCGACCACAAAAGTACCGCTGCTCTGGCGCGTGCCGCCGCCATTGCCCAGGGGCAATGCGGATTCGAACACCGCCTCGTCGGGCACCAGCAAGAGCGGGTCGCGCGGGTCCACCGTCACGGCCACGGCGGGCACGTCGTCCAGCGGCACCGCGTTGGGATCGATCACGCCATCAACGGCCGACAAGTCGGTGCTGAAACTGAATGCCAGGGGATCCACCCCCTCGCTGACGCGCAAGAGCCGAACGAAGGAGCTGCCATCGCCGCCCCCACCAGCTGCCGCACCCGCAGCAGGCGCCTCCAGCTCCTCGTTCAGGTCACCGGTGCCCGCCAGGGCGTCGATGACCCGGTTGATGGTGCCGCTGGCAACCGCCGCGCTGGCCGGTGTGGGCGCCGACGCGGCAAACAGGCTGTCGTCGATCTTGAGCTGACGCTCGCCATCGAGCTGCAGGGGCGGCGCGTCCTCCGCCACCAACTCCACCCGCCCCCGGGCGCCAGTGACCAGGGTTTCCCCCTTGAGAACCCGCTCCCCCGCCTTCAGCGTCCGCGTCTGCCCCGACGCTGAAACCACAAAAACAACGCCCGCGACCGATTTGGCCGTGTAGACCTGCGCCATGCTGCTCTCCCTGGTGTGTGACAACAGGGGGAGGATGGACGCAAGGCAAACTTCAGACCATTGACCAACCGTTCAATCAATATCAAATTTTTGTTGGATGCCAGGCTTCTACTCGCATGCGTTCAAATAGAAACGCCGCGCTGCAAACGCATGCGACCCACTGCAGTGCGAATGCAGTGGGTCGCATTTGGCCACCTGGAACGCTGAGGCGAGCCTCAGCTGTTGCTCAAGGGGTGGATGGATCTATTTTGTGATCCAAATGAGACGTGGTCTGCAACGTACCGTTCAGCAGACCCGTCGTGACGTCCACATCGGCCGTCACGGAGAAACTGCCCTGTACCTTGTCGCCGTCGCCATCCGTCGCCTCGTAGCCAAACGAAAGGTTCAGAGGAATGGGGTCGCCCTCCAGCTCGTAAGTCAAGCCCGAAACTTTCAATGACCCTTGGGTCACCGTGATCTCCAGCTTGCTGTATCCGCCCTCCAAGAATACCTCTGGAGTGACTGTTGAGCCGTCGAGCACAGTGATCGACGAGGAACCACTCACCCAGTTCCCATCCTTGTCGAGCGCACGCCAGCTGAATACATCGTTACCGCTACCGGTATCGAATATGGTCAGCTTCACACCGTTGACGAGTTCGCCCTTGAAATCGTAGCCAATAGATTCGTCAGGGCTTCCACCGTTTGCGTCATCAATGGTATTGCCATCGGTACCGATGTAGTCGCTACTGGGTTTGACCTTCGTATTGCCTATCGCATAAATGATCAGGTCGTCACCAACGGGTATGGAGGTTGTCGGGCCACCAGGATTCACTTCAGACCACGTGATGGTCTGGGTTGGCCTAACCTGATCCAACACATCCAGAAGCTCCAAGGAGTAGGACCCCTCAACCCCCGAGCCCGCGTCGGCGGCCAGCCTGATCACGGCCTTGTCGCCCGCCTCGATAACGCCATCGCCATCGGCGTCAGCGTAACCCACCAACTCTCTCAGGCCGTCGCCACCACTGTCTTCCTGCTGGAACAGCACGTTCAGGTCATGGGACTTCAGCGCCGGACCGGTGTAACTCAAGCCGCTGATGCCCCCCAAACCGTCCGCACCCAGGTTGTAGACAATGACGTCTTCCAACGTCTGCCCCACCGCATTCTTCAACAGACCGTTGGTATCGGACACCACTGGACCATCGTCGTAAATCGTGATTTCGACGGTGTTGGTCACGTACTCATTGGTCACCGCGTTGTAGATTCGATAGGACAACGTATCGGTTGTGCTTGCGCCGGCGACGTCCGGGGGGCTGGTCAGCGTGTAGGTGAAGCTGCCATTGGCCGCGATTGAGAAGCTGCCATATGCGCCGCCCTTGTCCACCGCCTCAATGGTCCAACCCGCCGCAATCCCCGTCACCGTACCGGTGGTGGTTTCACGAGTGGAACCAGGCTGGGTTCCCTTGGCCGTGCCGGCCGCCAGATCCGCAGGATCCTTGTTCAGGTCAAGCGCGGTTTCGTCCACCGAAGCCAACGTCTTGATCGGCAGGGGTGGCGGATCGTTGTCCGTGATCGTGCCAGTCACGCTGTCGTTAGCCGGATCGATCTCCAACACCTCAAAGCCGCCGTCGCCGCTGACACTGTCTACCGTCAACGTGTAGCCCTCGGTCAGCTCACGCAACGCGTCATCGACCGCCGAGAAATCCACATCCCGACCATCGGAGCCCGCCGGAATCACCACCGTCAAGGTCCCAATGCCGTTGGCCCACGTCAACGTGCCCACACCCGGGAACGTGATGTCCGACGCACCGTCAATGCCATCAGGCGTGGTCGTCGGCGTCACCGTCAACGTCACCGTGATGTCCGTCACCGCGTTGACCAATGCACCTCCGTCCTTGGCCACCAGCTTGAGGTTGTGCTCCAGCGTGCCACCTTCCACCGCCGTGTCGCTGTCCACCAGCTGCAGCAGGATCGTGTC
>CAYUAH010000042.1:0-17102 GCA_964442375.1 uncultured Hydrogenophaga sp. | reverse complement strand
CGATGCGCTGGACAAGATCGGCAGCGAAATCCTGGCCCGCCGCGAAGAACTGGGCCGGCTGCTGGCGCGCGAGGAAGGCAAGACCCTGCCCGAGGCCATAGGCGAGGCCACGCGCGCCGGCCAGATCTTCAAGTTCTTCGCCGGCGAATGCCTGCGCCTGAGCGGCGAGACCCTGCCCTCGGTGCGCCCCGGCATTGGGGTGGACATCACCCGCGAGCCGCTGGGCGTGATCGGCCTCATCACGCCCTGGAACTTCCCCATCGCCATTCCCGCGTGGAAGATCGCACCCGCTTTGGCCTACGGCAACTGCGTGGTCATCAAGCCGGCCGATCTGGTGCCGGGCTGCGCCTGGGCGCTGGCCGAGATCATCAGCCGCAGCGGCATTCCGCCCGGCGTGTTCAACCTCGTCATGGGCCAAGGCCGCAGCGTGGGCGAGGCGCTGGTGAACCACCCGGGCGTGGACGGCATCAGCTTCACCGGCTCTCAAGGGGTGGGCCAGCACATTGCCGCCGCCTGCGTGGCGCAGCACAAAAAGGTGCAGCTGGAAATGGGCGGCAAAAACCCGCAGGTGGTGCTGGACGATGCCGACCTCAAGCAGGCCGTGGAGCTGTGCGCGCAGAGCGCATTTTTCTCCACCGGCCAGCGCTGCACGGCGTCGAGCCGGCTGATCGTGACCCAAGGCATCTACCCCGCCTTCATCGAAGCGCTGCAAGCGCGAGTGGCCGCGCTCAAGGTGGACAACGCCCTGATGGCCGGCACCGAGATCGGCCCGGTGGTGAGCGAGGCGCAACTGGCGCAAGACCTGGCCTATGTGGCCATCGCACAAAGCGAGGGCGGCAGGCTGTTGTGTGGCGGCCAGCGCCTGGTGCGCGAGACCGAGGGCTTCTACATGGCGCCCGCACTCATCACCGACACCACGCCGGCCATGCGCATCAACCGCGAGGAGGTGTTTGGCCCCGTGGCCAGCGTGATCCGTGTCAAGGACTACGACGAAGCCCTGATGGTGGCCAACGACACGCCGTTTGGCCTGTCGGCCGGCATCGCCACCACCAGCCTGAAACACGCCAGCCACTTCAAACGCCACGCCCAGGCGGGCATGGTGATGGTCAACCTGCCCACGGCCGGCGTGGACTACCACGTGCCCTTTGGCGGACGCAAGGGCAGCAGCTATGGCCCGCGCGAACAGGGGCGCTACGCGGCCGAGTTTTTCACCGTGGTGAAAACGGCGTACACGCTGGCGTGACGGGCATCAAGGCGGACTTCAAGGCGCGATGCCCAGCGCCTTGAGCCGCTGGTGCAGGCCCTGCGCCATCTTTTGGTAGCCGGCAGCGTTGGGGTGTATGGGGTCGGCGCGCAGGGCGGCGTCGCCCAGCACGCTTGAAAACACCTCGGGCACCAGCGCCACCTGCTCCTCGTCGGCCAGCTCGGCGTACAGCGGTGCGTCACTGGGCCGCCCGGCCACGGCCGCCATCAACGACAGCGCCGGCACCGCCACCAGCACCACCTGGGCACCGCTGGCCTTGGCCGCCTGGATCAAAACGCGCACATCGGCCTTGACCTCGGCGGCCGAACGCCGCCGCAGAAAGTCGTTGCCACCGATTTCGATGATGACCTGCGCGGGTCGGTGTTGCGCCAGCAGCGCGGGCAAGCGTGGCTGGGCGGCCTGCGCGGTGTCACCCGGCACCCCCGCGTTGACCACCTGCCAGCCGGTGGACGCGGCCAGCAGCGTGGGCCAGTCCTCGCCCGCGCCAGCGCCCGTGCCGAAGGTCACGCTGTCGCCGAAGGCCAGCACGGTGGCACCCGCCGGCACCGGCGCGTGGCGCGGCTTGCGGTCACAGGCCGCCAGCGTGGCACCCAGGGCAATCAGCAAACGGCGGCGCAGCATGGCCGCATTGTGCCCGGCGCAGGTGCTATCCTGCGCGCCGACCCCACCCACCCTGCCCCAACGTGCGACGCATTGCCCACCTCGACATGGACGCTTTCTACGCGTCGGTGGAGCTGTTGCGCTACCCGCAGCTCAAAGGCCTGCCGGTGGTCATTGGCGGCGGCCGGCGGCAGGAAGACGACGCCCTGGCGGCCGCGTACGGCAACGAGCTGGACCGCATCCCGGTGGACGCCTTCCCGCGCCTGAAGGGTTACGTGGGACGGGGCGTGATCACCACCGCCACCTACGCGGCGCGCGCCTTTGGCGTGGGCTCGGCCATGGGCCTGATGAAGGCCGCCAAGCTGTGCCCCGACGCCTTGCTGCTGCCGGTGGACTTTGCCGAATACCGCCGCTTTTCCAGGCGCTTCAAGGAGGTCATCACCGAGATCGCGCCACTGATGGAAGACCGGGGCGTGGACGAGGTCTACATCGACTTCACCGAGGTGCCCGGTGGCCAGCGCGAGGGCGGGCGGGTGCTGGCGCGGCTGATACAGAAAAGCATCTTCGAGGCCACCGGCCTGACCTGCTCCATCGGTGTGGCGCCCAACAAGCTGCTGGCCAAGATGGCCAGCGAATTCAACAAGCCGAAGGGCATTTCCATCGTCCATGAGGGCGATCTGCAAGACAAGATCTGGCCCCTGCCCTGCCGCAAGATCAATGGCATCGGCCCCAAGGCCGACGAAAAGCTCCAAAGCCACGGCATCGTCACCATTGGCGACCTGGCCGCGCGCGAGCGCCCCTGGCTGCTTGAACATTTCGGCAAGGCCTATGGGGCGTGGCTGTTTGATGCCGCCCACGGCCGCGACGAACGCCCGGTGGTGACCGAAAGCGAGCCCGTGTCCATGAGCCGCGAAACCACCTTCGACCGCGACCTGCACGCGGTGCGCGACCGCGCCGAGCTGGGCGCCGTGTTCACCCGCCTGTGCGAACAGGTGGCCGCCGACCTGCAACGCAAAGGCTACGTGGGCAAGACGGTGGGCGTGAAGCTGCGCTTCGACAACTTCAAAATCGTCACCCGCGACCACACGGTGGACCAGCCCACGGCCGACGCCGCCGCCCTACGGCGCCACGCCGGCCTGGCGCTCAAGCGCGCGCCGCTGGAACGCCGCCTGCGCCTGCTGGGCGTGCGGGTGGGCGGACTGAGCCGGGCCGATGCCCCACCAGACGTGGCGCCGCCCGTCGAGCCCGCCACGCTGCCCCTGTTCGGCGACGACTGACACTTGTGCCCGCACCGGCCCGGGCGGGACAATCGGCAGCACACCATGAACGTCGGCAACGCCACCGCCACGCCCTACCCCGGCAGCACGGCCGGCCTGGCCCGTGCACGCGCCGCCGAAGCCGACACCCAGCAGTTGAGCGAAGCCGAACTCAAACGCGTGGCCGAACTCAAGGCCACCGACGCCAAGGTGCGCGCGCATGAAATGGCCCACATGGCGGCGGGCCAGGGTGTGGTCACCAGCGGGCCCAGCTACACCCTGACCTACGGCCCGGACGGCCGGGCCTACGCGGTGGCCGGTGAGGTGGGGGTGGACACCTCGGCCGAGCAGGACCCGCAGGCCAACATAGCCAAGGGGCGGCGCATTCAGGCCGCCGCCCTGGCACCGGCCGAACCCAGCGGGCAGGACCTGCGCGTGGCCGCCGCCGGCCGGGCCCTGCAAGCCGAGGGCCAGCGCGAGCTGGCCCGCCTGCAGCGCGAGGCTGTCGCCTCCGAGACCCCACGCCTGTCGGCCTGGGCCTGATCATTTTTGCTGGCGGCGCGCCACCCCGGTGCGCCTGTTTCACTTCGCTTCAGCCCACCATGAACCTGTCCAGCCTGAGCTGCTTCACGCTCACCGAAACCGACCACGTCGCCCACCTGGTGCTCAACCGGCCCGAGGCCATGAACACCATGCACCCCAGCTTTTGGCGCGAGCTGGGCGAGGTGCTGACCCACCTGCACCGCGCCGGCACGGCACGCGCCCTGGTCATCAGCAGCACCGGCAAGCACTTCAGCGCCGGCATGTCGCTGGAGACGTTTGCCGGCGCTATTCAAATGGACGACCAGAGTCCCGAGGGCCGCGCCGCCATCTTCGACCTGCTCACCGACATGCAGGCCACCTTCACCCAGCTGGAGAACCTGCGCGTGCCCGTCATCGTGGCGCTCCAAGGCGGCTGTATTGGTGGTGCGGTGGACATGGTCACCGCCTGCTGCGTGCGCTACGCGGCGGCGGACGCCTTTTTCTGCATCCAGGAGATCAACATCGGCATGGTGGCCGACGTGGGCACGCTGCAGCGTTTGCCCAAGCTGCTGCCCATGGCCCTGGTGAAAGAGCTGGCCTACACCGGGCGCCGCCTGGGCGCCCAACAAGCGCGCGAGCTGGGCCTGGTCAATGCCGTGTTCGACAGCCACGAAGCCACCGTCGCGGCGGCTCTTCAGTGCGCGCGCGAGATTGCCGCCAAGCCGCCGGTGGCCATCTGGGGCACCAAACAGGCGCTGCACTACGCGCGCGACCACGCGGTGGAAGACAGCCTGCGCCAGATGGGCTGGCTGCAAGGCGCGATCTGGAGCAACGCCCACGTGCGCGAGTCCATCACCGCGATGAAAGAGAAACGCGCGGGCGACTTCACACCGCTGGCGCCGCTGCAGCGCTTTGCCGACCTGGGTTGATCTGCCTGGACCGACAATCGGGTCCATGAAAATTCTCCACAACCCACTCCACGCCCAACACGCGGGCCGCCAGGAGATGTACCGTGGCCGCCTGGTGCCTTGCCATGAGGTGCCCGACCGCCTGGACCACGTGCTGAACGAGCTGCAACGCCGTCCGATGGGCGAGCTGCTCACGCCCTCAGCGCCGGCAGATCGAAGCCGGCTGGAACGCGTTCACAGCCCCCGCTACCTCGGCTTCCTGGCCAGCGCCTGGGACCAGTGGGTGGCGCTGGACCCGGCCAATGCCGCCCTCGACGCCCTGCCCTCGGTGTGGCCGGTGCGCGGCTTCCGCGCCGACGTGGAGCCCGACAACTTCTCTGCCCGCATGGGCCTGTACTCCTTCGATGCCGGCACGCCGCTGATGGCCGGCACCTGGGACGCTGCGCACATGGGCGCGGCCTGTGCGCTGGCCGCAGCCGACGCCGTGCTGGCCGGCGAACGCTGCGCGTTTGCGCTGACCCGCCCGCCCGGCCACCACGCCGGGCCGGACTTCTTCGGTGGCTACTGCTTCCTCAACAACGCCGCCCTGGCCGCACAGGCGCTGCGCGATGGTGGCTTCGAGCGCGTGGCCGTGCTCGACGTGGACTACCACCATGGCAACGGCACGCAGACCATCTTTTACGAACGCGCCGATGTGCTGACCGTCTCCGTCCACGGCGACCCACGCACCGAGTACCCCTTCTACCTGGGCCACGCCGACGAGCGTGGCGTCGGCGCGGGGCTGGGCTTCAACCTCAACCTGCCGCTGCCGCGCGGCACCGACTGGCCCACCTGGCGTGCGACCCTGCACACCGCGCTGGACGCGGTGCGTGGCTTCGGTGCCCAGGCCCTGGTGCTGGCCGCCGGGCTGGACACCTTCGAGGGCGATCCGATCTCGGGCTTTCACCTGCGCAGCGGCGACTACCTGCAGGTGGGCGCCGACATCGCGGCACTGGGCCTGCCCACGGTGCTCACGTTCGAGGGCGGCTACGCGGTGGCCGAAGTGGGGGTGAACGCGGTGAACCTGCTGCAGGGTCTGGCCGCAGGGTGAGGGTGGAGAGCGGGGGCTGTTGGGCCACCGCCGAATGAATGACAATCACCGTCAAATATCGGACCCGGCCACCATGAGAAACAACCTGCCCGTCTCCCAACAGGAATACCTCTACCCCGCCCACACCATGCTGGTGTCGTCCACCGACACCAAGGGTTTCATCACCCACTGCAACCGGGCCTTTGTGGAGGTGAGCGGCTACACGCACGAAGAACTGATCGGTGAGAACCACAACCTGATCCGCCACCCCGACATGCCGCCCGAGGCCTTCAAGGACCTCTGGCAGACCATTGGCCGGGGCCGGCCCTGGACCGGCATCGTGAAAAACCGGCGCAAGAACGGCGACCACTACTGGGTGGAGGCCAACGTCACGCCCATCATGGAAAACGGCAAGCCGGTGGGCTACCTGTCGGTGCGCAAGGTGCCCTCGCGCGAGCAGGTGCGCGCGGCCGAAGGCTTGTACGCCCAGATCGCCGCCGAGCGCCAGAGCGGCCGCCACACCTTCACCGTCAAGGGCGGCCACGTGCACCCGCTGGGCTGGCGCGGTGCGCTGCGCAGCCTGGGGCACATCAGCTCCACCGCTCGGCTGGGCGCCGGGCTGGTGGGCCTGGTGCTGCTGTCCTTCCTGCCCGAGCTGCTGGGCCAGAGCGGCGCCATGGCCCTGGTGCTGCGCCTGGGTGCCATGGGCGCGGGCGCGGCCGGGCTGCTGTTCTGGTTCCACCAGCATTACGTGAGCGCGCTGGCCGAGGCCGACCGCTTTGCCGCCGACATCGCCAGTTGCAACCTGACCACCTCGGTGCACGGCCAGTACCCCGACCCCATGGGGGCGCTGATCCGCAAGCTGCTGCAGGTGCAGATCAACCTGCGTGCGGTCATAGGCGACGTGCGCAGCGAGATCGACGGCTTCAGCCAATCGGCGCGCGAGATCGCGGCCGGTGCCATGGACCTGTCGGCCCGCACCGAGGCGCAGGCCAGCAGCCTGGAGGAAACGGCCGCATCGATGGAGGAGCTGTCCAGCACGGTGAAACAGACCGCCGACACCGCCAACCAGGTGGCCCACCAGACCCAGCGCAGCACCGACGTGGCCGGCAACGGCCAGCAGGCCATCACAGCGGTGCGGGGTTCGATGCACGAGATCGAGCAGTCATCGCGCAAGGTGACCGAGATCATCCAGGTGATCGAAAGCATTGCCTTCCAGACCAACATCCTGGCGCTCAACGCTGCGGTGGAAGCCGCCCGCGCGGGCGAACAAGGCCGGGGCTTCGCGGTGGTCGCGGCCGAAGTGCGCGCGCTGGCGCAGCGCAGTGCGACGGCGGCCAAGGAAATCCGCGAACTCATCGGCCAATCGGCCGAGCTGGTGACCCACGGCGCGCGCCAGATGGACGCCGCCGGCGGCACCATCGATCAGGTGGTGGCCGAGGTGGAGAAGGTCAGCGCGCTGGTCAACCAGATCAGCCACGCCACGCAGGAGCAGGCCATCGGCATCTCGCAGGTGAACGAGGCCATCACCCAGCTCGACACCGTGACCCAGCAGAACGCGGCGCTGGTGGAGGAGTCGGCCGCCTCGGCCGACGTGCTCAGCGGTGGCACCGAGAGCCTGACGCGCTCGGTGCAGATCTTCCGACTTTGAGTGGCTACTGCCGTGCCGTTCTGACGTTGGCCGGCAGCGGCTGCGGGTGGCTGGTGCGCAGGGGGTTGATGTCCAGCCCGCCCCGGCGGGTGTAGCGGGCGTACACGGTGAGCTTGGTGGGTTGGCAGCGCGTCCAGATGTCCATGTAGATGCGCTCCACACACTGCTCGTGGAATTCGTTGTGGTTGCGGAAACTCACCAGGTACTGCAGCAGGCCTTCCTGGTCGATCGGGTGGCCGCTGTAGGCGATGCGCACGCTGCCCCAGTCGGGCTGGCCGGTCACCAGGCAGTTGCTCTTGAGCAGGTTGGAGATCAGCACCTCCTCCACGGGCGCCTGGCTGGTGTCGGCGCGCAACAGTTCGGGGGCGGGTGTGTACTGGGAACATTCGATGTCCAGCCGGTCCAGGCTCAGGCCATCGAGTTCGTGCACGGTTTCGCGGTCGAACTGCTCGGGCGAGAGCAGTTTCACGCCCACGCTGCCGGGAGTCTCGCTGCCGCGCCAGACGGCCTCGCCGATGTCGGCGCGCAGGCGGGCCAGCACATCGCCGGCGTCGGCAAAGCGGCTGTTGTTGAAGCTGTTGAGGTAGAGCTTGAAGGATTTGCTCTCGATGATGTGGGGCGTTTCGCAGGGGATGGTGAAGTGCGCCAGCGCAACTTGGGGTTTGCCCCGCAGGTTGAGCCAGCTCAACTCGAACGCGGTCCAGAGGTCGGCACCCAGGAAGGGGATGGCCCCGGGCAGGCCGATCTCGGCACGTTTGGTCAGGCGCGGCAGCGGGAACAGCAGCGAAGCGTCGTACTGGTCGATATAGGCGCTGGGCTTGCCCAGCGGCGACAGGTCGGGGTTCATGGTTTCTGCCCTTTCAGGGGCGTGAATTGGAGTCGGTTCTGGGCATCGATGGCCAGGCGAAAACGCAGATTGTCGGGGTGTTGGGCCACGCCCAGCTCGCCCAGCATGAAGATCTCGTAGCCCAGGCGCTGCTGCAGGCAGTCCATGAGCTGCTGGCGCTTGGCCGCGTAACCAGGCATGTAGTCGCCCCAGACCTCGAACAGCACGGGCGGCCAGCCCGAACGCTCCAGCCAGGCGGCGGCGCCGCTCAGCACCTCCAGCTCCAGGCCTTCCACGTCGATCTTGAGCAAATGGCCGTTCGGCAGGTCCATGCCGTCCAGGCCGACCATGGCGACGCGCTCGCTGGCACGGTTCTGGTGGCTGGCCACCCCCTGCATGGCGCGGATGGCGGGGTCCAGCGACAAGGCGCCCAGGTTGCGGTCGGTGGCCAGGTCGAGCTGGGGCACATCGACATCACCCGCACCTGCGCCCACCGCCAACAGGTGGGCCACGCAGTGTGGCAGCATGTTGAGGAACAGGTTGGCGCAGAGCTGGTAGTACACCAGCCGCTGCGGCTCGAACGCGATCAGCCGGCCCTGCCGGGGTTTGAGCCACAGGCCCATGGGCACGGCAAAGGCGCCCAGGTTGGCACCCACATCCACCACCACAGGTTCGGTGACGCCCAGCAGCATGAGTTGCGCCACCACCTGGGTGGTGGGCTCCCAGGGCAGGCCCTTGCGCAGGTGGCTGTTGATGAGGTCGGGGCCAGGCAGCAGCAGGTAGTGCGATGCGCCGACGGAGCGGATCTCGAACGACGGGCCGGCCGCGTGCAGTTGCGCGGCCGCGATGTGCTGCCCCACGGCGGATGCGGTGGTGTTCATGTGCTCTCCCTGCCAATTGTTATTAAACGTGAAACATACCCGAAAGCGCCACGCCGTTCAACGGAATTCGCGCTCCCGCAGCCACTTGGTGGCCACCCATTTTTCACCCGCGATCACCGGCGCGCCGCCGTGCAGGGTCTTGGTGGATGGATGGGGCCGGTCGTAGGCAAAAAACACCGCGTTGCCACGCTGCGGCGCCACTTCCAGGCCAACGTCGGGAAAGGTGGTGCCACCGCCCTGGGCCGGCTCGTTGAGGTACATCACCAGGGTGCCTACGCGCTGCCCGCCGCGCTGCAGGATCTTGGGGGTGCCGGGTTCATCGGGGTTGAAGTAGTCGTAGTGGGGCTTGTACTCGGCGCCGGGGCGGTAGTGCAGCACCTGCAGGCCTTCGCCGTATTCCAGCGGCCAGTTCAGCAGCTTGGCGATGCGTGCTTCGATGCGCTCGACCACCGGCGTCTCGCCGCGGCGGAAAAACATGCCGTCGCTGGTGCGTGCTTCGTTGAGGGCCTCGCCCCCGGTCTGGGTCTCCACCGTGAGCGAACGCTTGAGGCGCGGCTCGGCGTCGGCGATCAAGGCCTCGCATTCGTCGGCTGACAGGAGATTGCCGAACACCACCACGCGCGGCGACAACATGTTGACGAGCACATCGACCACACGGTCGCCGGCATCGACCTGGCGCGGGTGGCCGGCCAACTGCGGTTCGGGCAGGCGTTTGGCGCGCGCAGGCGCCTGCGGTGCGGCCACCTTGGGCAAACCGGCCAGGTGTTCGCCCAGCGTGGCCTCCATGGCGGCAATGGCCACGTCTTCCGTCCAGCCGGCCTGGGTCATGGCGCTGAGCACGGCCTCGGGCTTGCAGCCGGCGCGGGCCTGCTCGACGATCCATTGCTGCAGTTCGGGGGTGGCCACTTGGCTCATGGTGGGCTCCAAAAACAACGGGGTCAGCGCCCCTGGTCGCGGCGGAACACCAGGCGATCGGGCTCCGACAGCTCGGCAATATACCGGTATCCCTCGGCATCAAAGGTCTTGAGCTGCTCGACGGACACCGCCCGTTGCAGCACCGCATGGCGCACCATCAGGCCACGCGCGCGTTTGGCCATGAAGCTGATGACCTTGTAGCGGTCGTTCTTGCGCTCCTCGAACACGCAGGTGACCACGCGCGGCTTGAGCGCCTTGCGGTCCACCACCTTGAAGTATTCCTCGCTGGCCAGGTTGACGACCAGCGGCGTCGCATCGGCAGCGGCGCGCTGGTTGAGGAACTCGGCCACCTGGCTGCCCCAGAACTGGTAGAGGTTTTTGCCCTTGGCCGTGGCCAGGCGGGTGCCCATTTCCAGCCGGTAGGGCTGCATCAGGTCCAGCGGGCGCAGCACGCCGTACAGGCCGCTCAGGATGCACAGGTGCTGTTGCGCCCAACTCAGGTCGTCTTCGTTCAGGGTCTTGGCGTCCAGGCCACCGTACACGTCGCCGTCAAAGGCCAGCACCGCCTGCTTGGCGTTCCTGGTGCTGAACTTGGGGCGCCAGGCCTGGTAGCGCGCCACGTTCAGGCCCGAGAGCGCATCGCTCAGGTCCATCAGCTCGGCAATTTGTTGCGGCGACTTCTCGCGCAGCACGGCGATCAGCTCGCTGGCCTGCGGCACAAACAGCGGCTGGGTGTGGGTGGCGGTGGTGGGCGGGGTCTCGTAGTCGAGCGCCTTGGCGGGGGAAATCAGGAACAGCATGGGTGGGGCAAAAAAATGGGCTTCCCTCGGGAAGCCCTGGATTATCCCGAAGACGGGGGCCTATTTCAGGTCGCCGGCGAGGCTGGCCAGGGTCTCGGCCGGGATGAGCAGGTGCGAGGGGTAGTGGGTGTGGTCGCAGCCCAGTTTGACGGCCGCGCCGGCCTGCACCGCCGCGCGCATGGCGGGCGTGAACTCGAAGCGCACAAAGTGCACGGCCGAGGTTTTTTCTTCGGTCTCGCGGTCCAGGTCCTCGTCGGCGATGGCGTAGACGCGCTCATCACCTTCGACCTCGACAAACAGCCGGTCTTCCACACCAATGAGCTTGGCCAGCTCGCGCTTGCGCTCGTGGATGTCGGGGTACTCGATCAGCATGGTGGCCTTCCAGTTGCTGCCGTCGGGCACCAGCGGGGCATAGGCCTCGATCTCGCCCTGAATGCCCTCTTCCTCGAAGATTTTTTCGATGCGCAGCATCTCCTGTATCTGGTAGCGGATGGTGGTTTCGCTCTCGAATTGCAGGTGGATGTGCTCGCCCAGCATCACGCTGCGCAGCTTGCGGTGGGCCATGACCTCGGGCTTGTGGACCTTGCGCCACTTGGTGTAGGCCTCCAGGGTCATGAGGCTCTCGGGGGTGATCTTGCCGGTCAGTTGCATGTTGGGCTCATTTCAACGCGTAGGCCTTGCGCACCAGGGTGAGCGGGTGGTTCAACTCGGGTGCGCCCAGGCCGTTGACTTCGAATCCCTGGGCGATGTGGTGGCCGCCCAGCGGGCAGTCGGAGCTGATGAAGTCGGGCTGGCTGCCGTCCTTCATGGTGGCCATGGCCTTGAACACCGGCTTGCCGATTTTCATGGCCTGCTGGTGGTAGGCCTTTTTCACGCCGAAGGTACCGGCGTGGCCGGAGCAGCGCTCGATGGTGTTGAGCTCGGTGCCCGGAATCCACTTGAGCACCTCCTCGGTCTTGCGGCCGATGTTCTGCACGCGGCCATGACAGGGAATCTGGTAACTGATCTTGCCCAAGGGCTGCGGAAATTCGGTCTTGAGCAGGCCGTCGCGCTTGCGGGCGCTGAGGTACTCGAACGGGTCCCACATGGCGTCCTTGACGAGCTGGACATCGGCCTCGTCGGGGAACATCAGCGGGATTTCCTGTTTGAACATCAGGGTGCAGCTGGGCACGGCGCTGAGGATGGCAAACCCGTCCTTGGCGTACTTGGCCAGCACCGGGATGTTGGCGTTCTTGCTCTGCTCCACCGATGCCAGGTCGCCCAGCTCCAGCTTGGGCATGCCGCAGCATTTTTCCTTCTCCACCAGCACGTAGGGGATGTTGTTGTGGTCCAGTATCTTGAGCAGGTCGTGACCGATGCCGGGCTCGTTGTAGTTGACGTAGCAGGTGGCAAAGATGGCCACCTTGCCCGGGGTTTTTTCGCCGTCCTTGACCTCGGTGCTGCGGGCCTCGGGCGCGCCGGAGCGGAATTTGCGGGTGGCCAGCTCAGGCAACCAGGCATTTTTGTCCACGCCCAGCAGGTTCTCCATCACGCCGCGCGCGAGCTTGGTTTTGTTGACCGCGTTGGCCACCTGCACCACGATGGGAATGCCGGCGAAAGAACCATGCACGTCGGTGGATGCCAGGAATTTTTCAGACGCCTTGACCTCACCCTTCTTGAACTTGATGGCCTTGGCGCGCAGCATGGTGTGCGGGAAGTCGAGGTTCCACTCGTGCGGCGGTGTGTACGGGCACTTGGTCATGTAGCACAGGTCGCACATGTAGCACTGGTCCACCACCTTCCAGTAGTCTTCCTTCTTGACCCCATCGACCTCCATGGTCGGGCTGTCGTCCACCAGGTCGAACAGGGTGGGGAAGGAGCCACACAGGCTCACACAACGGCGGCAACCGTGGCAGATGTCGAAGATGCGCTCCAGCTCGACGAAACATTTTTCTTCGTCGTAGAAATCCGGGTTCTTCCAATCCAGTGCATGCCGGGTGGGCGCTTCCAGGTTGCCTTCTCGGGCCATAGGTCACCTCTTGTCTCGTTGTTCTTGCAAGCACTCTGGGAGCGCTTGCAGCAACAACCAGCGTCCCGGCACGCGCACGGCGCACCGGGACGCCAGGCTCAATCCACCAGCTCGTTCAGGGCTTTCTGGTAGCGGTTGGCGTGTGAGCGTTCGGCCTTGGCCAAGGTCTCGAACCAGTCGGCCACTTCGTCAAAGCCTTCCTCGCGTGCGGTCTTGGCCATGCCGGGGTACATGTCGGTGTACTCGTGGGTTTCACCGGCCACGGCCGAGGCCAGGTTCTGGCGGGTGGAGCCAATGGGCAGGCCGGTGGCCGGGTCGCCCGACTGCTCCAGAAACTCCAGGTGACCATGGGCGTGCCCCGTCTCGCCTTCGGCTGTGGAGCGGAACAGCGCCGCCACATCGTTCTGGCCTTCCACGTCGGCCTTGTTCGCGAAATACAGATAACGGCGGTTGGCCTGGGATTCGCCCGCAAACGCGTCCTTCAGGCACTGCTCCGTCTTGGAACCCTTGAGTGCTGCCATGTTCATCTCCTGTGTTGGGTTGAATCGCCGCCGGGCCAGGCACCGCGTGCCGCACCCATCGGACCAAGAAACCTTAGCCGCTCTGACGCCGAAGGTCCAGTTGTTCGGATCAATCCCTGGGATTGAGTTCAGCTATTCATCGCCAGCCATTGATAACGATTCCCAACGCCACAAACGCCTCGTCACACGCTGCCCATCCGCTACGATGAAGCGCCCCTGGTCGCCCAGCACGCCATGAACACGCAACCCTCCCCTCACACCACTGCGGCCCACACCAACGGCCACGGGTTCACCGAGGGCGGTGGCTACACCCTGCCCGAATACCCCTTTGTGCCGCCGCCGGAGCTGGTGGCGCCCGGCACCGTGCGCCACCCCATCGTCATCGTGGGTGGCGGCCTGTGTGGCCTGACCCTGGCGGCCTGTCTGGCACAACTGGGCCAGCCTGCCGTGCTGATCGACGAAGACAACACCGTGGGTGTCAAGGGGGCGGCCTCGCGAGGCATTTGCTACACCCAGAAGTCGCTGGAGATTTTTGAACGGCTGGGTGTTTATGAGCGCATCGCCGCCAAGGGCGTTCAGTGGAGTGTGGGGCGCACCTTTGCCGGCCACGACGAGGTCTACCACTTCGACCTGCGCCAGCAGCAGAGCTTCAACCTCTCGCAGCAGCCGCCTTTCGTCAACCTGCAGCAGTTCTACATCGAGGGCTTCCTGGTCGAGCGCATCGCCGAACTCGGCGGTGTGGACCTGCGCTGGCGCAACCGCCTGGTGGGCTTCGAGCAGAACGCCGAGGTGGCGACGCTGACCGTGGAAACGCCTGCCGGCACCTACCGCATAGCGGCCGAACACGTGATCGACGCCAGCGGCGCCCACAGCCCGTTGCGTCAGTGGCTGCAGGTGCCCTTCAGCGGCGCCCGGGGCGACGACCGCTGGTGCATCGCCGATGTGCGTTTCCCGACCCAGCCGCCGGCCGAGCGCCACACCTGGATTGAGGCGCCCTTCAACGACAACCGTGCCGTGTGGCAACACCTGATGGGCGACGGCGTCTGGCGCATCGACTACCAGATGCCGCCCGACAGCGACCCCTCCGAGATCAGCCGCGAGACCGTGGTGCGCGAGCGCCTGGCGCGCCAGTTTGGCGCCGACGTGCCGGTGGACATCGTTTGGGTGGGCCCCTACGCCTACCGCAACGAATGTGTGAACCAGATGCGGGCCGGGCGCGTGTTCTTCATGGGCGATGCGGCCAAGGTCGTCAGCCCCTTTGGTGCACGCGGCGGCAACACCGGCATCGCCGACGCCGACAACCTGGCCTGGAAACTGGCCGCCGTGCTGCGTGGCCAGGCCGCGCCCAAACTGCTGGACAGCTACCACGCCGAGCGCCACCAGGCCGCCACCGACAACGTCCGCGTGAGCCGCCGCACCAACCGTTTTCTGCGGCCGGGCAGTGCCACCGAGCGCCTGTTCCGCCATGCCGCCATCACACTGGCACGCCAGCAGCCCTTTGCGCGGGCGCTGATCAACACCGGGCGCATGGCCGTGGCCAACACCTACACGCGCTCGCCGGTGTGCGCCAAGGGCGCGCCCCATGCGGGCGAATCGGTGCCGAACGCACCCTTTTGCTGGGCCGACGGCCGCACACCAGGCAGTCTCCACGAACTGCTGCGCTGGGCCGATGGCCACCTGCTGCTGCTGGCTTTTGGCGACCTGTCGCCCGCCGCCTGCGAACGCCTGGCCCTGCTGTCGTGTTGCGCGCCGTTGCGCTGTGTGCAGGTGCTCGACGCCGAGGCCACGCCGCAGGCGGTGGAACACGTGCGCGACCTCAACCCGCGTGGCGTGGGCCACCTGCAAGCCGCCTGCCATGTGTTTGGCCACGCCTGGGCCCTGGTGCGGCCCGACAGCTACCTGGCCGCCACCGGCGAGGCGGTAGATGCCCGCCTGGTGCACGCCATCGAAAACGCCCTGGCGGTGCCCACCTTTCTGTGAGAACGCCCATGACCCCCAGCTTCAAGACCACCGCCCACTTCCAGGACGCCGATGGCTTCTACGAACAGTTGCTGGACGCCCATGTGGGCCTCACGCGCGAACAATCCGAGCTGCTCAATGCCCGCCTCATCCTCACCCTGGCCAACCAGATCGGTGACGCGCAGTTGCTGACGCAGTGCCTGGCGCTGGCCCGCGACCTGCCGGGCGAGCTGCCCCCGCCCGCCCGGTAAAATCGAGTCCATTTGCCACCCTTGAACAACGGCAAGCTGCAGGCTTGCCGTTTTTGCTTTTCCCCATGACCACCGACACCACCCCGCAACAGCCCGGCCTCAACAGCCTGTCCAAGTCTTTTGAGCCCGCCGCCCTGGAAGCGCACTGGGGCCCCGAATGGGAGAAGCGCGGCTACGGCGTGGCGGGTGTGCGCGGCACGGGCCAGCCCAGCGCGCAGGCGCCGTCCTTCTGCATCCAGCTGCCGCCGCCCAACGTGACCGGCACGCTGCACATGGGCCACGCCTTCAACCAGACCATCATGGACAGCCTGACCCGCTACCACCGCATGATGGGCTTCAACACCGCCTGGGTGCCGGGCACCGACCACGCCGGCATCGCCACGCAGATCGTGGTGGAGCGCCAGTTGCAGGAACAAGGTGTGAGCCGCCACGACCTGGGGCGCGAGGCCTTCACCGCCAAGGTGTGGGAGTGGAAGGAAAAGAGCGGCAACACCATCACCACCCAGATGCGCCGCATGGGCGACAGCGTGGACTGGAGCCGCGAGTACTTCACCATGGACGACAAGCTGTCCACCGTGGTGACCGACACCTTCGTCAAGCTTTACCAGCAGGGCCTGATCTACCGCGGCAAGCGCCTGGTCAACTGGGACCCGGTGCTGATGTCGGCCGTGTCCGACCTGGAAGTGGAAAGCGAGGAGGAAGACGGCTTCCTCTGGCACATCGCCTACCCGCTGGTGAACGGTGCCGGCCACCTCACCGTCGCCACGACCCGCCCCGAAACCCTGCTGGGCGACGTGGCCGTGATGGTGCACCCGGAAGACGAGCGCTACGCGCACCTGATCGGCCAGTACGTCAAGCTGCCGCTGTGCGACCGCGAAATCCC
Source organism: uncultured Hydrogenophaga sp. (assembly GCA_964442375.1). Classification (GTDB taxonomy): domain Bacteria; phylum Pseudomonadota; class Gammaproteobacteria; order Burkholderiales; family Burkholderiaceae_C; genus Hydrogenophaga. Next base: position 788 of record CAYUAH010000042.1, on the reverse strand, counting down.
GGTGATTGCCGACGCCTACGTGGACCGCGCCTTCGGCACCGGCGTCGTGAAGGTCACGCCGGCGCACGACGCCAACGACTACGCGGTCGGTCAACGCCACCAGCTGCCCATCATCGGCGTGCTGGCACTCAACGCCACCATCAACGACAACGCTCCTGAAAAGTACCGTGGGCTGGACCGCTTTGTGGCCCGCAAGGCCGTGGTGGCCGACCTGGAAGCCGCCGGCCTGCTGGTGGAGACCAAGAAGCACAAGCTCATGGTGCCGCGCTGCGCCCGCACGGGCCAGGTGATCGAGCCCATGCTGACCGACCAGTGGTTCGTCGCCATGCAGTCCACAGGCAACGAGCACAACACCAGCGGCACATCGATTGCCGACAAGGCCATAGCCGCCGTGGCATCGGGCCAGGTCAAGTTCGTGCCCGAGAACTGGATCAACACCTACAACCAGTGGATGAACAACATCCAGGACTGGTGCATCAGCCGCCAGCTCTGGTGGGGCCACCAGATCCCGGCCTGGTACGACGAGCAGGGCCAGGTCTATGTGGCGCGCAACCTGGAAGAAGCCCAGGCCCAAGCCGGCGCGGGCAAGGCGCTCACGCGCGACCCCGATGTGCTCGACACCTGGTACTCGTCGGCACTGGTCCCGTTTTCGACGATGGGCTGGCCGAAGCAAACCGACGCCGCCACCGACGACTACAACCTCTACCTGCCCAGCACCACCCTGGTCACGGGTTACGACATCATCTTCTTCTGGGTCGCCCGGATGATCATGATGACCACCCACTTCA
>CAYUAH010000041.1:0-17228 GCA_964442375.1 uncultured Hydrogenophaga sp. | reverse complement strand
GGTGATCACGCCCACCAGGTTGCCGCGCGAGGTGTATTCCGAGGCCAGGGTCGGGTCGGCCTCGATGGCCAGGCAGGGGTAGGCCACACCGGGCGAGTAGGCCAGCGACAGGTCGCGCTGGTTGGACAGGGGCTTGGTCGGTGTGACCGCGATCTTGCCCTTGGAAGGGCTGCGGTGGTATTCGAGGGCGGCGTCGAGCAGGGCTTGTTCGGCGGGTGTCATGTCGGTCTCTTTGTCTCGGTCTGGCGTGGTTGCTTCAGCCGATTCAGTGTATCCAACGCAGGCCGGTCTGCGCCTATCGGGAAACCCGCAGCCCACGATTCAGGGATGAGCCGGTGGTCAATTCAGTTTTGACTTCTGGTCACTGCCGGGGTGGGCGCATGCGGGTCGTTAAACTCGGGCCATGGGTTTGCCGCTGTTTCACCGCCGACTGAGCGCCTGGCTGGCTTTGCTGGCCATGGTGCTGGGCACGTTCGCGCCGGCCGTCACGCAGGCCGTGGTGGCGGGCAGCGAGCGCGCCGGCTGGGTGCAGATCTGCTCGGTCAGCGGCATGGCCTGGGTCCAGCTCGATGCCAGCGATGGCGGCTCGACCTCCGGCAACACGGCGTCGGGCGGTTGCACCTGGTGCACCGGCCACGCCGCCGGTGGCCTGCCGCCCGTGCCCACCGTGTGGGTGGCGGCCGAGCTGGCGCATGCCCATCCCTTGCAGGGTTTTGCCTCTGCCGTGCTGGCCCGCGCCTGGGCCCCCGCGCAAAGCCGCGCTCCGCCTCTCCAGTGACACGCCTTTGGGTTTGATGGCCGCCCGGACGGGTTGGCCGGTGTGTTTTTATCTGGAGTTTTTTCATGCACAAGAAGCAATGGCTGGTGGCGACCGTGTTCGCCCTGAACGTCGGTATGGTGGGCAATGCCTGGGCGCAGGCCGAGGTCAAGATCGAGGACGCCTGGGTGCGCGGCACCGTGGCGCAGCAAAAGGCCTCGGGCGCCTTCATGCGCCTGACGGCACCGCAGGACACCCGGCTGGTGTCGGCCAGCTCGCCGCTGGCCGGCGTGGTCGAAGTCCACGAGATGGCCATGGACAAGGACGTGATGCGCATGCGCGCCGTGCCCGCGCTGGCACTGGCCGCAGGCAAGACCACCGAGCTCAAGCCCGGTGGCCTGCATGTGATGCTGATGGACCTGAAGCAGCCGCTGAAGGCCGGCGAGACCGTGCCGCTGACCCTGGTGTTCGAAGACGCCAACAAGGCGCGCAGCAGCCAGACCGTGCAAGCCACGGTGCGCGCCCTGGGCGCGCCTGCCGACAAGCCCGCCATGGACCATGGTGCCCACGGCAAACACGAGCACAAGCACTGAGATGAGCCACATCTATCGCAAAACGGCAGCGGCTCTGGCCTGGCTGCCGCTGGTGGCGTTCGTGCCCGCTTCGTCCCTGGCCCACGTGAGTCTGTCGCACCCCACGGCCGAACAGGGCAGCTACCACCGGGCCAGCTTTCAGGTCGGCCACGGCTGCGCGGGTTCGCCCACGGTCTCGCTGGCGGTGCTGCTGCCTGCGGGCGTCAGCGGCGTGCGGCCCGGCCCCAAGGCCGGCTGGCAGCTCGACGTCGAGACAGCGCCACAGGGCGGCGAGGTGCAGCGTGTGGTCTGGCGCGGCGGGCCGCTGGACGACCGCCACTACGACGAGTTCGTGATGCGTTTCAAGGTGACGGCCGCGCCCGGGCCTTTGTGGTTCCGGGTCGAGCAGCTCTGCGCCCAGGGCCGCAACGACTGGACGGCCGTGCCCGCCAGCGGCACCGACACCCGGGGCCTCAAGCAGCCGGCGGCCTTGCTGGAGGTGGTGGCGCCGGCCGCAGCCGGCCACGCCCACCACTGAGGCCCGTGCGTTTGCGCGGCAAGGCCTGCCGCAGCAATTGCACCACGGCGCGGCCGTGCCAGCGTCGGATGTCGGCGGCCTGCGCCGCCGGCAACTGCGCGGCCAGCAGCAGGGCCGCGTCGATCTGCACGTAGAACAGCCGTGCAAACACCTGCAGGCGCTGGGCTGGCCACGGCGAGCCGTGGTGCGCCAGGGCCTGGGCCCAGAAATCGACGATGTAGGCCGAGTGCTCGATTTCCAGCGCCTGCAACGGCGGCAGGGTTTCCATGAGCTGGGCCAGTTCCCGGTAGGCCCAGCGGCCTTCGGGCATCTGCTCCACGTCGTCCGTGATGGACCGCAGCATGGCCAGCAGCGGCATGCCGGCGAGCATGCGCTCGCGGTGCCGCTCGTGGATCGCCTGTATGCCCGCAATCCAGCGCTCCGTCAGTTCCACCAGGATGGCTTCCTTGCTGCCGAAGTAGCGGTACAGCGAGGCGATGTCCACCCCCGCGCGCCGGGCGATGTGGTTGGTGGTCAGGGTGTGGCCACCTTCGGCTTCCAGGTGCTCCACCGTCGCGCGCAGGATGCGCTCGGCCATCTCGCGCGAACGCGCCTGGCGCGGCTGGCGCCGGAACAGGTTGATTCCTTCCGATGAGGCCTCCTGGGGCGCAGCAGTGGTACCCCCTGGCGCCGGGAAATTGGCTGGAACGGTGTTGGGGGCGGTGGTCATAATGGAAAACAGCAGTAATTACTGGCAATTTTTACTGCAATTTCTGTGGCACATACAACGGAGACAACATGTTCAAACGGTATCGGGTGGGACGCGCCTGGCTGGCCGGCGCGGCTTCGGTGGCTATTTTGGCCGCATGTCTGGGTGGCGGTGGGGATGAGCCCGCCACCAAGGTGTTCAAGGGCGGTCACGTGGTCACCATGGACGCCAAGCGCACCGTGGCGCAGGCGGTGGCCGTGCGTGGCGACAAGATCATCGCGGTGGGCTCGGACGCCGACATGGCGCGCTACATCGACAGCCAGACCGAGGTGATCGATCTGAAGGGCAAGACGCTGTTGCCGGGCTTCATCGACGCCCACATCCACCCGGTGCTGGGCGCCACCCGCCTGGGCCAGTGCAGCATGGACGGCGAATCGCTCACGGCGTCGGAGATCGTGGCCCGCCTGCAGGCCTGCCTGGCGGCCGATCCGGGCGCTGCCGGCGAATGGTTCGAGGCCGTCAACGTGAACCCGGCGGGCCTGGTGATGACGCGTGCCGACCTTGACCAGGTCAGCACCACGCGGCCCCTGTTTGTGGCGGGCATAGACGGGCACACCGGCTGGGCCAATTCGCTGGCCTTGCAAATGGTGGGCGTGACGGCGGCCACGCCCGACCCGGTGGGTGGCGTGATCGTGCGCGACGGCCAGGGCCAGCCCACGGGCTCGCTGCTGGACGCGGCCCAGGGCCTGGTGAGCAGTGCCATCCCGGAGATTTCGCTCGAGCAGCACAAGGCCAAAAGCCGCCAGGCGCTGGACCTGGCGCGTTCCAAGGGCCTGACCTCGGTGCAGGATGCCTGGGCGTCGGAGCGCGCCATGGACGTGTACGACGCGCTGGAGAAGGACGGCACGCTCAAGATGCGTGTGCGCGCCAACCTGATGGCCGACGTGGCCGACGACGAGGCCCAGTACACCCACCTGAAGGAGCAGCGGGCGCGTTTCGCGCAGCACAAGCTGGTGCGTGCCGACGGCGTCAAGGTGTTTTCGGACGGCGTGATCGAGTACCCGACCCAGACCGCCGCCATGCTGACCCCCTACCTGGACAGCAATGGCCAGCCCACCACCAATTACGGCGGCCGCTATTTCGAGCAGGACGTGATGGAGCGCTACCTGACCCGACTGGACAAGGAGGGCTTCCGCGTCAACGTGCACTCCATCGGCAACTTCACCACCCGTGCCATCCTGGATGCGTTCGAGAAGGTGCGCGCGGCCAACGGCAACAAGGCGATTGCGCACCAGATCTCGCACCTGGAAATCATCCACCCCGACGACATCCCGCGTTTTGCGCCGGCCAACGTGCTGGCCAACATGCAGATGTTGTGGGCCATCGCCGACGTCTACACGCTGGACGCGCTCAAGCCCTTCATCGATGCCGACGCCCACCGCTACCTGTACCCGGCCGGCAGCCTCAAGGCGGCCGGTGCCACCATTGTGGGCGGCAGCGACTGGCCGGTGGACTCCATGCCCGGCGAGCCCATGCTCAACACGCCGCTGCGCGCCATCTACATGGGCGTGACGCGCACCAATCCCATCCCCGACCAGTATTTCGGCGAAGTGCTGTACGCGGAGGAGCGCGTGGACCGCGACACCATGATCGCCGCCTACACCATCAACGGCGCCAAGGCGCTGGGCATGGACAAAGAGATCGGCTCCATCGAGGTGGGCAAGTACGCCGACTTCGTGATCTTCGACCAGGACATCACGTCCATCGACATCAACCTGTTGATGTTCGATGTCGAGGTGGCGGCCACGGTGCTCGGGGGCGACTATGTGTTCCAGCGCAGCACCGCGGTGGCCGGCGCCAGCCTGCGCAATCGCATGGCCCAGACCAGCAGCCTGGGTGGCGGCAGCAAAAAGGACTGGCATGTGACGCGATCGCATGCCTTCTGCGGGCAGGACCACGACCACACCGGTCACGCGCATTGAAGCCAGACCGCCCGCCGGGGCGGCCGTGGTCTCAGACGGCGGCCTCTGCGGCCGCCGTTGCCGCTGGGGCAGGGGGCGAACTGGGCCCCGCGCCACGCGCGAAGGTCACCACGTGGTCCACCTGGGCGCGTATGCCTATCCACTCGCCCACGGCGTGGTTGTGGTGCGAGGGCACGTGGGTCATCACCGTCTCGCCACTGGCCAGGCGCAGGGTGTACAAAAACTCCGATCCCCGGAAGGCCTTGCGCACGATCTGCGCCTTCACCGGCGCGTCGTCGTCGTGCACGATGTCGTCGGCACGCAGCAGCACGTCGCACAGCCCGGCCTCGTAGGCGCTGGGCAGCGGGCATTCGGCCACGTCCAGCAGCGGGCCCATGGGCGTGTCCACCACCACGTCGTCGCCGAGCTGGCTGATGCGTGCCGGCGTGAACACGCCGTGGCCAATGAACTCGGCCACAAACCGCGTGGCCGGGCGGTGGTAGAGCGCGTAGGCGTCGTCCCACTGGTGCAGGTGGCCCTGGTGCATGACGCCAATCACGTCGCCGATGGCAAAGGCTTCGAGCTGGTCGTGGGTCACGAACAAGGCCGTGGCACCGGCCGCTTTGAGGATGCCGCGCACCTCGTGGGCGAGGCGCTCGCGCAGGTCCACATCGAGGTTGGAGAAAGGTTCGTCCAGCAGCAGCAGGCGCGGTTGCGGGGCCAGCGCGCGGGCCAGGGCCACGCGCTGCTGCTGGCCGCCCGAGAGTTCGTGCGGGTAGCGCGCCTGCAGGCCGTCCAGGCCCACCAGGGCCAGCACCTCGGCCACGCGAACACGGCGCTCAGCGGGGCCCAGGTGCTGCAGGCCAAAGGCCACGTTGCGGCCCACGTTGAGGTGGGGGAAGAGGGCGTAATCCTGGAACACCATGCCGATGCGGCGCTTTTCGGCCGGCATGTGTTCGCCCGGCGCGCTGACCACGTCGCCACCGAGCTTGATCTGCCCGCTGGTGGCGCGCTCCAGGCCAGCCACCGCGCGCAGCAGGGTGGTCTTGCCGCAGCCCGAGGGGCCGATGAGCACGCCGATGTCGCCCGCGCGCAGGCCCAGCGTCACGCCATCGACGGCGGCTTGCGCCGCGCCGGCGTAGCGAATCTGCAGTTGGGAGACCGAGAGGAACATGGACGGCATTGTAGATAACTACAATTCTCATTTGCGTTGATGCGGATCAAGTCCCTGGTCTGGTGTCGCGCGTTACAAACCCAACATGACGCGCTGGCTCACTACCGCATCGCTGCTGCTGCTCACTTTGTTCCTGGCACTGCCGGTGCTGGCCCTCGTGGCCTCCTGGGCGCGCTTCGATGCCGCCGCGCAAGACGTGCTGTTGCAGATGGCGCAGACCGTGCTGTCGGGCTACACCGCCACCACCATCGGCCTGTGCGTGATGGTGGGCCTGGGTGTGGCGCTGGTGGGCATGGGAACGGCCAGTGCGGTGACGCTGTTCGACTTTTCCGGTCGCCGTTTCATGGAATGGGCACTGCTGCTGCCCCTGGCCATGCCGGCCTATGTGGTGGCCTACGCCTACACCGACTTCCTGCAGTTCTCCGGTCCGCTGCAAAACGCGCTGCGCGAGGGTTTGGGCCTGCGTGGGCGGGTGTTGCCCGAGGTGCGCAGCCTGGGCGGCGCGGTCTGGGTGTTCACCTTCTCGCTCTACCCCTATGTGTACCTGCTGGCGCGCACCGCACTGTCGGAGCGGGCCGCCCAACTGATGGAAGCCGCACGCCTGCTGGGCGCACCGCTGCCGCGCCGTGTGCGCGAGGTGGCGCTGCCCCTGGCCCGCCCGGCCGTGGCCGCAGGCGTGGCCCTGGCACTCATGGAAACCCTGGCCGACTACGGCGTGGTCAGCTACTTCGGCATCCAGACCTTCACCGCAGGCATCTACAAGGCCTGGCTGTCCATGGACATGCCCATGGCCGCCGCCCAGTTGGCCACGCTGTTGCTGGCGCTGGTGGCCTTGCTGATGTGGCTGGAGCGCCGCGCCCAGCAACGGCTGCGGTTTGCGGTGCAACGCGGCGCCAGAGGCGGCGGCGACGAAGCCCAGCCGGTGCGCCTGCGTGGCCGCCGCGCGGTGCTGGCATGGGTGGTGTGTGGCGTGCCCGTGCTGGCGGGTTTTGTGCTGCCGGTGCTGTTCATGCTGCGCCCACTGTTGGGCGGCTGGGACGAACTGCCCTGGACAGCGTTCGTGGGCTGGGCCCTCAACAGCGTGCGCCTGGCCAGCCTGACCGCCGCGCTGGCCGTGGGCCTGGCCCTGCTGCTGGCTTTTGCCGTGCGGGTGCGACCCGACGGCCTCACCCGTGGGGTGGTGCAACTCGCCAGCCTGGGCTACGCCGTGCCCGGTGCGGTGGTGGTGGTGGGCCTGCTGCTGCCCGTGGGCTGGCTTCAGCAGCTGGCGCCCGACAGCGGCGTGGGTGCCTGGGTCACGGCCACGGCCCTGGGCATCGTCTGGGCCTACCTGGTGCGTTTCTGTGCGGTGGCTTTGCAGTCGGTGCAAAGCGGTTACGCGCGTGTGCCAGCCAGCCTCGATGATTCCGCCCGCATGCTGGGCACCACCGGTCCGGCTTTGATGGGGCGCGTGCACTGGCCACTGCTGCGGCGCTCGGTGGCGGCGGCCGCTCTGCTGGTGTTCGTGGACGTGATGAAAGAGCTGCCCGCCACCCTGGTGCTGCGTCCCTTCAACAGCGACACCCTGGCGGTGGTGGCCTATCAGCTCGCGCGCGACGAGCGTCTGGGGGAAGCCTCGCTGCCCGCTCTCACCCTGGTGCTGGTGGGCCTGTTGCCGGTCATCCTGCTCAGCCGCACCCTGCGTTCGCGTTGATTCAGTTCAGCGGGCTGGGCCAGTTCATCAGCTCGGCCAGCCGCGACACCACCCAGCCCGCTTCATTGGCCGACACCACCGCCGGCTCGGCCAGCAGCCCCAGGCGGCAGCGTGACAGCACATCGTGTTCGGTGATGCCCAGCGTCACCAGCATGGTGGAGGCCGTTTCGGTCAACATCTGCGCCATGTCCTCGCACAGCTCGTAGCGCTGCGCGATCTCGTCGCGTGGCAGTGTGGGCTTGACGCGGCCTTCGGGCAGGTACAGCGCGATGAAGGACGGCGGGATCAGGAGCTGGCTGTCCTCGTGCATGGGGTGGGGTGTGTTGTTGCGTGTCACAGGTGCCGGGGCGCATCCATGCGCTCGTGCAAGACCCGAACCACTGTGACGCGGTCCACGCCGATCTTGAAGTACACGACGTGGTTTCCTATCCGTTGGCGCCGATAACCGGGTCGAACGTGGTCGCATGCCGGTGCCACCAGCGGCGCGATAGCAAGCGCTTCGAAGCCGGCATTGAGAACATCCAGGTAGCGAGCCGCTTGCGCCTCGCTCCACTGCCTCGCCGTGTAACGCCAGATGTCTTCCAGATCGCGCAGTGCCGCCGGGGTGAGCTGGAATTCAGCCATGTGGCGCCGACATGCGGGCTTTGAAGGCTTGCACGTCGAAGGCCTGCGGCGCGCCACTCTGCTCGCCTTCAATGAGGGCGGCACGCAGCACATCGATGTGTGCGGCACGTTCCTGCTCCCGACGGATCAGGTCACGGACGTACTCGCTGTCGTTGGTGTAGTGCCCCGCCAGGATCTGGGCCTTGATCCAGTTGTCTTGCTGGTCGGTCAGGGTGATGGTCTTGCGCACGGTGGACATGACTGACTCCCAGGATAAGGACCCAATCATACTATTGGTGCAAGACGACGCCGTTTTGTGCACTGTGTCGGGCGGCGCGTGCCTTCCGTTGGGTCGGTCTGGAAGGGGTGTTGTTGGTCCCCCCGACAGGAATCGAACCTGTATCTAGCGCTTAGGAGGCACTTGTTCTATCCATTGAACTACAGGGAGGGCGCGTGGATTCTACCGGGCGAAGAAGCGGGCCTTGTCCCGGCGGAGGTGGCGTCCTAAAATTGTGAAGAATGTCAAGAGCGCCGGCTTTTCCGGCGTGTCGTGGGAGCGCACATGACCCCCATCAGCACAGTGGCCAGCAGTTACGGGCGGGTGGCGTCCAGCACACCACCGCAAGAGCGGCCTGCGTCTTCTGCGCAGGCTGCGCCGGCTGCACCCGAGCCGGTGCAGCGCCCCTCGGCTGTGGTGACCATCAGCCCCGAAGCGCGTGAGCGTGCCGAATCGGCTGAACGGGCAGCCCAAGCGCAAGCCGAGGCGCAAAGCGAGGCCTCGCCTCGCGCACAGGCGGCCACGCAGGCCGCGCAAAACGTGTACGCACAGGCAGCCGCAGCGCAAAACGCGGGCGGCGGCGACAGCGCACCCACCTGACGGAGCCAAGCGGTGGCCGCCATCTCCAGCGTGGGAGCCTACGTGCCGGCGCAGCGGGCACAGGCCGAGCGTGCAGCGGCGCAGGCCGAAGGGCGTGCACAGCGTCTGGCGGCCGAGAGCGCCCAGGCGCGCAGCCAGGCCAACCAGCTGAACCAGCGGGCCGACCGTTTGCGCGAGGCGTCGGGGCAGGCGCAGAACGAGGCCAGCCAGGCACGGCGTTCGGGCGACACCAGCCCTTCGGTGGCGCAGGTGGGGCGCTCCGCCACCGCCGAAGTGCCCGCCGAATTGCGTGCACCTGAGCCCGCGACACCGCGCACTGGCGTGGCGGGCCCGTCTTCGGTGGCCGAAAGCGTGTCTTCCATCAACCGCTATTTGCAGGTGGGCGGCGCCGCCCCCGCCAGCACCACTTTGAACGTCAGCGCCTGAGCGCCTCAGTCGTAGGGCAAGGTGAAAATCAGGTCCACGGCGTTGTCTTCGCCGGTGCGAGCGCGCAGCGTGAGGCGTTTGGACACGTCGTAGAACAAGGACAGCGTGCCCAGCGTGCTGGCCAGGCTGCGTTCGTAGGCCACGTAGAGCCGGTTGGATATGCGCTTGCCCAGGGTGACGGTGGCACCGCTGACGGTTTCGCCGCTGGCGTTGGTGGTGGTTTCCCCAGCGCCACGCACGGAAATCTCGTCCAGGCCAAACAGGCCGTCCAGGGGGCTGGCGCCACTGCCACCACTGAGCAGCGCGATGGCGGCCTGCTGCAGCACGGCGGCTTCGGCGCCGCCACCGCTGGCACTGCGCCCCAGCACCAGCCAGGCGAGTTTTTCGCTGTCGGGCAGCTCGGGGTCTGAGTACAGGCGCACCTGTGGTGCCTGGGCCGTGCCACGGATTTGCACGCCCACGCGTTGGCTGGTGAAGGGGCGTATGGCCAAGACGTCCAGTGAGGGGTTGTCGTAGGGGCCGGCAAAGCGCACCACCCCCTGTTCGATGTCCAGCCGTTGGCCGTAGGCGCGGTAGGTGCCGCGCACGGTGCGCACTTCGCCCAGCAGGCGTGGCGCCGGTTGGGTGGCTGTGCTGCGCAACTCCAGGTCGCCGGCCAGCCGGCTGTCCAGCCCGTGGCCTCGCACCTGGAAGTTGTCGCCCAGGCGCAGCTTGAGCAGCACGTCGGGCACCACCCGCTCGCCGCTGCTGGTGCTGGTTTGCCCGGTGGCGGTGCCGTGGCCACGCACCACCACGTCGTCGCCCAGGCGCGGGGTTTGTTCGTCGGGCAGCACGAAGGCGGCCTGGTCCACGCTCAGGCCGCCGCGCAGTTGCAGGTCTTTGCCTTGCAGGCGGGCCTGGACGTCGCCGCTCACCGTGAGGCGTCGGTCGGCACGCACCGACACGCGCAGGCGTTCGGCCTGGGCCTGCAGTTGCAACAGGGGCTGGCGCACGCGGCGGCCGTCGGTGGTGGTGACCGCTGCCCAGCTCGCGCTGCCACTGGCGCGCAACTGGCCGCCGGTGGCTGCCCCACCGGGGCCGGCGATTTGCAGCCGTTCGATCAGCAGTTCCTCGCCGTGCAGGCTGGCGCGCAACTCGCCACCCGCGAATTCGATGCCTTCCACCAGGGAGCGCAGGGCCAGGCCGTCGCCGCGCAACTGGCCGCTCCACTGCGGGTTGGCGCGGTTGCCACCCAGTTCGGCATCGGCCTGGAGGCTGCCGCTCATGCGCCAGCCGGGTGGGGCCAGCACCGACCACAGGCCGACCTGAGGCAGTGCGGCCTTGAGGCTGCCGGCCAGGGGGGCATCGGCAGGCCATGCGGGTTGTGCCCAGCCGCCCGCCCAGCGGGTGCGCACGCGCGCGTCCACCTGGCCGGCGCGCTGGCTCTCCCACAACAGGCGGGCACTGAGGTCGGCACCGCTCAGCTGCAGGCCCAGCAGGGCCTGGCTCACCCCGGCGGCGAGCGGGCCGCTGCCCGGGGAGTTGGGGTCGGCCTTGAGCGCGAGGTCGCCGCTGCGGCGTTCGACGCTGAGTTCGCCTTGTGCACCGTCGGTGCCGACCAGGGGCAGGCGCAGCGTCCAGCGCGCGTCGAACACCATGTCGCCTTGCAGGTGGGCCTCGGCGAGCAGACCGTCCGGGCGTTCGTCGCTGCGGGCGAGTTGGTCCAGCCAGCGCAGCGGCAGGCCGTTCAGGCTGCCACCTGTGCTCAGGCCGGCCTCGGCACCCGTGGTGAGCCAGCGGCTGTTGTCCCAGCGCAGGGCCAGTGGGGTGGTGCCCAGGCTGGGGGCGTTCAGGTTGAGGCTGCCGGCGTCCAGCGCAGCGCCTTCGGCCAGCCAGCGTAGCACCAGCGGCTCGTTCAGCTGGAGTTGCCAGCGCGCCAAGGCGGCGGGCACCTGAGTCAGCCGAGCGTCGGCCCGCAGGCGATCGACCACGAGGCGCGGGCCACGGGTGTCGGGAGAGAGGGTCCAGGCCTGGTCCAGTTGCAGGTGGTGGCCTTGGTGGCTCAGCTGCCCCTGGTGGCTGAGTTGCCAGCGCCCGCTGCTGCCGGACAGCGCGATCTGCCAGCCGCTCGCGGTGCTGGTCTGGCCGCCTTGGGCCTGGCTGATGGTGGGCAGGCGCAGTTGCAGTGCCAGCGGCAGCGCGGGCTGGCTGGCCAGCCGGCGGGCCATGGCCAGGGGAGCTTCGGCGGGGCGGCTTGGGCCACCGGCCTGCCACCACCGGCGGGCCTGTTGCCAGCCACCTTGCCAGTCGATCTGCAGCGCGCCCGCGTCGCGGGCTGACCAGCCGGCGGGCCAGGGGCTGCCGGGCGACACCACGGCCGACACACGTTGCAGCCAGGGCAGCAGGCGTTCGGCTTGCGGCACTTGCAGGTCCAGGTGGGTGGTGCCGGTGTCGGGGGCCAGGTCGGCGCGCCAGGTGGCGCTGGCGCCCGGCGCGGTCACGCTGCCTTGGCCCTCCAACCGCTGCCGGGTGTGGTCCCACCGCCCTTGGGCCGACACCTGTGCCTGCGGCAGTTCCACGCGCAGCCGCTCCAGCGTCCATTGGCTGCCTTGCCAGTGGCCTTGCAGTTCGGCCAGGCGCAGGGCCAGCGGGTGGTCGGCGCCCAGGCCCGAGCCGGGGCGCGCGTTGAGGGTGAGGCGGTTGCCTTGTGTGGTGTGGCTGCTGGCGTCGGCCGACAGGTTGAGCGGTCCGGCGGGCAGGCTGCTGAGCAGGGCGGCGGGGTTGAGGCCGGCCCAGGTCAGTTGTCCGTTGGCCTGGACGTCGCCTGGCGTGGTGCCCCACAACAAGGTGCCGTGGCCCTGCAACTGCCCTTGGCCAGCGCTGGCCCTGAGCTGTGTCAGGGTCCATTGCCGTTCACCGGTCTGCAGCACCTGCGCGCGCAGCCGCTCCAGCGGCAGGCGTTGGCGGTCCCAGGGCCCGGCCAGGCGGTTGTTCAGGTCGGCCTCGGCGGTCCATTGGCTGTCGGTGGGCGTGGCTTGCACACGGCCCGACAGTTCGGTGCGGGGCGCGCCGGGCCACAGGGCGGCCAGGTCCACCCGGTCCACGGTCAGGTTGGCCCGGTGCACCGGCTGCGAGGCCCAGGGCCGCAGTTCGGCTTCCACCTGGGCCTCGGGCGTGGCCTGGCCGCTGGGCAAGGGGTGCTCGGATCGGATGTGGCCCCGCAGTTGGAGCTGGGCTTGTGGTCCGGCCAATGTGCCCTGCAGGGTGGCAGCGGCCTGCAACGGGTGTGGGCGCCACCGTGGCAGTTGCAACTGCCCTTTCAGCGTCACGTTCAAGGCCATGGGGGCCTTGCCGTCGAGCTGAAGATCGCCGCTGTAGCGGCCTTGCGCCAGGGCGAGTTCGTCCAGGCGCAGCTGGTGACGATCGGTGCGGTCGTAGCGGTAGTGGCCGCGCAAGGCGTCCAGCGTCACCTGGGTGGGGCCTTGGTAGTCGAGCCGCTTCAGCTCGAACGGGAGCGAGATGGGCAGCGGCAGGGTCAGTTGCTGCAGCGGCTCGGTGGGGGTGGCGGGGCGCTGGTCGCGCACCGTGAGTTGCGCCACACGCAGGGTCTGCACTTGCACGCCGTCGCCATGCAGCAGCGCCAGCCACCAGCGTGGTGCCCATTCAAAGCGCACGTCCTCGGCTTCGATGCTGAGGCCGTCCTTGTGCCACGCGAGGTGGGCGATCTGTCCGCCTTCGCTGAGGCGGCTGGGGGCGGCGTTGGCATCGAGCCGCACACGAAGTTGCCCCACACCGCTGGTGGGCTGGTCGGCCCAGCTTTCGGCCCAGCGCAGCGCCTGCTGGAAGGAGCCCGCGCTGTTGGCCCAACCCATCAGGCCCAGCGCAAGCGCCAGCACCAGGGCCAGCAGGGCGCCGGGCCACCAGTGCAACAGCCAGCCGGTGCCGCTGAGCAGCACACGCCAGGTGGTGCGCAGGCGGCTCAAAACGTGGCCCCCACGCTCAGGTGGATGCGCCAGCGTCGGGTCTCCAGGCCGTAGGCCAGGTCGAGCTGCAGGGGGCCCACCGGGCTGTTGTAGCGCACGCCGGTGCCCACACCGTAGCGGGGCTTCAGGTCGGGCAGGCGGTTGGCCACGGCACCGGCGTCGATGAACACGGTGTGCTCCCAGTCGCTGGGCTGGCCGGGGCTGCCCAGGGGGCGCTGCCATTCCAGGCTGGCCACGCCGAGGTAGCGTCCGGGCAGCACGCCGCCGTCGGGTTGGGGCACACCAATGCCACGCACGTCGTAACCGCGCACGCTCACGTCGCCGCCAGCCAGGAAACGTTGGGTGGCGGGAATGCGCGCGTCGTCGGCGGCCAGCACCGCGCCTCCTTCGAACCGCACCGCCAGCCGCTGACCGGTGGCCCGCTCGGTGAGCGGGAACAGGCCGTGCCAGCGCGCGCGCGAGCGCAGGTAAGGGCGGCGGCTGTCGCCCAGCGTCATGCCCAGGCCCAGTTCGGCGCTGTAGCCATGACCCTGGCGTGCCACCGGGAGGGCGTCGTACTGGCGGCGGGCGAAGGCGAAGTTCGCACTGATGGCCGATTCGGCCGCCAGCGGGCCAGCGGCGCGCAAGGCCTCGCTGTCGCTGCGGGCGCGGTCGTACTGCAAGTACAGGCTGCGGTCGCGGCTGGTGGTGTCGGTGGCGCGGCCGGCGCGCAGGCGCTGGCTGGTGATGCTGAGGTCGGCGTCGCGCTCGCGCTGGGCCAGCGCGCCCACGGTCCAGTACCAGCCGGTGGCGTCGCGCGGTGAGCGCAGCTCGCCCTCGGCCAGCGGGGTATCGCGTTCGGCGCGCAGCTTGACGGTGGAGCGCCAGTCCAGCCCTGGCACGCGGTGGTGGGTGTGTTCCAGGCTCAGGCGCGGGCCGCTGTTGGTGCTGGCGCCCACGCCCAGCACCAGCTTTTGCCGCTGTGCTTCGCGCAGTTGCAGCACGACAGGGGCGCCGTTGGGGTCGCCGCTGGTGTCCACAAACACGAAGGCGGCACTGTAGTAGCCGCTGTCAGTCAGGCGCTGTTGTGCGGCCTGAAGCTTGGCCAGGTCGTAGTCGGCACCGGGTGTCAGGCCGGCCAGCCGCGCCAGGTCGGCGGCCTGCTCGGGCGGGTAGCGTTCAGCACCTTCCACCCGCAGCTCGCCCAGGCGCACGGGCGCGCCGGTGTCCACCTGCAAGCTGAGGTGGGCCTGTTGTTGTGTGGGGGCTATGTCGGCCCGGCTGTCCTGCAAGCGGGCCATGGGGTAGCGCTGGGCGGTGAGGCCACGCAGCAGGCGGGTCTTGGCGTCGTCCCACGCGGCCTGGGTGAAGGGCTGGCCGGGTGTGAGCGACCATTGGGCGCGCGTGGCCGCTTGGCGCGCTTCGGCCTGTGTGTCGCCCGGGGTGGCAGGGGCGAAGTGGATGTCCACGGAGGCCACCTGGGTGGGCGGGCCGGGCTCGACCTCCATCAGCACCTGGGGGCGACCGGCCTGGCGTTCGACACGAAGGCGGATTTCCGGCGAAAAGAAACCCTGTGTGCCCAGCAGCTTGCGCAGGTCGGCCGGGGCCTGGGCCACCAGGCGGTCCAGCTCGGAGGCGTCGAGGTCGGGCAGTTCGCGAAAGCGCAGCAGTTCGGTGTGACGCAGCAGAAAGGCGCGCAGCGGCTCGGGGGCTTGCAGTTCGATGTCGAAGCGTGGCGCAGGATCGGCGGCTTGCGCCAGGGCGGGTGGTGTGCCCAGCAGCGCCAGCGCCACGAGGGCGCACGCTGCGACTACTTGGAAAGCTGCCGCATGGCGTCTTCCAGGCCCTTGAGGGTGAGCGGGAACATGCGCTGGCCCATGAGCTGCTGGACGATGGAGATGCTCTGCCGGTACTGCCACACGCCCTGGGGCTCGGGGTTGATCCAGGCGAACTTGGGGAAGGTGTGGGTCAGGCGCTGCAGCCATTCGGCCCCCGCCTCTTCGTTGTTGTATTCGACACTGCCACCAGGCTGCAGGATTTCATAGGGGCTCATCGTCGCATCGCCGACGAAGATCAGTTTGTAGTCCTTGTTGTACTTGCGGATGATGTCCCAGGTGGGAAATTTCTCGGCGTAGCGCCTGCGGTTGTTCTTCCACATGAAGTCGTAGACACAGTTGTGGAAGTAGTAGTACTCGAGGTGCTTGAATTCGTTCTTGGTGGCCGAAAAGAGTTCCTCGACGCGGGCGATGTGTTCGTCCATGGTGCCACCCACGTCCATCAGCAACAGCACCTTGACGTTGTTGTGCCGCTCGGGCCGCATCTTGATGTCGAGGTAGCCGGCGTTGGCGGCCGTGCGCTCGATGGTGGCGTCCAGGTCCAGCTCGTCCTCGTGGCCTTCGCGGGCGAACTTGCGCAGCCGGCGCAGCGCCATCTTGATGTTGCGCGTGCCCAGTTCCTGGCTGTCGTCGTAATCCTTGTAGGCGCGCTGGTCCCACACCTTGACGGCGCTTTTGCCGCCGCCCTTGCCGCCTATGCGTATGCCTTGCGGGTTGTGCCCCCCGTTGCCGAAGGGGCTGGTGCCGCCGGTGCCTATCCACTTGCTGCCGCCCTCGTGGCGTTCCTTCTGCTCTTCGAGCCGCTTCTTGAGCGTCTCCATGAGCTCGTCCCAGTCCATCTTGGGCGCTTTGGCTTTTTGCTCGTCGCTGAGCAGGCGCTCCATCTCCTTGCGCAACCAGTCGGCGGGCACCGGTTTGGTGAAGTCGGCCAGCATCTCCACGCCTTTGAAGTAGGCGGCGAAGGCGCGGTCGAACTTGTCGAAGTGCTTCTCGTCCTTCACCAGCGCGGTGCGGCTCAGGTAGTAGAAGTCGTCCATGGTGCAGGCGTCGGGGTTGGTGGGCCCGACCACGTCGGCCTGCAGGGCCTCCAGCAACGTGAGGTATTCCTTGACCGACACTGGCAGCTTGGCCGCGCGCAGGGTGTAGAAGAAGTCGATCAGCATGGCGCCTCCTTGGGGCTCAGCCCCTGGGCTTGGTCATCTGGTGGTTCAGGTGGGCCTTCACCGTCGGCCACTCGCTGGCAACGATGCTGTAGACGCAGGTGTCGCGCAGGCTGCTGCCAGCCGCCGGGTGCGGGTTGATCTGGTGGTTGCGCAACACACCATCCAGCTTGGCGCCCAGGCGTTCGATGCCCCGGCGGCTCTGGTGGTTGAAGAAGTGGGTGCGGAACTCCACCGCGATGCAATCCAGTTGTTCGAACGCGTGCGTCAACAGCAGGCGTTTGCATTCGGTGTTGACGGCGCTGCGTTGGACCGCGCAGCGGTACCAGGTGGAGCCGATCTCCACGCGCCGGTTGGCGGCGTCGATGTTCATGTAGGTGGTCATGCCCACGGCCTTGCCGGCGAGTTCGCCATCGAGCGCGATGACCGCAAACGGCAGCATGCTGCCCTTGGCCTGCAGGCCCAGGCGCCGGTCGATCTCGGCGGCCATGCCCTCGGGCGTCGGGATGGCGGTGTACCAGTGGTCCCACAGATCGCCGTCGTTCACCGCTTCCACCAGGTCGTTGTGGTGCTGCGGGGTCAGGGGTTCCAGTTTGGCGTTGAGGCCGACGAAGGTGATCGGTGGGGGCCACATGGGCTTACTCCTGCTTGTGGGATGAGTCGCGTGCGGCGCGCCAGCGCCGTGCCGCTTGCAGGCCAAAACCGCCGCCCAGGCCCACCAGCGCGATGCCTATGATGCTGGCGGTGTCGTAACCCTGGTTGAACGCGTCCAGCCCGAGCAACTGGCCCAGCCAGAAGCCGGCCAGTGCGCCGCCCACGAAGCCCACCGCGTCGGACAGGCCTTCGAGCAAGGGGTTGGTGGCCATGGTGGGATCTCAGCGGTTGCGCTGGTTCATGAACACCAGTTTTTCGAACAGGGTCACGTCCTGCTCGTTCTTGAGCAGGGCGCCCACCAGCGGCGGCACGCTGACCTTGTCGTCCTGGCTTTGCAGGGCTTCGAGCG
>CAYUAH010000040.1:0-17265 GCA_964442375.1 uncultured Hydrogenophaga sp. | reverse complement strand
GCCTGTTGTGTTCTTCTGGGCGGGCGCCGCACACACCATCGCTGACGCGATAATCCGCTGATTGTAGGTGGGCAGCGGCCGACGACCGGGCGCCCCACCCCGCCGTCCCGTCCTCCGCAGTCCGCCCCATGCCCAACCGCACCGCTTTTTTCATCTCCGACGGTACCGGCATCACCGCCGAAACCTTTGGCAACGCCATCCTGGCGCAGTTCGAGGCCAAACACCGCCGGGTGCGCCTGCCTTTTGTGGACGATGCCGACAAGGCCCACCAGGCTGTGCGCCAGATCAACCACGTGGCCCAGGTGGAAGGCAAACGCCCCTTGGTCTTCCTCACCGTGGTCAACATGGAGGTGCTGGAGGTGGTGAAAACCCACTGCCAGGGCATGATCATGGACATGTTCGGCACTTTCGTGGAGCCGCTGGAGGCCGAGCTGGGCATCAAGAGCAACCACCGCGTGGGCCGCTTCTCGGACGCCTCCAAAAGCCAGGCCTACCACGACCGCATCGAGGCCATCAACTACTCGCTGGCCCACGACGACGGCCAGAGCCATGTGGACCTGGAAGGCTCGGACGTGATTCTGGTGGGCGTCAGCCGCAGCGGCAAGACGCCGACCAGCCTCTACCTGGCCATGCAGTACGGGCTGAAGGCGTCCAACTACCCGCTGATCCCCGAAGATTTTGAGCGCCGCCAGCTGCCGCCGGCCCTGGTGCCCCACCGCAAAAAGCTGTTCGGCCTGACCATCGACCCCATGCGCCTGAGCGAGATCCGAAACGAACGCCGGCCCAACTCCCGGTACGCCAGCCTGGAAAATTGCCGCCACGAAGTGAACGAGGCCGAAAGCATGATGCGCCGGGCCGGCGTGCGCTGGTTGTCCACCACCACCAAGTCCATCGAGGAAATCGCCACCACCATCCTGCAAGAGGTGCGGCCCGAGCGGCTGGAATACTGAGCGATTCGCCGCCGACCGGGGTTTGACCTGTGTCATACCCTGCGGTGTACTGTCATGGTATGGTTTGGTTGAAATATTTTCACAATTCCACCACCTTGTTGACGCCCACCCCACGCCCCCGTGCGAGCCGCCTGCGCGGCTTCACCCTGATCGAGCTGATGATCGTGGTGGCGGTGATTGCCATCCTCGCCGTCATCGCCCTGCCCTCGTACCAGCGCTACATCATGGAGGCCCGCCGCAGCGACGGGCAGGCTGGCCTGCAACGCATCCAGCTGGCGCAGGAAAAGTGGCGCACCAACCACGGCAGCTTCACCACCGCCCTGGCCGACCTGGGCCAGAACGGCACGTCCGACGAGGGCCACTACACACTGCGCGTCACGGCGGCCAGTGCCACCGGCTACACCGCCACCGCCACGGCACAGGGCGGCCAGGCGCAAGACACCGCCTGCGCCACCATGAGCGTCAACCTGAGCAACGGCGTGAACCTGGCCACCACACCCGCAAGCTGCTGGAAAAAATGAGCCAGCGAACCGGCGCACAACGCGGCACCACCCTGATCGAGCTCATGCTGGGCATCGCGCTGCTGGGCATCATCGCCACGCTGACGCTGCCCTCATTCACCGGCTTTCTCGATCGCTACCGCCTGCAAGGCGCCATCGACGCGCTGCATGCCGACTTGCAGTGGGCGCGCGCGGAAGCGGTCAAGCGCAACGCGGTGCTGCGCGTGGCCTTCACGCCCGGGCCACCCTGGCGCTACACGCTGGTGGATGCCAGCAACCTCGAGTTGAAGGCGGTGCAAGGCAGCGACTTCCACAACACCACCATGGACCTGCCCGCGCTGGGCGGCGGCACCGAGTTGTGGTTCCAGCCCAACCGGGGCGCCATCACCAACGCCGCCGGCCTGCCGGTGGACAGCCGGGTGGTGTTCCAGTCGGCCCTGGGGCGCGTGGCCTGCGTGCACTTCAATCAGCTCGGCCGCACCCACCTGTGTTCGCCGGCCGGCACCACCCACCTGACCGGGATCACGGCATGCGCCTGCTGACGCCCGCGCCCAACCGCCAGGCCGGCGCCACCCTGGTGGCCATCCTCATTGGCCTGGTGGTGGGCCTGATCGTGCTCACCGGTGGCATCGTGTTTTTTGTCAACAACGTCAGTGCCAACCGCCAGTTGCTGGCGGCCAGCCGGCTCGATCTGGAGCTGATGTCGGCCATGGATGCAATGGCGCGCGAGATCAGGCGCGCGCAATACATCGCCCGCGCCGACGCCGTGCGCCACCAGGTGCCCTGCGCCGATGTGTTTTGCGACGGTGCCGAAGACTTTTCGCTCTCCGATGGCGACGCGGCCGCCGGGTACGCGCAGATCGAATTCAGCTACGACCGACGCGACCAGGGCGCCGGCAACGCCCAGACCCAGAACACCGACGAATGCACCGGCTTTCGGCTGCGCAACAGCGCGCTGGAAATGAAGACCAACTGCAGCACCGACGGTGGCTGGCTGCCGCTGACCGACCCCGCCACCACCGTGGTCACGCAGCTCAACCTCGGGGTGGACTGCACGGTGGCCAATGACTTCTACACCCGCACGGTGCTGATGCGCCTGAACGGCCACCTGGGCGGCGACACCACGCTGGCCCGCACATTGACCGAAGCCGTGGTGGTGCGCGCGCCGCTGGCTGCAAGCAGCCCGCCCGCCTACTGCCGACTGCCCACGCCATGACCACGCCCACCCCCCACGAGTCAGCCAAACCGGCCCGGCACCAGAAAGGCTCGGCCACGCTGTTCGTCTCCGTCATGCTGGTGGTGCTGGTCACGCTCTCCAGCGTGTACGCACTGCGCTCTGTCCTGTTCGAGCAGAAGGACAGCAGCAACCACTACTGGGCCACACAAACCCACGAGGTGGCCCAGTCCGGCATAGAACACGCGATCGCCTGGCTGGACATGTCCTATGTGGACGGCGTGCCCACGACCTTCAACGGCCCGATCTGGGATGCCGCCAACGCGGCCCAGTGCCCCGCCGGGTTCACGGGCGCGCAGTGGCAATGCCTGTCGCTGGACACCAGCACCGGCCTGGACCCCGCCAGCGATGTGATCGCCCAGCACACGCTGGCGGTGCGCCTGCTGCGCGACATCACCCTACCCAACCTGGCCTTGGTGCATGCCACTGCCAGCCACACCGCCAACCAGACCCAGGTCGTCGCCCAGCAGGTCGTCTACATCCCCTTTGGCCAGGGCGGTGGGCCGCAGCCGCCGCTGGTGGTCAACGGCTGCATTGCCGGCAGCACCGGCACGCCGCAGATCTGCCCCGACCAGGGACCAGGCTCGCCCTGCCCGGTGTTGCCAGCGCCCGGAACGCCCGGCACGTCCATCAAAAACCTGTACCTGCGCGACCTCAACAACGACGGCACCGTGACCGAAGCCGAAAAAGCGACCTGCCTGTCCACCGGCCACATGGACCTGCACGGTGGTGGCGTCACCGCGCCCGCCGCCCCCGCTGCCAGCAGCAGTTGCAACCCCCAGGCTGCCTGGACCACCGTGTTCGGCAGTGTCACCAAGGACATGGTGATGCAGTGGTCCACCGCCCAGGCCAACGCCGGCCTGAGCCAGAGCACCACACCCAAACGCACCGTCTATTGGATAGACAGCCCGGCGCCTTTTCACGACAGCCTGGGCTCGCCCACCGAACCCGTGACACTCGTGTTCTCCAGCGCTGCCTGCACCCCCGACTGCCCTGCCATCAACGGCGGACCACAAATCTACGGCACGGTCTACCTCGACACCGCTTGCGATGCCAGCCGCGCCAACGGCTGGGGCGGCGGCACGGTGCACGGCACCGTGGCCATAGACTCCGGCATGGACAACCTCAACGCCAACACCCAGCTGCTCTACGCCGGCAACGCGGGTGGCAGCCAGCCGGCCTTGTTGCCGCCCGGCGCCGACCCCGCCAAGGTGCAACGCCTGGCGGGCAGCTGGAAGGACTGGAACCCATGAACCCGCGCGCGCGCGTCAACCAACGTGGCTTCTCGCTGATCGAATCGCTGATCGGTTTCCTGATCCTGGGCATCGGCATGCTGGGCGTGACGGAAATGGAAAGTTATGTGATCGGCGCCTCGTCCGACAGCCACCAGCGCAATGCTGCGGTGCACATGGCGCAAGACCGCATCGAGGGCTTCCGCAGCTGGTGCCCCAGCGGCTGCGCCACCACCTTCGATGCCATCGCCGCTGGCGGCGACAGCCCCACAGGCGTGCTCGGTGCCACCTTCGACCGGCGCTGGACCGTGCTCGAAAACACCGGCACCGGGCAACCGCGCTACAAGCTGGTGACGGTGACCGTGACCTGGGAAGGCAAGGAAGGCACTGCCACCGACGCCAGCACCCGCAGCGTGACGCTGCAAACCAAGATCGCCGCCGTGCCATCGTCCGTGGTGCCGCTGGCCACGCCTTAACAAAGGGCGCCCGCGCGCGCTCGGCGATACTCGCCCCATGCACCGCACCATCTTCACGACACCCGTCGTCAACACGCTGCTGCGCGCTTTCTCGCGGGGTTTTCTGAAGCTGAGCGGCTGGCGCATCGAAGGCGCCCTGCCCGCCAACGCCGGCAAAGCCGTGCTGATCGCCGCACCCCACACCAGCAACTGGGACCTGCCCTACACCCTGATGGTGGCCTTTGCGCTGCGCCTGAACATCTACTGGATGGGCAAACAAAGCATTTTCAAGCCGCCCTTTCGGAGCCTGATGCGCTGGCTGGGCGGCATCCCGGTCAACCGCGAACAATCCACCAACCTGGTGGCCGCTTCCGTCGCCGCCATCCAGGCCGCCGACGGTCCGCTGCAACTCATCGTGCCGCCCGAGGGCACGCGCAGCAAGACGCGCTACTGGAAAACCGGCTTCTACCACATCGCCGTGGGCGCCCAGGTGCCCATCGTCATGGCCTACATGGACTACCACGACAAGCGCAGCGGCCTGGGCCCGGTGTTTGTGCCCTCCGGCAATGTGGACGCCGACATGGCGGCCATCAAGGCGTTTTATGCGCCGTTCAAAGGCAAAAACGCCACACAGTTCGAGGCCAGCTGAAGCGAAGGTTCAGCGATGGGCATCTTTTATAAATTGCAATAATAAAAATCAACACAAATATTTCATTGCAGAATATAATCGCCGACTGCTGTGGTCTTTGGGCCGCAGCGTCAGGGCTGGCCGCCATGGAGCGCCCCAGCCCTGTCATGTGCCGAACCTGGATGGTCCGGCGCATTCTCAGCGTGGACTTCAATGACACCACGCCTCTCTCAGTGCCGCTTCACATATCCGGCGGCGCACTCTCTCTGAAAGGCTCATCATGAGCAGCAAACTGTACGTGGGCAACCTGCCCTACACCATCGACGACCAAGCCCTGCGTCACAACTTCTCGGCCTACGGCAGCGTTGGTTCGGCCACCGTGATGATGGACCGCGACTCCGGCCGCTCCAAGGGTTTCGGCTTTGTCGAAATGGGCAATGCGGAAGAAGCCCAGGCAGCCATCGCTGGCCTGAACGGCATGTCCGTCGGTGGCCGTTCCATCGTCGTCAACCTGTCGCGTCCCAAAGAATCGAACGCTGGTGGCGGCTACCGCGACCGCGAACCGCGCCGCTCGTACTGAGCAGCTTGACAGGCCGCTGCAGACTTTGCGCTGCAGCCCAGCCCGTCGCTTCAAGAGCCGCCTTTTGGGCGGCTTTTTGCTGCCCACCATGAAATCGATGGCCGCACGCTACCGACTGACCGTCAATGTTGGGCAACGGGCGAGCGGGCGGGTGTTTCGGTGACCGGTCCGGAAAGCGTTCCGAGAAACGCCGCCAGGTCCCGGATGTCTTGAGCGCTCAGCCTGATCCGTTGACGCTCCGTGTGGCCACCACCACCGTGGGCGAGCTCCGAATGCCCAACGACCGATCGGGGCGCCTTCACGTAGTGGGCAAGGACCTCTTCGAGGGACGCGAACTGTCCCGCGTGCATATACGGCGGGCGCGTCGACACGCCACGCAGCCCCGGTGTCTTGAAGGCCCCGTCCATCGCAGGATCATCGGCGGCGATGAATTGCAGTTCCTGACACTGCTCAGGCGTCGCGTCGCTGTATGGTCCAAGGCAGTTGAATTCGTCTTTCAGCACCTTGGCAATGCCCAGTGCACGACCACGGTCGGGGTTCGTGGGGAGGCGCAAAGGCACACCGGTGTTGTGAAAGTGCTGGTCCGTGAACAGCGGGCCGTTGTGGCAGCTCACGCATTGCCCTTTGCCAAGAAACAACCGCAAGCCCTTGACCTCCTGAGGCGTCAGATGTTGCTGGCCACTTGGATTGCCCGCGATGGTCGCCTCGACGTAGCGATCGAAGCGAGATTCGCCGTGAATGAGCGTCTTTTCGTAGGCAGCGATGGCCTTGCCCATGTTAGCGAACACGCGATTGACGTGCGTGCGCGCGCGGTCGCTCATCGCGTTCCAGGCCGCTTTCTCGGCTGGCGTACCGATTGGCCCCGCGTGCTGGGGCACCTCGCTGAGGTCAGGCAGGGCACGAAACACCGCTTCATAGGCGGACCGGTAGTGGGCCTGCACCAGATGCGCAAAGTTGGCGCGGTTACCGCCATGTTCAACAGCATCTTCAAGCGGTCCCAGCGCCTGCGACCACAGGCTGTCTTTGCGACCGTCCCAGAACAACCAAGGGCTGTGCCCGCTGCCCACGATGGGCATGGCTCGCCGTGAGCCCAAGTCAATGCCCCGGCTCAATGGCAGCCCGTCTTGGAACTGCTTTTGTGGATCGTGGCACGACGCACAAGAGATGGCCTGATTTCGGCTGAAGCGCACGTCGTTGAACAAGCGCTTGCCCAGCTCGATCGCAGCCCGCGAATTCTCAACGGCGTTGGACGGGTCTGTGGGGGCCGCAGGCAGTTGGCTGAGCCTGAGCGTAGCCAACACACGAAGGTCT
Organism: uncultured Hydrogenophaga sp.; assembly: GCA_964442375.1. Taxonomy (GTDB): domain Bacteria; phylum Pseudomonadota; class Gammaproteobacteria; order Burkholderiales; family Burkholderiaceae_C; genus Hydrogenophaga. Next base: position 10,375 of record CAYUAH010000040.1, on the reverse strand, counting down.
TCTGCAGCCCAACGATCCCGGTATGCCGCTGCCTGAACCCATTGGCCACCGTCAAAGCCATTCACAAAGGGCGTGGCAGCAAGTACCGCGACGCCCAGACACGTTGCGAGCAAGACGTTATTGCGCATGGTGATCTCCTGTATCGGTGCTCACACCACAACTACCGCGCCACCGCAGGGGTGGCCACGATGGTGTTGAACGTCACCTTGTCAGCGCCGGTGTCACTTTGGATGGTGAGCTTCACTTCCCACCAGCCGGTCATGCTGAATTTCATGCCCTCAAGGAGGTAGGTGCCATCGGCCAATTCCCTGGTGACCCGTGGTCGGGTGGGCAGGCCATGGCCATGCTGTGGCATCCCTCCATCGACCGCTATCTGCGCTTGCTTGACCGGCAACCCGGTGGGTGTTGTCAGCCTGATCTGCCAGGCATGGATCTGGTTGATGGCCGCTGGCGTGGCGGGCGGCTGAAGTGCGACAACGAATTTGCCAGCAACCGAAGACCGCGTCAGGGACAGGTCCAGGTCGTCGGGCTGTGCTGCGCAACCGACCAGAAAGGCGGCAGACAGCAGCGACAGGGTCGGAATGCGTTTTCTGAGCATGGTGGAACTCCGGAAATGCCCTGGGGCGATAGGGAATGGCCTGAATGAACAGGCTTTGTGTCAGGCGTTGGAACTGGGAAAGAAGTGCTGCAAGTCCTCTGGGACGGCCACAGGCTTGAGTGCACTGACACGGGCACGCCCGGAATTGCCAAGGGGAATCCACAGGTGCGAGAAAAGCGCCGCAGCAAGGATGCGAGGCACCTGCCCGAACACTTCGCGGCAGTCGCGGTGGCTCAGACCTGCGACCAGCATCAACCAGTGAACGTAGATGTGCGAGCCTGTCACTTGCTGCGCCAGCACGTTGGCACGTTCCAAATGAACAAAACACACCTCGTGGTTGCGGCTGCGCAAGGCAAGCTTCGCCTTCGAAATCTCTTCACGATAAGTTTTGAGCACCTTGGGCCCTCCAGCCTTGCGAAGGCGACATGTCTTCGCTGGAGTGGACTTTTGTCGATCTCGCCGCTGAATGACAGGTTGATGCGATCAACCGCTGTTTTGGGTCCGGGAGTGGTGCGAAGAGAGGGCCAAGCGGTCGATGTGTGGGGTCGATGCGGCGGAGTGTCGTGCAGCCGTATCCAGCAACCGTGCTGTCCAGCCAAAAACATCCCGCTCACAAGGGTTCAAGCGTCTGGCCGGGCATGTGGTGAGACCTGGCGGTGTTGATCCGATGTCTGCATTGCCAGCGCAGCCTGCTCAAAAACCATTCGGTCGAGATGTACGGCCGCTGCGGCACACAACACAACAGCTCGTCTCACAAGCCTGTCGCAAGCAGTGGGTAACACCAACAATTCATCCATCGACGGCATCCCGTCGTCGACAAACCCCAAGGAAATTCACCATGAACGACACGAACCAAAAATCCTGCAACTGCGCTTCCTGCCCCGGCGCCGCTTGCACGTGCGGCTGCCAAACGCCCGTTGCACAGCAGGCTTGCGCCTGTGGTCCGCAGTGCAAGTGTGGCGCTGCCTGCACCTGCCCCAAGGCGTGAACCATGTCCCCTCCGGGGCATCGGCCTCGTCGTTGTTCCGGAGGTTGTCTTGATGCGTGACGGGCTGTCATGGGTCCGGAAATTGAGAAACTGATTTTCAAGTGACGAGGTGAGACATGGACACACTGGCATTGGCGTTTCTCGGTGGCCTCGTGGGTGCCGTGCTCATGGACATCACCGAGACATATCTGTCCAAGCTTGGCATCTCCAGCGGCGTGAATGTGGCCTTGGTGGGGCGTTGGGCGATGGGTTTGCATCGTGGACAACTCAGGCACGGCGACATACTCTGCACCCAAGCCATGCCCAACGAAGTGCGTGTTGGCTGGGCATTCCACTTCCTGGTGGGTGGGGGCGCGGTGGCCCTCGCCTATCCCCTCCTTTTTCAGCTGTCGGGCATCCCCATGCCGGCAAACCACCTGCTCGGTGGCGTCCTTTTCGGCATGGCCACGTCAGCGTTGCCCTGGTTCATTCTGTTGCCCTGCTTTGGCTGGGGCCTCTTCGGCTTGCGCGGGCCACAAGGGTCCAATGCGCTGCTTGCCGCCACACTCTCCCACATCCCTTATGGGTTTGGCGTTGGCGCAGTCTTCGCGTCAGGACAAGCGCTCCTGTTGGCCTGAGGTCGTACTGCGCATCGCGGCCGGACGCCTGAGGTGTGCCTGGGCTTGCTGCAAAGCTACATGGCCCGAAACAGATGCCCGAATGCTCGGCTCACTTTGAGGGGCCGTTCAAGCCCGCGCAGCGTCAGGCTGTAGTGCCCCAATTCGTCGCGTGTGGCGCTGAGGATGCTGTTGAAATTGACGACCACGCTGCGGTGCACTTGCTTGAAATCCGTGGCGTCGATTTTTGACATCAGTTCCCGAAGACTCATGCGCACCAGGGCCTCGCCCGTGGCGGTGACGACGTTGACGTATTTCTCAGTCGCCTCGAAACAGATCACCTCCGTCACGGGAATCATCCGTATGGTGTTGCCAACACCGGCCCGTATGACTTTGATGCGCTCTGCTGCCTGATCTGCGGGTGATGGTGGCGCCGCGATTGCTTGCACCCGCTGCATCAACACAGACAACTCGCCGTCAGTGGGCGTGTCGGCGCGTTGCTCGATTCGGCGCTTGAGCCGCTCGACACTCCACTGCAGGCGTTCAGCCGTGGCGGGCTTGAGCAGGTAGTCGAAGGCGGCATGCTCAAAGGCCGCGACCGCAAACTCGTCATAGGCCGTGACGAAGACGAACAAGGGTTCGGGTCGGTCATCCGGCCAGTCGTCCGCAACGTGCTCCGCCACCTCAAGACCGGTCTTGCCCGGCATCTTGATGTCGAGAAACATGACGTCGGGTGTGTGCTCCAAGGCCATGGCCACGGCCTTGAGCCCGTCGTCTGCAATCGCTACGACGTGCAATTCGGGCCAGACCTCGGCCAGCAAGCGCGCCAGGGTTCTGGCCAGCACCGGCTCGTCTTCAGCAACCACTGCGGTGGGGCGCTTCGGGTGGTTCATACGGGAATCCTGACTCTGGCGCAGACACCAGTGGGGGCGTGAGACGTCAGCTTCAGTGATGCCGCCGGCCCGTAGATGGCCTGCAAACGCTCACGCACATGCAGCAAGCCATAGCTGCCAGAGGAGTCACTGTCCGGACGCATGTCCTCGTGTCCTGGCGGCAGACCAAGGCCTGTGTCGATCACCGATATCTCGACAAGCCCATCGGTTTGTTGTGCAAGCACCTGGATGTTACCCGCGCCCACCTTGGGTTCGATGCCGTGCTTGATGGCGTTTTCCACCAGAGGCTGCAGCAGCATTGACGGAACGGCCATTTGCTCCAGATGGGTGGGCAGGTCAAGGCGGTAGGTGAGCCGAGACCCCATGCGCAGCGACATGATTTCCAGGTAGGCGTGCAACTGGGTGAATTCGTCGCGCAGCGTGTTCGCCTCGGTCCTGGAGGCGGCCAAGGCACTGCGCAGGTAAACGATGAGCTGGTCGATCATGACCTCTGCCTGCCGCGAGTCCTCCTGGACCAGGGAGCGCACATTGGCCAGGGTGTTGAACAGCATGTGCGGCTCCAGCTGGGCTCGCAACAGGCGAAGTTGAGATTCGGTTGCCAGGCGCTGGGCTTCGGAGCGTGCCATGGCTTCATTGGCCAGGTGCTCGCGTGTTGCGAAGTAATGCAGGCCAAAACCGGCAATCAGCACCGTGAAGATAATGGGCACCATGCGGTCGTGTCCGGGGCTCAACAAGCGAAAGGGTTCACCCAGCACGGCGAGTGCAATCACGTGGCCGACCGCGTAGCCAGCCGGTATGGCAATGACGCCAGAAACCAGCCACCCCGCCATGGGGCGGATATTCGGAAACCAGCGCGACGGGCGCAGCAGCGTTGCAAAGCCCAGGATCGCCATGCCGACACTTTCGCTGAACACCAGCAGGCGCAGGAAAGAGTCGACGCCAGGCGCGGCCACAAAAAGAATGCCTGCCGCCAGGGCCCAGAAGAGCACCGATCCGGCGATCAGCTGCGCCGCACGCCATCCCACGTGAGGATGCGGCGGAAATGGCGGCGGAACTGGTGGCTTCGAGTGCGAGGTCATGCAGGGTTCGTGTGAGAGATAGGCCATGTCGAGCGGCAACCAGGGGCACCAGATGGCGCTTTGTGTCACTTTAAGTCGAGCATTGCGGCTTGCCTAGCGCGCGCCGCCCGGCGCGCTGGCGCTGTCCTTGAGCTGTCTAATTCGTCGACCGAACGGTGAAAGTGGCGGTGAGAGGAAGACGGATTCCCAGGCCCTTGTGCCGGGAGCTCTTCTCCCGTTCGGTTGGGCACTGTGACCACTGCGGGGCTCCTACATGCAGCTTGTCGCATTGGGCTGGCTGACGGCCTTGATCTCTCGGATATTTACCCCATCGAAGGCCTTTCTGCTCTCGACCACCCAGGATCAATCCATGAAAAATTTGATGTGCATGCTCAAGCGGCTGACCGGTCGCACAAGGCGGATTAACGCCGACGAACGCTACTTGGCGCAGTCGGCCGATGCGAGCGAGTTGGAGGTCCGCATCCGGTCGCTGGAACGGCGCCGGGCGTGAGTTGTCTGCCGACGAGAACACCCCTCCAACAACCTCGTAACGCTGGATGGGGTGCGCCGGTTGACGTCGCGGATCTTCGGCGAAGTGGATTTACGAGAAACGAAGATCACGTGACCTTCACTGGGTGGCCACCCTCCCCCACGAGATGACTATTCGGGGCGAATACCCGCTTTGCGCACAACACTCCCCCACTGCTCGACCTCGCTGCGCATGAAGCCACGCAAGGCCTCCGGGCTGGAGCCCTTGAGCTCGATGCCCAGGCTGGTGAGCCGCTCGCGGGTGGCGGGGTGTGCCAGCGCTGAGGCCACCTCCTTGTTGAGTCGCTGGACAATCTCTGCGGGGGTGGCTGCCGGTGCCACAAGCGCCCACCACTGGTTGAACTGCATGCCGGGAATGCCCGCTTCGGTGGCGGTTGGCACATCGGGGAGCAATGGAAAGCGGGACGACCCGGTCACCATCAGCGCCGACAGCTTGCCCGCACCCAACAGCGATGAACCACTGGCCAAGGTGGAAAAATGCCCGGCCACCTGCCCTGCCGCGACATCCGTGAGCGCTGGCGCGGAGCCCCGGTAAGGAATGGCATTGATTTTGATGTCGGTCGCATTGGCCAGCAACTCGCCCGACAGGTGGCTGATGGAGCCGTTGCCGCTGTTCGCCATCGCCAGGGGCACCGTGCTCACCGAGCCATTTTTGATGAAGCCCTTGATGTCCCCTGTTTTGTGGTGTGTTGCGCTGACGAAGAGCACGAGTGGTGAGGTGCCCAACATCGAGACGGGGGCGAAATCACGCAGCAGGTCGTAGGGCAGTTTGATGAATACCGACGGCGCTATCGCGTGGGGCAATTCCACGATGCCAAGGGTGTAGCCGTCGGGCAGGGACTTGGCCACCGAGTCCGTGCCGATTTGCCCGGCGGCGCCTGTGCGGTTGTCGACGACCACACTCTGCCCCAGCGTTTCCGTCATGCGCTGTGCCACGGCTCGGGCCACGGCGTCGGTGCTGCCACCGGCCGCCCAGGGGACCACCAGACGGATGGGCTTGTCAGGGTAGGCTGCCTGTGCACTGGTGGCTGCCAATGCGCAGATTAAAAACAGCTTGTGAAATGGTCGAGTTAGCATGAGAGCTCCTTGTGGGTGGGTCAAAAACATTCATTCAATGGGATCAAAGGTGTCACGGTCACCCTTGGCTGTCAGCAACAGCAAGGCGTGGTCTGTGGCAGCGATCTGACCGAGTCCGCGAAGCGTTGACAGCGCCGCCAAGCCGGCGCCCGCGCAGAGTTCTACCCACAGGCCTTGGCTCGCCAGCGCGCGCGCGCCCTTGGACGCATCGGCGTCGTTCACGGCAACCGCGCCACCGCCTGAGCGCGTCACGGCCAGCTTTTGCTGCAGCGTGACGGTGCTGCCCGCGATCGAGAACTGGGCCGTCTGCCCCGCAAATTCCGACTGCAAAGCGGCCCCCGCCAGCACGTGACTCAGCCGCTCAAAGGGCTCAACTGCCCACAGTTTGGGCATGTGGGCGATGAGTCCGGTGGCCAACATGTCCCTCAGTCCGCTGTAGATGCCCCAGAGCAAGTCGCCGCGCGAGGTGGGCACCAGGATGTGATCGGGCAAACATCCCTCAGCGACGATTTCCAGCGCCACGGCGCGATAGCCCTCAACGCCAAACACCGGGCTGCCGACGGCAGGCACGCTGTAGTTGGTGAGAGGGAAAGCACCCTCTTGCTCGACTTGTCTGCGCACATGTTCCCACCTGTCCATGCTGCGCTCGAAGACCATCCGTTTGGCACCGAAGCGACGCAAGGCGCGCGCGTAGGGCTCGGGCATGTCGCCGTAGGTTGCCACTTCGCAGCCCAGGCCGGCGAGTGCACAGTAGGCGGCCGCTGACACAGCGGCGTTGCCGCTGGATGCCAGCGCCACAGACCGTGCACCAACATCCATTGCCCGACTGATGGCCTGTGCCGACATGCGGTCCTTGTGCGAACCGGTCGGGTTCATGCCTTCGTGTTTGGCGCTCAAGCGGCCGATGCCCAGTTGCTTGGCCAAGGCCGGCAGCTCAAGGCACGGTGTGTTGCCTTCGGCGAGAGAAGCGCCTTGCGTGTAGGGCAGCCAGCCGCCCCACCTATAACCTGAGCTTGAGCCGAGCAGGGAGGTTGGCGTCGCGCTGTAAACCACTTCCAGGCTGGAAGGCGTGCCCAGGCTTGCGCATGAGGGACAGCCACGCGGGAGGTCTTGAATGGGGTAGTTGCGGTGGCAGTTGATGCAGCGCAGCCCAACCATGGAAGGATTGCGCAGTACGGTGAGCTTGGGTTGGGTTCGGCCAACGCCCACATAAGTCATTTGATGCATGCGCCGATGGTAGGCAGCGACCTCTGTGCGCACACACACACTTTTGCGTTTTAATATAAGTAAAAGTTAATTACTCGGGTGCTCGTGCAAGATCTCAAAACCGTCAGTGCGCGCCAGGTGGACGTGTTCCGCATGGTGATGCGGCTCGGAACAGCAAACCGCGCCGCCGCGGCCCTGCATGTCAGCCAGCCAGCCGTGACCCAGATACTTCAACAGTTCGAGGTTCGCGCCGGGCTCAAGCTGTTTGAGCGTGCCAAGGGCAAGCTTGTCCCGACACCGGATGCGCACGCCTTGATGGAAACGGTGGAACAGGTCTACGACGGCCTGGACGCGGTGCAGCGCAAGATCGAGGCGCTGCAGTCGCACGAAGAAACGGTGCTGCGGATCGGTGCTATGCATGCCCTGGCCGCAGGCGTCATTCCCTGGGCACTGGCCGAGTTCCAGCGCAGCTACCCGCGCATTCGGTGCCAGTTGCTGGTGGACAGCTCCAAGCTGCTGCGGGAGGCCTTGATCCAGGGGGCGGTCGATGTGGCCCTGCTCGGCGACGAGGCCGACACCAGCGGGCTCATGTCCTCGCTCTTTTACGAAGTCGCTGCAGTTGGTGTCATGCCCGCCACCCACCCGCTGGCGCGCAAGGCATCGTTGGCGGTTCAAGATCTGGGGGAGGTGCCGCTGATCGGTCTCTCAGCACTTGATCCGGCACAACAGCATCTGGAGCGGGCGTTTGCGGAGGCCGGCATCGAACCACGCTTCGTGATTGAGACCCCTTACAGCGCCACGCAATGTGCCTTGGTGCTGGCGGGGGCAGGTCTGGCGGTGACCAACCCTCTGGTGGCCCGAGAGTACGTCGCGCTGGGTCTGCGTTGTGTGCCGCTGGGGTTCAAGCTGCCGTTTCGGGCCTTGCTGGCCTTCCATCCACGGGAGGCACAAGCGCGTGCTGCGCAGGAGTTCGTGAGTCTGTGCCGCCGACAGATTGCGCGGAGCCTGCCCAACGGCTATGCGACCGTCAACTGATGGTGCGAACACGGTTGCGGCCATCCTACAAGGGCCCAGACGTCAACCGCTGTACCCCGCCAGCCTGGGCACCAGCAGCACAAAATCCGGCCACAGCGTGACCACGGCCAGGGCACCGATCATCACGGCCAGGAAGGGCATGACCTCGCGCACCAGGACCAGCAGCGGCACCTCGGCGATTTTGCTCATCATGAACAGCAGCAGGCCGTAAGGTGGCGTGACCAGGCCGATCATGACGTTGAGCACCGCGATCACGCCGAAGTGCACCGGGTCTATGCCCAGCGCGGCGGCGGTGGGCAGCAACACGGGCAGGATCACCAGGATGATGGTGGAGCCTTCCAGAAACGCACCCAACACCAGCAGCAGCAGGTTGACCAGCAGCAGAAAACCCAACGGCGACAAGTCCAGGGTGCGCAGCACCGCGCTCAGCGAGGCCGGGATGTTCTCGGACGTGATCACGTAGTTGAACACCAGGGCTCCGGCAATCAGCATGCCGATGGAGATGCTCATGCATGCGCTGGACAGCAGCGAGTCGTACACGTCGCGCCAGCTCATGCTGCGGTACAGCGCGGTGGCCACCAGCAACGCATAGGCCGCCGCCAGGCCGGCGGCCTCGGTGGGGGTGGTGACGCCACTGTAGAGGCAGCCCAGCAGAATGACGGGCAGCATCAGCGCGGCAAAAGCCTCGCGGGTGATGTGGGGCAGCTCTCGCAAGGGCACCGCCGGCTCCACCGGAAATCGGCGGCGCTTGGCCTGCACGTAAATCAGAGCCATCTGCACGCCCGCCAGCAGCAGCCCTGGCAGGACGCCGGCCAGGAACAGGTAGCCGATGGACGTGCCCGACACCAGGGCGTAAAGCACCATGGGGATGGACGGCGGCAAGATGGGCCCGATGACCGAGGACACCGCCGACAGTGCGCCCGCAAAGGCGGGGGTGTAGCGGCCACCCCGGGTCATCATGGCCTGCATCAGCTTGCCCGAGCCGGCCGCATCGGCCAGGGCAGACCCCGACATGCTGGCGAACACGATGCTTTGCAACACATTGACTTGGGCCAGGCCGCCGGGGAAGCGCCCCACGATGGCATTGCAAAAGCGCAGCAGGCGCTCAAGCACGCTGCCGGTGCTCATGAAACTGGCGGCGAGAATGAACAGGGGGATGGCCAGCAGCAGGTAGCTGGAATAGGTGCTGTTGAGCAATTGCTCGGCCGCGCTGCCCACATCCATGCCCTTGAGCCACAGGTAGAGGATGGAGCCGCCTATCATGGCCTGGCCCACGGGCACACCCAGGAGGCTGAGCGCGACGATGGCGGCCAGCGCCAGCGAAAAAGGACTGGTGAAATTCACGTTGGGCTCAGGTCGGATCGGACGCAACGGGATGGGTGGCGCCGCGCCAGAGCGCACGCGCCAGCCGCCCCAGCTGCCACAGGTGGCGGCCGATGACGGCCAGCACAAAAACGATGTAGATGGCGTAGAGCACATCGACGCGGATCTTGAGGTAGGAGGTCTTTTCGACCTTCATGAAGCTCACGTAGTCCCAGCTGGCGGGCAAGGACATGCCGAACAGGACCACAATGGCCAGCGAACCCAGCCCCTGCGCCAGCAGGCGCAGGCGGCCAGGGGCCAACATGTCCAGCAGCTCGATGCGGATCTCCTCCTCGTCCCGCAGAACGAAGGCCGCTCCCCACAGCACCAGCCACAACCAGGCCGCCAGCGACAGCTCGGCGGTCCAGCCCACTGGCCAGTCGAACAGGTAGCGCAGCGCGATCTGCAGGATGAAGGCCACAAAGATGAGCGCCAGCAGGCCGGCCGCCACCCCGTTGGCGCCATGGCGCAACAGCGTCAGAAGGCGCGTCATTTCATCGCGTTGATCTTGTCCAGCATGCCCGCCGGCCAGGCCTTGGCCTCGTCCGACGCGAGGTAGATCTTCTGTGCGTGCTCGCGGAAGGCCTGCAGGTTGGGCGTGTACACCTCCAGCCCCTGGCGCCGGAAGCCTTCGGCCAGTTCGGCCTCGCGTTTGAGGTGCTCGGCCGTGCTCCAGGCGATGGCCTTGTCGGCCGCCGACTGGAACGCGCGCTGTTTGGCCGGTGCCATGGCGTTCCAGGCCTTGAGGTTGAGCGTAAGCAAATCAAAGCCCACCAAGTGCGAGGTCAGCACGATCTGCCCCATCACCTCGTTGAACTTCATGTTCTGCACATTGGGCAACGGGTTGTCCTGCCCATCCACCGTGCCGGTCTGCAGGCCGGTGTAGGTCTCGGCGTAGGCCAGCGGCGTGGGGTTGGCCCCCAGCGAGCGGCCCAGCAACTGCCAGGCGTCGCCCGGGGGCATGCGCAGCTTCACGCCGCCCAGGTCGGCCGGCGTGTTGATCTTCTTCTTGC
>CAYUAH010000039.1:0-17356 GCA_964442375.1 uncultured Hydrogenophaga sp. | reverse complement strand
TGAGGTTGTAGGCGGTGCGCGTGAGGTTGGTCTTCATCTCCTCCGTCACGGCGTAGAGGCCGTTGCGGATGATTTCGACGGTGACCGGATCGACCGCCACGGCGGTGCTGTTTGGGGTGCTCATGAGCGGTCGCTCCCGATGTTGATTTGCAGGTTGCCGAGTTCGTCCACGCGCAGCGCGTCGCCGGGCTGCACCACGGTGGTGGACGCGTGTTCTTCGATGAGGGCGGGGCCCGTGATCTCGTTGCCAGCTTGCAGCCGTTCGCGGGTGTAGACCGGGGTGTCGGCCCAGCCACCATCGCGGAAGTACACCGGCTTGACGGCGCGCACCGCGCCCGGCACGGGTGTGGCGCTGCCCATGGGCACGCTGTGTTTGGGTGGCTTCTTCATGGTGCCCAGCACGGTCACGCGCAGGCTGACCAGGTCGGCCGGCTCCTTGGGGGCGGAGGTGCCGTAGCGCACCTTGTGCAGCTCGTCGAACTGCCGCTTGATGGCCGCCCTGTCCTTGCCGTCGAAGAAGGCCATGGGCAGGTCCACCGTCACCGCATGCTCCTGACCCACGTAGCGCATGTCGGCGGCACGCTCGATCACCACACCGTCGGCCTGTATGCCCGAGGCGGCGAGGGCCGCGCGGCCTTCGTCCTCCATGGTCTTGTAGGCGGCCTCGATGTCTTCGAAGGACACGTCGCCGAGCTTGCGGAACACCGAGCGCACGTAGTCGTAGCGCAGGTCGCTGAACAGCATGCCGTAGGCCGAAAAGTAGCCTGGCGCGTAGGGAATGAGCACCTTGCGGATGCCGATTTCGCGGGCGATGGCCGAGGCGTGCAGTGGACCGGCACCGCCGTAGACCACCATGGTGAAGCTGCCGGCGTCCAGCCCGCGCTCGGTGGTCACGGCTTTCACGGCGTGCGACATCTGGGTGACGGCAATGCGCAAAATGCCGTCGGCCGCCTCGGTCGGGTCCAGGCCCAGTGGGCCGGCAATGCGCAACTGCATCTGGCGCTGGCAGCCTTCCAGGTCCAGCTTCAGCTCGCCACCCAGGAAATGCTCGGCATCCAGGCGACCCAACAACAGGTTGGCGTCGGTCACGGTGGGCTCGGTGCCGCCACGGCCGTAGGCCACCGGGCCGGGGATGGAGCCCGCGCTTTGGGGGCCCACGCGCAAGGCGTTGCCGGTTTCGACGCGGGCAATCGAGCCGCCACCCGTGCCCACCTCGTGGATGTCCATCATGGGGATCTGGATGGGCAGGGCGCGCTCGTAGCCACCGATCAAGGCCGAGCCGGTGGTCAGCGGCCGGCCTTCGCTGATGACACCGGCCTTGGCGGTGGTGCCGCCCATGTCAAAGGCGATGGCGTCGCCCATGCCGAGCTGGGCGCAGATGGCCTGGGCGCCGATGACGCCAGCCGCCGGGCCCGATTCGAGCATGCGCACACAACCCACCTTGGCATGCTCCACTGGGAACAGGCCTCCCGTGGATTGCACGATGTAGAAGTCGCCACCGAAGCCCTTGCCCGACAGGTGGTTCTCCAACTGCCCCAGGTACTCGGACACACGCGGGCCCACGTAGGCGTTGGCCACAGCGGTGGACACGCGTTCGAACTCGCGGTACTCCTGGCTCAACTCGTGAGACGCACAAACGAAGGCACCGGGAATCTCTTCCTGCAAGATTTGTTTGACGCGCTGTTCGTGGGCTGGGTTGCGGTAGCTGTGCAGCAGCAGCACGGCCACCGCCTCGATGCTCTGGCCGCGCAGCTCCTTGGCCAGCTCGCGCACGGCGGCTTCGTCCAGCGGCTTGTGCAGGCTGCCGTCGGCACGCAGGCGTTCCGCCACTTCAAACCGCAGCGAACGCTTGACCAGCGGCTGGTGCTTGTTGAAGAACAGGTTGTAGGCGTCGGGCCGGTTGACGCGGCCAATTTCGTAGATGTCGCGAAAGCCCTCGGTGATCAGCAGCGCGGTGTGGGCGCCGTTGCGCTCCAGCAGCGTGTTGATGGCGATGGTGGAGCCGTGTAGGAACAGGTTGCCATCGCGCCAGTCGATGCCGGCGCTGGCTATGGTGGACTGGATGCCCTTGACGAGTTCGCCATGGGTGGAGAGGGCCTTGCCGAACAGCAGTTGGCCGCTGGCCTCGTCGAAGGCGGCCATGTCGGTGAAGGTGCCGCCGATGTCAACGGCGATGCGGAGTTGGGGCGCTTGTGCCATGTTGTGGTCTCCAGCTCAGACGGCGCTGCGGTCGGTGCCGATGGGGTTGCGCAGCACCCCCAGGCCGGTGATCTCCACCTCCACCACGTCGCCGTCCTTCATGTAGAGCGGCGGTTCGCGGCGGTCGCCCACACCACCCGGCGTGCCGGTGGCGATGACGTCGCCGGGCGACAGCGGGGTGAAACGCGAGACGTAGGCGACGATGGTGGGGATGTCGAAAATCAGGTCGCCCAGGCTGGCGTGCTGCATCACCTGGCCGTTGACGCGTGTTTCCAGCGTGAGCGCGGTCACGTCAGGCACCTCGTCGGCGCTGACCAGCACCGGGCCAAACGGAGCGGTGCCTGGGAAGTTCTTGCCCGGCGTGAACTGGTGGGTGTGGCGCTGCCAGTCGCGCACGCTGACGTCGTTGAAGCAGGCGTAGCCGGCGATGTGATCGAAGGCATCTTCCTTGGCGATGTGGCGGCCCCCTTGACCGATCACGAAAGCCAGTTCGCCTTCCCAGTCAAAGCGCTCGGAAAAGGCCGGGCGCAACACGGTGTCGCCTTGCGCGGCCAGGCTGTCGTTGAAACGCAGGAACAGCGAGGGGTAGTCGCTGTCGGCGCGTTTGGTCTCGGCCACGTGGCTTTTGTAGTTCAGGCCCACGCAGATCAGCTTGCCGGGGTTGGGAATGACCGGGAGCAGGCGCAGCTGGTCGATCGCGACCGGTGCACTGTCTGTTCGCGCAGCTTGCGCCAGCTCGCCCAAGGCATTGGCCGCGATCACCGACTTGAGGTCGGGAAATCGCGCCTGGAAGGCGGTGGGGACGGGACGGCAGTGATGTTCGCCCTCCATGAGGCCATAGCTCGGCAGGCCCTTGATTTCAAAACTTGCAAAACGCATCTGGGTGTTCTCCGGTGGTGTGCCGAGCGGCACGGTGTCGATGGGGCTGGAGTCTAGGGAGTGGTCCGATATCTGCATAGAATCGAATCAAAGATTTCAGACATGCCAATAAAGGCATGTCTTTCGGAGAGCAGCATCCATGAATCCGAACGACTTCCGCCTGTTCCTCGAAGTGGTCGAGCTCGGCAGCTTCACCAAGGTGGCCGCCCACCGGCGCACGGTGCAGTCCCACATCAGCCGGCAGATCGGCGACCTGGAAACGGCCTGTGGCGGCGCCTTGTTCAAGCGCACGGGACGCGGCGTGGTGCTCACCGACCTGGGCCAGCACGTCGAATCGCGCGTGCGGGCCTGGTTGCGCGACACCGATCTGCTGCTGGCCGACATCCGGGCCGATGCGGGCGTGCCCATGGGCGAGGTCCGGCTGGGCATCCTGCCCTCTGCGGCCCACCCGTTGTTGACACACGTCTATCTGCGGCTGCAGGCCGACTACCCCAAGATCCGGCTCAACATCCGCGAGGGGCAGGGCGCGGAGCTGGACGCCTTGCTCGACACCGGCAGCGTGGACATGGCGGTGCTGTTCCGCTACAACAAACCCAGCAGCCCCGATGAAAAGCTCTTGTCCACCGTGGGCACCTACCTGGTGTCACGTCCCGGCGACACGCTCACCAAAGGCGAAACCGTCGACTTCGCCCGGCTCGAAGGCCTGCGGCTGGTGTTGCCGCGCCGACCGGCCCACTGGCGTGCCGTGCTCGATGAAACCGCGCGTGGCAAGGGGTTTGCCTTGCAAGCGGAAATGGAGGCCGACTCCTTGCGCTTGCAACGGGAGTTGGTGGCCCACACCCACCACCTGTATTCGCTGCTGGGGCCGTTTTCGATTGCAGAGGACATGCGCAGCGGTCGCCTGCAGGCGGCGCGCATCACCAACCCGGAGTGCCGCCGCTACGTGACCTTGGCGCTGCCCAAACAAGGGCAGCTCACGGCGGCCAGCAAGGTGGTGTCGAAGTTGATCCAGGAAACGGTGGTGGCTTGGGGCGGGCAGCTCACCGAGCGCCTCTGAGCCCCAGGTTCACCGCGCCGGGCTCACTTGAGGTTGCCCGACAGGAACTGCCCCAGGCGCTCGCTTTTGGGGGCACTGAGCACCTGGCGCGGGTTGCCTTGTTCTTCGATGCGGCCCTGGTGCAGGAAGATGAGGTGGTTGGACACCTCGCGCGCAAAGCCCATCTCGTGGGTCACCACCACCATGGTGCGGCCTTGTTCGGCCAGCACCTGCATCACACGCAGCACCTCACCCACCAGTTCGGGGTCGAGGGCGCTGGTGGGTTCGTCGAACAGCATCACCTCGGGCTCGACCGCCAGGGCGCGGGCAATGGCCACGCGCTGTTGCTGGCCGCCGCTCATGTGGGCGGGGTAGCGGTCGTCCACGTTCTTCAGGCCCACCAGATCGAGGTATTTGCGCGCCGTGGCCACGGCCTGTTCGCGCGGCACGCCCAGCACGTGCACCGGCACTTCGATGATGTTCTGCAGCACGGTCATGTGGGCCCAGAGGTTGAAGTGCTGGAACACCATGGACAGCCTGGTGCGCAGGCGTTGCAGTTGTGCGGGGTCGGCGGCGTGCAGTTCGCCGTTCTTGGCGGGCTTGAGCTGCAGTTCTTCGCCCGCCACCACGATGCGGCCTTGCTGGGGTTTTTCCAGCAGGTTGATGCAGCGCAAAAAGGTGCTCTTGCCCGAGCCGGAACTGCCGATGATGCTGATCACGTCCCCCGCGTGGGCCTGCAGCGAGACGCCTTTGAGCACCTCGTGGCCGCCGTAGCTTTTGTGAATGTCGTCGACCTGGAGTTTGAGTAGCTTGTCGTTCATGGGGGCGGCTCAGTTGCCCAGCAGGTTGCCGGTTCTGAAAGGGACGCTGCCGGCGATCTTGCCGATTTCCAGGCCGGCCTGGATGTAGCGGTGGTTGATGCGGGCGTAGAGCACGCCGGCGGTGCCGGCGCGCACGGTGTGCACCGTGCCCAGGGTGGGGTCGATGATTTCCGCCACGGCCTCGCCCACGGCCAGGCGCTGACCCACCTGGGCCAGGTAGACCAGCACGCCGGGGCAGGGCGCCTTGAGGGTTTCGGAGCCGGCCAGCGGCGTGGGCTCGCAGCGTGCGGCCGGCAGGTCCGGCGCCGGGCCGGCCACCACGCCCAGGTGCTGCAGATAGGCCCACAGCGCGGCGCAGTCGCGCTCGGCCAGCGCGTGGCTGACGTCGGCCTCGCCGCGCAGCTCCACCGTGGTGCTGGCGCAGCCCACGGGCAGGGGGGCTTCGTCGCCCGCCTCGCGCAGCAACACCGGCAGTTGCGACCACAGACCCGACAGCTGTTCGTCGAAGGGCCCGCCATTGCCGGCCCGTTCCGCCAGCAGCACCGCTTCGGACCCAAGGTAGCGCGACAGGGCTTCCAGCACCGGCCAGCACAGGCGTTCGGTGTAGAAGTGCATCACGGCTTCGCAGTCGCAGTGCAGGTCGATCACCACATCGGCGTCGAAGGCCAGTGACGTGAGGGTGTGGCGCAGGCCTTGCAGCTCGGTCTGGGGATGCTGTTCGGCCAGCCAGCCAGCGACCGCTTGGCGCACCAGCGCCACGTTGCGCGCGCCGTCCGGCGTCAACTTGCCGCGGGTGCGCTCGAAAGCCACCTGGGCCAGATCGGGATAGTGGCGGTTGAAGTTCTCCGAGCTGCTGAACTCGAAGCGGCCCATGGGCTTGTGGTCCAGGCGCTGGGCCAGACCAATCGGGTTGGCCACCGGCACCAGCACCACTTCGCCTCGGATCTGGCCGGCCGCTTCGGCCGCCAGCAGCTTGTGGCGCAGGTGGTGGGCCACCAGCATGCCGGGCAGTTCCTCGGCGTGCAGGCTGGCTTGCAGGTAGACCTTGGGACGCGCGCCCGGCGTGCCGAAGTGCAGGCTGGTGAGCTGTTTGCGGCTGCCGAGGCTGGCGGCCGGCAGCGGGTGTTCTCGGGTCAGCATGGCTCAGTGCTTTCGGGGTGCGAGGTGGGCCAGGTAGCGTTTTTCGGCCAGCTTGAAGCCGCCCACCAGCACAAAGGTGATGCTCAGGTAGATGCCGGCGGCGAACAGGTAGGCCTCGAAGGGCAGGTAGAAGTCGGAGTAGATGCGGCTGGCGGCGGCGGTCACGTCCATCATGGCGGGCACGGTGCTGGCCAGGCTGGTGCTGTGCAGCATCATCACCACCTCGTTGCTGTAGGCGGGCAGGGTGCGGCGTATGGCACTGGGCAGCACCACGCGGCGCAGCGCCTGCCAGCGCCCCATGCCCATGGCCTGGGCGGCCTCGATCTCCCCGTGGGCCGTCTCGCGGATGGCGCCGGCCAGCATCTCGGCGGTGTAGCCTGCGGTGTTGAGGGCGAAGGCCAGCAGGGCGCAGAAGAAGGGCTCCTTGAAATGGGTCCAGGGCCAGACGTCGTCCCAGCGGGCCTGCACCCATTCGAGCTGGGCCAGGCCGTAGTAGATCAGATAGACCTGGATCAGCAAGGGCGTACCGCGTATGCAGTAGGTGTAGGCGCCGACCAGCCAGCGCACCGGCGCCGGGCCATGGGTCAGGGCCAACGCAAACACCAGGGCCAGCAACGCGCCCACCGCCAGAGACGAAGACAACAACCACAAGGTGGTGACCAGCCCTTCGCCGTACAGGGCCAGGTTGGCGGGCTCGAAAATCACGGCCCAGTTCATGAAGTGGTGCTCCGCTTGACGCCCAGGCTGTAGCGCGCGTTGATGCGTTTGAGCACCCACAGCGACGCCGAGGTGTAGATCAGGAATAGCGCGGCCGCGAACAGGAAAAACGCGAACGGCTCGCGCGTGGCGGCGCTGGCCTGCTTGGAGAGGTAAGTCATCTCCTGCAGGCCGATCAGGCTCACCAGCGCGGTGGCCTTGATCAGCACCAGCCAGTTGTTGGTGAAACCGGGCAGGGCGTAGCGCACCATCTGCGGCAGGGTGATGCGCACAAAGGTTTGCACGGGGCCCATGCCAAAGGCCCAGGCCGCTTCCATCTGCCCCTTGGGGATGGACAGGATGGCGCCGCGGAAGGTCTCGGTCATGTAGGCGCCGTAAATGAAGCCAATGGTGAGCACCCCCGCCAGAAAGGGGTTGATGTCGATGGACTCGCTGCTGCCCATGGCTTCGAGCAGGTTGTTCAGGCCTATGGTGCCGCCGTAGAACACCAGCAGCATGAGCACCAGCTCGGGCACACCCCGCACCAGGGTGGTGTAGAGCGTGGCCAGCGCCACCAGCGGGGGGCGGCCCGACAGCTTGGCGGTGGCGCCCAGCAAGCCCAGCACGATGGACACCAGCAGCGCCGCCAGTGACACGCCCACGGTGAGCACCGCGCCTTGCAGAATGGAAACGTAGTAGTCGCTCAAGTCGAAATCCCCTGGTCCGCTCGGATCAAACAGCACGGGGCGCACGAAGCGCCCCGGTGGAGTTTGGCGTCAGCCGTGGCCTCGCATCAGTTGCCGTAGGGGTCGAAGCTGAAGTACTTCTTGCTGATGGTGGCGTAGCGCGCATCGCCGCGTATGGCCTTGATGGCGGCGTTGACGTCGGCCTTGAGCTTGTCCTGGCCCTTGCGCATGGCCACACCCACGCCGTAACCAAAGTACTTCACGTCGTACAGATCGGCGCCCACGAAGCCGTAGCCCTTGCCCTCGGGCTTGCTCAGGAAGCCGCCGTTGACCTCGACCTTGTCGGCCACGGTGCCGTCCAGGCGGCCGGCCTTGATGTCCAGGTAGACCTGGTCCTGCGCCTCGTAGGGCACCACGGTCACGCCGGCGGGTTTGAGGTCGCCCATGGCGAATTTTTCCTGCGTGCTGCCCTTGAGCACGCCGATCTTCTTGCCCTTGAGCGAGGCCGGCCCGGCGTAGGCCGTGCCTTCCTTGACGACGATGCCACTGGGCGTCTTGTAGTACTTGTCGCTGAAGTCCACGACCTTCTTGCGGTCGTCGGTGATGGACATGGAGCTGATGATGACGTCGTACTTGCGGGCCTGCAGGCCGGGGATCATGCTGTCCCACACCTGTTCAACGAACACGCACTTGCGCTTGAGCTGGTCGCAGATGGCCTGGGCGATGTCCACGTCGAAGCCGGTGGGCTTGCCGTCGGCGGTCTTGTAGGTGAAGGGCTCGTAGGTGGGGTCGATGGCGACCTTGAGGTCCTGGGCCGACACGCCTGCGGCGGCGGCCAGCAGGCCGATGGAAAGAAGCAGCTTGTTCATGAAAGTCCCTAACAAAGGTTGGCAGATCGGCGGCACGCTGCCGACGCCTGCACAGGCGTTCTATTCTAGGGGGCCACTCATGCCGCAGCGGCACCAGGCGCTCGGTGTTTTCCTGGGGCCAATTGTCAGCTGCTCGTTTCAGTCTGACGTCAGCCGCCGGATCAAGGTGGCGGCCTGCGGCCATTCGCCGAAACCCGAGGCGGGGTTGAGGTGGCCGACCTGGCCCAGGTCCTCGATCTCGCTGCCCCAGGCACGGGCAAGCTCGCCCACGGCCTCGAAATCGCCCAGCGGGTCGTTCTGGCTGGCCGCCACCAGCGAGCGAAAGGGCAAGGCTTGGCGCGGCACGGGCAGCCAGCCGGCGGCATCCAGCGCATCCAGCTGCGGGTAGGCGGGGGGCAAGGGGCGGTCGAAGGTGGGGGGTGTCGCCAGCAAGGCGCCCACCACCCGGTGGGCCAGCGCCGTGCGGCGGGCCCAGTGGGCCACCAGCACACAACCGCCGCTGTGGGCGACCAGCAGCACCGGCGCGTCCAGCCGGGCAACGGTGGCCTCCAAGTCGTCGATGCGGGCGCCCAGCGCGAGGTTGTCGCGCCCCATGGGCACGAGGCTGTGGGCGCGCGGCAGGCGCTCGGCCAGCAGGGTCTGCCAGTGCTGGGCGACGTGGTCGCGCAGGCCGGGCACGATGAGTGGGATGGGGGCCGTCATGGTCGGGTGGGTTGCGGGGCTTCGGCGAGGGCGGCACGCATGGCCGCCAGCAGGGCGGCGGGCGGCTGCGCGCCCGACAGTGCCAGGCTCTGGTTAAAGACGAAAAAGGGCACGCCGCTGGCCGGCATGTCGCTGGGCAGGGGCAGGGCCAGGCGGGCGTTGACCTCGCGCGGGTCCAGGCCATGGGCACGGGCGATGTCCAGCAGCGTGCCGGTGTCGCCCAGGTTGTCTCCGCGCTGGAAATGGGCCTGCAACAGGTCCTCGATCAGCGCGGCCTGGGCGGCTTCGTCCAGGTGGCGCCCTCCGACGGCCAGCAGTTGGTGGGCCGGGCCGGTGTCGGGAAACACACGGATGCGGCCGAAGTCGATCCGGACGCCTGCACGCCCGGCGGCCTCCCGCACCTGGCCCTGGCGCGCGCGCACGGCCTGGGCGCTGCCCAGGCGGCGCTCGTAGAAGGCGTTGAAGTCCCAGCCCTGGGGCGGCACACCCTCGATCAAGCGCACCGAGTGCCAGTACACCGCCACGTCATCGTCGGGACGTTCTTCACGCCACCGGGCCAAGGCCTGGTCGAGCTGGCGCTTGCCGATCAGGCACCAGGGGCAAATGAGGTCGAACCAGACGTCGATGCGCAGCGCCGGCGCACTGGCGGGCGCGGCGCTCACGCGACCTTGCGCAAGAAGCCCTGCTGGCGGCCCGGCGCGTTGGGCGCAAAGCCGTTGGCGGCCAGGGTCTCTTCCACGGTGTCGTAGAACACGCCAATCTTGAGGATCTCGCGCGCCTGCTTGCCGGTGGCGATGGGGCGGCCAAATTCCTTGGCCACGCGCACCAGCTGCTCGATCTGCTGCACGGTGCTCATCTTCTCGGTGCGTGCCTGGTTCCACAGGTTGTCTTCGATGCCGCAGCGCACGTGCAGGCCCATGGCCATGCCCATCATGTTGATGGGCAGCACGTTGCGCATGCTGCTTTCCACGGTGAGCATGGTGCCGTCGGGGATGGCTCGCACGAAGTTGCTCAGGTTGTAGATGTTGGGCGCGTCCATGCCGCCGCTGATAGCGACCCAGTTGCACACCAGCGGGCCCTTGTAGACGCCGCGGCGGATCAGGCGTTCGACCGTCTCGAAGCTGTTGAGGTTGTAGAACTGGAAGGCGCTCTGGATGCCGGCGGCGGACAGGCGCTTGACGTGTTCCTCCACGAAGCTGGGGGTGGAGGGCACCACCATCTCGGTGTAGGCGCGGCGGCCCTCAGGTGTGGCCATGGAGGTGCCGGCGATGTCGGCCTCTTCCATGTGCTCGGTCACGTTCATCTGCGTGGTGTTGACGGTGACGGTCACCTGGTCGGGCTTGGGGCTGAGTTCGGCCAGCATGTGGCGGGTGTCGTCGGACAGCCATTTGGCGATTTCGCCCTCGCCCACCGGGGCAAACGAGATCGAGCCGCCGACCTGGATGATCATGTCGGGCACGGCCGCGCGCACGCCAGCGATCAGTTCGTTGAACTGCGACAGGCGCTTGCTGCCGCTGCCGTCGAGTTCGCGCACGTGCAGGTGCAGCACGGTGGCGCCGGCGTTGTAGCAGTCCACGGCTTTTTGCACCTGCTCGGCCATGGTCACGGCGATGTCCTCAGGGAAGTCCGAGGGAATCCACTCGGGGCCATAAGGCGCGGCGGTGATGACCAGGGGTTGCTGGTTTTCGGGGAAGAGGTGGCCGTCGAGGAAGTTCATGGTGGGGTCCTTGGTTGGGCGTTGAGCGTTGAGCGAGGGGACGGGTTTTTCACGCTGAACGCCGAACGCCCAACGTGGAACCTGAGGTCAGAAGGTGGGCGTGCCGATGATGCCGGCGCGCTCCATCTTGCGGTGGCAAGGGGGGTAGTCCATGACCGCGTAGTGTTGGGTGGCGCGGTTGTCCCAGATCGCCATGCTGTTGGGTTTCCAGCGCCAGCGCACCTGGTACTCGGGGATGGCGGCCTGGTTGATCAGGTATTGCAGCAAGGCGTTGGCGCCCTGGGTGAAATCCTGTCCGTAGCGCACGTTGTCGGGCGTGTGGAAATTGGTGAAGTGGGTGGTGAAGCCGTTGACGAACAGCACCTTCTCGCCGGTTTCGGGGTGGGTGCGCACCACCGGGTGTTCGGCGTCGGGGTACTGGGCCTTGAGCGCCAGGCGCTTGTCGACCGGCATGACGGCGCCGAAGCTGGCCTCGATGCTGTGGCGGGCGCGCAGGCCGGCGATCTGCTGCTTCACGGCCTCGGGCAATTTTTCATAGGCCAGCGCCATGTTGGCCCACATGGTGTCGCCGCCCACCGGCGGGCATTCCACGCAGCGCAGCACGCAGCCCATGGCGGGCGCCTCGCGCCAGGTGCCGTCGCTGTGCCACGAATTTTCATAGCGGTCGTTGGGTTGGTCGGGGTTCTTGTAGATGCGCACCAGACCGGGGTGGTCGGGGTCGCTGCCGGCCACCGGGTGGTCTTCCAGCTCGCCGAACTTGCGCGCAAAGGCCACATGTTCGGCGCGGCTGATGTCCTGGTCGCGCAGGAACAGCACCTTGTGCCGCAGCAGCGCGGCCTTGATTTCGGCGAACAGGGCGTCGTCGCGCGCCGCTTCGCCCAGGTTCACGCCAATGAGTTCCGCGCCGATGGCGCAGGTCAGGGGTTCGATCCGCATGTTGTGTCTCCTCTTTTTTGTATCCATCGCTCAGATCACGAAGATGGACGAGCCGGTCGTCTTGCGCGACTCCAGGTCGCGGTGGGCCTGCTGGGCGTCCTCCAGCGCGTAGTGCTGGTGGATGTCGATGCGGATGCGCCCGGCGCCCACGTGCCCGAACACCTCGGCCGCCAGCGCGGCTTTTTCGGCCGGGTCGGCGATGTAGTCGGCCAGGGCAGGGCGGGTCAGGTAGAGCGAGCCCTTCATGGCCAGCAGGTTGGGGTTGAAGCCCTCGATGGGGCCGCTGGCCGTGCCCACGCAGACCATGAGTCCCCGGCGCTTGAGCGAGTCGAGCGAGGCCATGAAGGTGGTCTTGCCCACGCTGTCGAACACCACGTCCACGCCACGGCCGTCGGTGAGCTCGCGCACGCGCTTGGCCACGTCCTCATGGCTGTAGTTGATGGTGTGGCTGCAGCCGTGGGCGCGGGCCACTTCGGCCTTCTCGTCCGTGGAGACGGTACCGATCACGGTGATGCCCAGCAGCTTGGCCCATTGCGAGACGATCAGACCCACACCGCCGGCAGCGGCATGCAGCAGCACCGTGTCGCCGGCTTTGAAATCGTGTATGCGGCGCATCAGGTAGGCCGAGGTCAGGCCGCGCATGGTCATGGCGGCGGCAGTCTCAAAAGCAATGTCGTCCGGCAGCTTGATCAGCGGCGCGGCCGCGATCAGGCGGGAGGTAGCGTAGGCGCCCAGGGTGTTGAGAAAGCCGGTGTAGGTCACGCGGTCGCCCACGGCCACGTTCGTCACACCCTCGCCCACGGCCTGCACCACGCCCGAGGCTTCCACGCCCATGCCGGCCGGCAAGGGCATGGGGTAGGTGCCGTTGCGGAAATAGGTGTCGGCGTAGTTCAGCCCCACGGCCACGTGGCGCAGGCGCACCTGGCCCGGACCGGGCTCGCCCACTTCCACATCTTCGAGCCGCAGGACTTCGGGTCCGCCGGTCTGGTGCATACGTACGGCCTGGGCCATGTGTGTGTCTCCTCTGGGGGCTCGCCGGTGTGGCAGGCCATGGGAGGCACTGTAGGTATTCACCCCAGGAGACGCTTTGCATGTTCCGCCAACGGCTTATCATTTCATGCCAACGCGCTCAGACCCATGAACACACTCGTACGCGCCGCCACCTTGACCAACTTCCTGGACGTGGCCCGGGACCTCGGCTTGAACCCGCAGCCGCTGCTGCGCGAGGTGGGCCTGAGCCGCGCCCTGCTGGCCGAACCCGAGCAGCGCATCCCGGCGACCTCGGCGGTGCGCCTGCTGGAGATGGCGGCACAGGCCAGCGGGTGTGCGCAATTCGGCCTGCGCATGGCAGAGTCGCGCCAGCTGTCCGACTTTGGCGTGGTCAGCCTGCTGATCAGCCACCAGCGCACGCTGCGCGATGCCCTGAGCGTGACCATGCAATACCGGCACCTGCTGAACGACACCCTGGCCATGCAACTGGAGGACGCGGGGGAGCTGGTCATCATCCGAGAGGAAGTGGTGGCCGCCGCGCCCTCCCGCCAGGCGACCGAGCTGGCGCTGGGCGTGCTGTTCCGCATGTGCGCCGCCGTCATGGGCGGGCGTTGGGCGCCACGCAGCGTGAACTTCAGCCACGAGGCGCCGGCCGATCTGGCGCTGCACAAGCGCGTGTTCGCCTGCCGGCTCGAATTTGGCAGCGAGTTCAACGGCATCGTCTGCCGCGCCAGCGATCTGGACGTGCCCAACCCGGCGGCCGATCCCGCGATGGCGCGCTATGCCCAACGTTTCGTCGAGTCGCTGCCCATGGTCAACGAGCCGTCGGCGCTGCTGGACGTGCGCAAGGCCATCTACCTGATGTTGCCCAGCGGGCGGGCCAGCAGCGATGCCGTGGCCCAGGCGCTGGGCCTGAGCGTGCGCACCATGCAGCGCCAGCTCGATGAAGCCGGCACCAGCTTCACCGACATGCTGGGCGAGGTGCGGCGCGAGCTGGCCGAGCGCTACGTGGCCAATCCGCGCTATTCGCTGGCGCGGGTGTCCGAACTGCTTGGCTACAGCACCCCCAGTTCCTTCACGCGCTGGTTCATCACCCAGTTCGGTCTGGCGCCGCAGGACTGGCGCAAGGCACATCCACCACCGGGCTGATCGGGTCTTGGCGCCACGCGCGCGCGCTGCGGCCAAAGCCCTGACGAAACCAATAGGCGAAGGCGCTGGGGGACGAAAAACCCAGCAGGGTCGCGATCTCGGCCAGCGGGCGCTGGTTTTGCCGCAACTGCTGCTCGGCCATTTCCATGCGCACCGCCTGGAGCACGGCCGAAAATTCGGTGCCCTCGGCGCTCAGGTGGCGGTGCAGCGTGCGGCGGTCCATGCCCAGGTGCTGCGCCACCTGTTGCGCCGTGCACCGGCCACCCGGCAGCAGGGCGGTGATGAGCTGGCGGGTGGTGGCTTGTGCGCTGCGCAGACCGCGCGAGAGCTCGCCGTCGAGGTGGCGCAGCAGAAAGCTGGCCATGGCGGTCTGGCTGCCCGCCAGCCCCTGGGCCAGGTCGCTGGCGCGGCAGACGATGCCGTTGAAGTCGGCACCGAACACCACGCGCGTGCCAAAAAAGCGTTCGAAGCGCGCCGGCTCCCGCACCGCCGCCTGCCTCAGGCCCACCCACAGCGGCCGCCAGCGGCTGCCCAGCAACTCCTGCAGGATGCGGTGCATCACGCCTACCGCCAGTTGCATGGGCTGCCGCAGGTCGGCCCCGGGCTCGGCCAGCAAGTCCTCGCTGATGCGCAGCAGGCCGTCGGTTTCCTCCAATTGCGTCAGCAGCGAGGCGTTGAGCAGGCGCAGGTAGCGGCACAGGATGTCCAGCGCGTCGCGCGCGCTGGCCGCCTCTTTGAGCACCAGGCTCAGTGGCCCGAGGTTGGAGAGCGAGCGCCGGGCCGCCAGGCGCAGGCCGAAGTCCTCCGTGTCGCTGGCCCGCGCACTGTCGTTGAGCAAACGCCGCACGGCCTGGGTGCTGATGGGGGTTTCGGGGTCGGACAGGCTGCGCGGCTGCAAGCCGGCATGGCGCAGCATGGCGGCGGCGTCCAGGCCCAGGGATTGCGCCAGTTCAACGTAGCCGTTGAGGCTGGCGCTGCGCACGACCGGCAGGAGGACGGACATGGGAGGTGGGTTCCGGGGTGTCCCAAATTCGAAAGTTCTTGGCGCGAATTATCAAGCCGGACCGATGGGGCCTGCCTACCATTCGTCCACGGTGCGCATTGAGCTTGCCCACCCGAACCGGGACGGCCCGGCCACACACATCGGAGACACACATGACATCTGCTTCCCGCCTTCTGCGGCGCACCGCCTGCGCCAGTCTGTTTGCCATGGCCCTGCCGGCCGCCCTTGCATGGACCGACAAGCCGGTCAAAGTCATCGTGCCGGCGCCGGCTGGAGGCGTCATGGACCAGGTGGCGCGCATCATCGGGGATCAGCTGTCCAAGGACGTCGGCCAGCCCTTCATCATCGAGAACCGGGCAGGGGCGGGCGGCGTCATCGGCATGCAGGCGCTGGTGACCGCGCCGGTTGACGGGAACACCATCATGTTCACCGCCAGCAACCTGCTGACCGAAATTCCCCACGTGCTCAAGCCCAGCATGGACATCATCGGCAAGGTGCGACCGGTGGCGGTGGCTGCGCGCGACAGCCTGGTGCTGGTGGGTGCGCCCAATACCCCGGCCAAGGACCTCAAGGAACTCATCGCCCACGTCAAGGCCAACCCGGGCAAGGTCAGCTTCGCGTCCTACAGCACCGGTACCGCCTCGCACTACGCGGGCATGATCCTCAACCAGAAGGCCGGACTGGACATGCAACACGTGTCCTTTGCGGGCATTCCGCCGGCACTGACGCAGGTCATGGGCAACCAGATTCCGGTGATGTTCTCCGCCGTCGGGCCCACCAAACAATTCATTGTGGCGGGCAAGGTGCAGGTCTATGGCGTGGCCACCAAAGCGCGCTCCAGCCAGTTGCCCAACGTGCCCACATTGGCCGAGCAGGGCTATCCCGAGCTGGATTTCAGCAACTGGGTCGGCGTGATCGCCGCGCTCAGCCTGTCCGATGCCATCGTCAACAAGATCAACGACGCGGTCAACAAGGCGGCCAACAACCCCGAGGTCAAGGCCAAGCTGGTGGCCGCCGGGTTCGAGGTCAGTCCGCGCGACCTGGAGGCGCCGCAGCTGGCCCAGTCGGTCAAGGCCGAGTTCGAGCGCAACGCCGCCATCGTCAAGACCTTCGACATCAAGCTCAGCCAGTGAGCCGCCGTGCCGGCGTCCTGCCGGCACGCACCGTGTCCCCCCCAACAGCCCTTGCTGGCCTGCGCCCCCGGCGCGGCCGGTGAACGACTGTGTCCGGCCCTTTGATTCCAACCACTCAGGAGACTACCTTGATGCATTCCCAATCCCTTCCCCCGTTTGCCCTGGGCCGCAGCGCCGCCGTGGCCGTCGCCCTGCTGGCCAGCGCCCAGCTGGCCCAGGCGCAGGACAGCAGCGTGCACCTCTTTGGCTCGGCCGCCGTGTCGGTGGTCCACCTGAGCCACCAGGCGGACGGCACCAGCACGCGCCAGGTCACGGGGCCGTGGAGTGGGCCCTCGCTGGGCGTGCGTGGCAGCGAATCGCTCGGCGGCGGCCTCACGGCCAGCTTCCGCTTCGAGTCCAGCCTGGATCTGCAAAGCGGCATCGGCGGCCGCACCGTGGCCGGAACGCCGCGCTTCTTCGACAAGGCGGCCTGGTTGTCGCTGGGCAACCAGCAGGTCAGCCTGACCGCCGGCCGCCAGTTGCACGCCGGCATCGATCGCATTGCCGAAACGCTGGACCCGTTCTACGCCAACGCCGATGGCAAGCTCATCCTGTCCACGTTGGCGCTCAATGCCACCAACACCTTTGCCGGTTTCGACACCCGTGTGGACCAGGCACTCAAGCTGCGTGCGCAGTTGCCCGGTGGCATCAAGGCCGGCCTGAGCTACGGCTTTGAAACCGAGGGCAAGCTGGGCAAGAGCCTGTCGGCCGACCTGGGCTGGCAGACCCAGGAGATGGGCTTGGGCGCTTACGTCTTCAACTACAAGAACGCCACCGGCCAGCTGGAACAACAAACCTGGGGTTTGGGCGGCAACTACCTGCTGGGCACGGCGCGCGTGCACGCCCACTACATGAAGGCACAACACGACAAGTCGGCCGGTGGCGCCACCCGGCAGTCCGACGCGGTCTGGGCCCTGAGCGTGACCTACCCGGTGTCGCCGGTCTTCACGGTTCGGGCGGCGTACTACCGCGACGGCGGCAGCGACGTGGGCGGCGTGAGCGGGCGTGACGGCACGCGCAGCACGGTGGCGCTGGTGGGTGACTACGCCTTTTCCAAGCGCACCAACCTGAACCTGGGGGTGTTCCGCAACGGCTTGTCGGGTGCCTTCACCACCGACCCCCTCAGCCTGTCCGTGCTGGGCCTGATCAACCCGGCCACCAAGGCCATCAGTGGTTCGTCGAGCACCGGTGTTGCCGTGGGCCTGACCCACCGCTTCTGATGTTGGGTCCATGTTTTCTCTGAGGTGATCGGCGCTGCGGCGCTGTTGTGTGGGCGGGCACTGAGGTGCCCGGCCCGCATTTTTTTAGGAGTTGTCCATGTTGGGCCAAATGATGCAGCAACCGCTGCTGATCTCATCGCT
>CAYUAH010000038.1:0-17598 GCA_964442375.1 uncultured Hydrogenophaga sp. | reverse complement strand
AAAGGGCCGTGGCTACGTGCCGGGCAACCTGCGCCGTGGTGACGAGGCTTCGCGTTCCATCGGCCGCATCGTGCTGGACGCTTCGTTCTCGCCCATCAAGCGCGTGAGCTACACCGTCGAGAGCGCCCGCGTCGAGCAGCGCACCGACCTGGACAAGCTGGTCATCGAGATCGAGACCAACGGTGCCATCGGCCCCGAAGAGGCCGTGCGCGCTTCGGCGAAGATCCTGGTCGAGCAGCTGGCGGTGTTCGCACAGCTCGAAGGTGTGGACCTGGCTGGTTTTGATGCCCCGGCCCAGAGCCGCTCGCAGCAGTTTGACCCCATCCTGTTGCGTCCGGTGGACGAGCTCGAACTCACCGTGCGTTCGGCCAACTGCCTCAAGGCAGAGAACATTTACTACATCGGTGACCTGATCCAGCGCACCGAAAACGAGCTGCTCAAGACCCCCAACCTGGGTCGCAAGTCACTCAACGAAATCAAGGAAGTGCTGGCTTCGCGTGGTCTCACGCTGGGCATGAAGCTCGAAAACTGGCCGCCGGCTGGTCTCGACAAGCATTGATTTAGAATACTGGGTTTCCCGTAAAAAAACGACGTCCAGCGGTACCTGATCCGGCCGCTGCAATTCAAATCGAAAGGATAAAACTATGCGTCACGGACACGGCCTTCGCAAACTCAACCGCACCAGCGAGCACCGCCTCGCCATGCTGCGCAACATGATGAACTCGCTGCTCACGCACGAAGTCATCAAGACCACGGTACCCAAGGCGAAAGAACTGCGCCGTGTGGTCGAACCCATGATCACCCTGGCCAAGGTGCCCACCGTGGCCAACCGCCGCCTGGCGTTTGACCGCCTGCGCGACCGCGACGTGGTGGTGAAGCTGTTCAACGAACTGGGCCCGCGTTTTGCTGCGCGTCCGGGCGGCTACACCCGCATTCTGAAGATGGGCTTCCGCGTCGGCGACAACGCGCCCATGGCTTTGGTCGAATTGGTGGACCGCGCTGAAGAAAAAGCGGTTGATGCGCCTGCAGCCGAATAAATAGGTTATACTCTAGAGCTTGTCGCGCGGTGGAGCAGCCTGGTAGCTCGTTGGGCTCATAACCCAAAGGTCGCAAGTTCAAATCTTGCCCGCGCAACCACCCTCTCAGGCTTCGGCCTTCAGCAAAACGCCCACATCAGTGGGCGTTTTGCTTTGTGGCGCACAAACACATGCGCCGGGTGCGTGACGCGCACCCGATCACTGCGGTCTACTCAGCGGCGCTTGCCCTCAGAGCCATGGCCAATGACACCGCCGATCGCGGCACCGCCCAGCGTGCCCAAGGTGCTGCCGCCCGTGAGGATGGCGCCGCCAATGGCGCCCACGCCAGCGCCGATGGCCGCGTTCTGTTGCCTGTGTGAGAGGTTGGCGCAAGCCATCAGCCCCGGAATCAGGGCGACGGCGAGCAGGGCTTGGGTGAGGCGAAGAGATGTGCTTTTCATGCCTCAGATTGTCAAATCATCCCGGACGTTCAGGCGTTTCCGTGTGTATCCGTAAGTCTCCGCTTGTGACCGTGCGCCCATGCGGGAGCGGATCTCAGTGCAGTGGCGCGGTGCGCATGATCTGCGTCGGCGTGGGCGCCGGCCAGCCCGCTTCCTGCGCGGTGCGCAGGATCGCCGCGTTGGTGTCGAAATAGACCTGCC
This sequence comes from uncultured Hydrogenophaga sp., assembly GCA_964442375.1. Lineage (GTDB taxonomy): Bacteria > Pseudomonadota > Gammaproteobacteria > Burkholderiales > Burkholderiaceae_C > Hydrogenophaga. The sequence continues at coordinate 15,920 of CAYUAH010000038.1, read as the reverse complement.
AGTAGTGGTCGGTGTGGCAGTAGGGGCGCACCGCGATCACCGGGCCCACGAGGTTGATGTCCAGCACCGACACCTCGGGTGCGGGCGAGGTGACCACGTTCGGAATGGCCGCCACAGCCGCCTGCAGTTTGCCGATGGCTTCCATGGGGTCCACGCCGCCGGCCAGCTGGGCGGTGCGGTCCACGCGCCGCGCCGGGCGGGCCGAGTAGTTCATCACCGTCTCGCCAAACACCTTGCTGTTGCCGACCAGGGTCAACACGTTGTCGGGCGTGATCAACGTGGTGCCGAACAGGCCCAGCTCCTGCACCGTGCCGGCAATGCCGCCGATCTGAACAAAGTCGCCCACCTTGAAGGGGCGCAGCACCAGCATGAAGGCGCCCGCCGCGAAGTTGCCCAACATGCCGCTCCAGGCGGCACCAATGGCCACGCCTGCGCCGGCCAGCATGGCAGCAAACGAGGTGGTCTGCACACCAAAATAGCCCAGGATGCCCAGCACGAGGGCAATGTTGAGCGCCACGCCCAGCACCGAGCCGAAGTACTTGGTCAGCGTGGGATCGATCTGGTTGCGGTGCATGCCCGCCTGCATGAGTGCGACCACCCGCCCGATCAGCCAGCGGCCTATGACCCAAAAGGCCACAGCCGCGAGGATCTTGATCGCCAGCTCGGTGGCGGTGGTGCTCAAAAATGTGTAAACGCTGTCCATGTTCATCCCGTTGTTCCTTTCAAGGCTTTTGTTCTCCCGCCTGACCGGACGGGGGCAGGCGGGGCAGCGGTGAGTGTACGGGCGCCATGCCCGCACACGCCACCGTCAACGGGTGGTGGGGTCAGGCCTCAGGCCTGGCCCTTGCGCCACGGACCTTCGATGACCAGGGTCAGGCCGGGGTTCTGCATGTTCACGAACATGAAACGGCCGTTGTGCGAGAAGCAGCCGCCCGCAAATTCCGAGCCGTTGCCAATGGTGTTCTCGGCCACGCGGAACAGTTCGCCCTGGCTGTTCACGCCCACGATGTTGTTGCCGCCCGAGCCGTCTTCGTAGAGGTAGAGGCGGCCATCCGGGCCGACGGTGATGTTGTCCGGTGCGTGGAGCACGTCGTCGTCGGTGGACTCGACCACCAGGGTCACGGTTTCGTTTTGCGGGTCGTAGGCCCAGATCTGTCCGGCCCCGATGTCGCCACCGTTGGAGCAGCAGAAGTACACCAGGCCGTTGCCATACCAAATGCCTTCGCCGCGCGAGAACTTGGCCGCGCCCTTGCCGTGGGCTTCCAGGCGCAGCGTGTCGCCGGCCGGGTCCACGTCGTCGATGGTGACCCACTCCACCGCCAGCGGCGTGTTCAGCGTGTCCACGAAACCCAGCTTGGTCTCGACCGCAAAGAAGTCGTCACCCTTGATCTTCAAGGCCTGCAGCACGCCACCGTCGAGCAGCTTGCCGGGCACGGTGGGCACGTAGCGGTAGAAGCAGCTGTCGCCGCGGTCTTCGGTCTGGTAGGTGATGCCGGTGCGCGGGTCGGTGGCGGTGGCCTCATGGTTGAAGCGGCCCATGCCGACGATGGGCACGGCGGCCACCGGGCCGGTGGCGTTGGCGGGCACCTCGAACACATAGCCATGGCGCTGCTTGTAGCTGTTGTTGCTGGCCGGCACCGACACGTTCTCTTCGCAGGTCAGCCAGGTGCCCCAGGGCGTGAGGCCGCCGGCGCAGTTGTTGTTGGTGCCGCCCAGCGAGGCGAAGTGGCGCACCAGCTGGCCCGACTCATCCACCACCAGGGTGGTGGTGCCGCCGTTGCACCAGGTGTCGTATTTCAGCGCGTCCGGCACGGCCACGCCGACCGCGTTGCCGAACTTGGACTCGCGGTTGCTGAGCTCGTGGTTGCGCACCAGGATGGTCTGGCCGCGCGGACCGCGGAAGGCCGCCATGCCGTCGTGGTCGCCCGGCACCAGCGAGCCGTCGCTCATGGTCTGGCCTGTCCAGGAGATGACCCAGTAGCGGAAACCTTCGGGCAGCGAGATCAGTGGCAGGCCTCTGTAGTCGAAGTTGAACACGCCCGGGGCGCGCTCGCTGAACAGCTCGTGGGTGTTCAGCGGCAGCGTGGGCGTGAGCGGGCCAAAGCCTGGGCCAAAGGCGGGCGAGCCAATGGCGGCACGGTGGTGAAGGGCCGCCAGCGGCGCCAGCGCACCGGCACTGAGCAGCTTGACGAAATCACGGCGGGAGTTGGTCATGGAGGGCTCCAGGGAGTTGAACATCAGACGGACAGCGTCCGATCAGAGATCGGAACAGCGGCGTCAGGATGCAATCCCCGTGTGAAGCAAGCATGACGTTTGGGCGGCATTTTCGCGACCCGGCGCGACGTCACTCGAACATCATGGTCACATGCAGCGAGTCGTCCTCTTTTTCCACCGTGATGTGGTTGGTGGCCTTTTTGGCCAGGGCGATCATCTTGGTGTTGCTGGGCAGGATGTCGGCAATGAAACCGCGCACGCCACGGGCTTGCGCGTGCTCCAGAATGCGTTGCTGCAGCGCGCTGCCCAGGCCGGTGGACTGCCACTGTGGGTTGATCAGGTAGGCCACGTCGGCCAGGTTGGTGGAGGGGTTGGAGAAATAGCAGGCCTGACCGATGATCTCCTCCTGCTCGCGCGGCCCCACCACCGCCACAAAGCCCACTTCGTTTTCGTAGTTGTAGTTGCACAGGCGCTCAACGTCGTCGGCCGACAAAGCGTGCACGGTGCGGAAGAAGCGGGTGTAGACGTCGGCCGCCGGCAGCCCGAAGAAGAGCTGGCGGATGCCGTTGCCATCCGAGGCGCGCGCGGGGCGTAGCATCACCGTCTGGCCGTTCTTCAGCCGCACCGTGCGCTCGTCCTCCACCGGGTAGGCGCGCATGTTCTTGAGGGTGTGGGTGGGCGAGAGGTAGCCCAGCTGTTTCGCCTCGTCGAGCAGGCCTTGCCTGAAGTCCGGGTGGGCGATCTGGATCAGCGCGATGGCGCGCTCGCGCAGCGACTTGCCGAACAGGTAGGCCACGCCGTATTCGGTGATGACGAAGTGCACGTCCGAGCGCGGCACGGTGACGCCCTCGCCGGCCTGGAGCATGGGCCGGATGCGCGACTGTTTGCCGTCGTCGGTGGTGGACGCCAGGCAGATGATGGGCTTGCCGCCGGGCGAGCGCGAGGCGCCTCGCAGGAATTCCTCTTGCGCCGCGATGCCGCTGTAGAACTCGCCCTCGAACTGGTCGGCGCAGACCTGGCCGGTGAGGTCGATGGCAAAGGCCTGGGTCACCGACACCATCTTGTGCTGCGAGGCGATGGTGCCCACCGCACACACCATGTCCATGGGCTGGAAGGAGAACAGCGGATTGCGGTCCAGCACCTCGTACAGCTGGCGCGAGCCCATGGCGAAGCTGGTGACGATCTTGCCTTTGTCCGAGGTCTTGTGTTTGCCGGTCAGGATGCCGCGCTCCAGCAGCGGCAGGATGGCGTCGGTGATGACGTCGGAGTGGATGCCCAGGTCCTTGCGGTCGGTGAGGTAGCGCAGCGCCTCGTTGGGGTAGCGGCCCAGGCCAATCTGCAGCGTCGAGCCGTCCTCGATGGTGCCGGCGATGTAGCGCGCGATGCGCTCCACCACCTGGGCCTGCGAGACGGTGTGGGTGTACTCGATCAAGGGCGTGTCCACCGGCACGAAGTGGTGGATCTGGCTTTCGTGCAGGGTGGAGTAGCCCATGGTCCAGGGCATGTCGGGCACCACCTCGGCGATCACCAGGCGTGCGTTCAACACGGCCGCCATCACCACGTCCACCGACACGCCCAGGCTCACATAGCCAAAGCGGTCGGGTGGCGAGACCTGGATGAAGGCCACGTCCAGCGGGAAACGGCCGATGTTGAACAGCTCTGGCACCGCCGCGATGGAGACCGGCAGGTACTCGGCCTGCCCGCGCTTGACCGCCTCGCGCATGTCCATGCCGACAAAAAAGCACTGGTGCCGGTACCTGGTCACCGGCGCGCCCTGTGCATCGTGGGCAATGCTGTCGGTGGTGAGGAAGTGGATCAATTCCACATCGGGCGGGGTGAACTTCACCGCTTCCAGCGCACGGATCAGGGTGCGCGGCGTGGCGCAGGCCGTGCCCACGAACACCTTGTTGCCGGGCTTGACCAGATCGGCCGCCTGCTCGGGGGTCAAGCGCTTGGATGCATAGGGTTCGGCGTCCAGCACCCGCAGGGCGGCGGCGCCTGGAGCCGGTGTCGGCGGGTCAGCGTCGAGCACCTGCCGGGCCCATTGTGTCAAGGGGGCGCCGATGCGGGACAGGAGGGACATGGGGCAGCCTTTCACTCGCCGGAGGTGGCGCCCCGCATGTTACGTCAGCGCCTCAGCCGAAGGGGTCGAAGCCCAAGGTGGATGGCGGCCGCGCCGAGGCCGCCACCTGCCGGTACCACTGTGGCTTCAGACGCAACACCTCCAGGTGGCCGCTTTGGCTGATGGCGCCGCGCATGGGCACCAGGCGTTCTTCACCGGGACCGGTGAGGTTGATGCAACGCTGCGCATGTTTTCGCCACTCCGTCTCTGACTGTGCTTGCGCGTGCGCCGCCCGGGCACGCACCCAATTCCAGACGGCTTCCCAGCCCGTCGACGTCAATTCGATCAACACACCCAATCTCTCTTGCTGATTTGCTGGCCGGCAGTGTAGCGGCTGCGGCGGCACAATCCGGTGTTGCCGACGGCTGCCCTCGGCGTCTTTCTTCATACACCGGAGTCTCCCGAATGATCCCCTTGACTTTGCGCCGCCTGCTGAACCCGCTGGTGCTGGGTGCCCTGGCACTGAGCCCGCTGGGCAATGCCGCCTGGGCGCAGGCCGACAACTACCCGAGCAAGCCCATCACCATCGTGGTCGGCTACCCGCCGGGCGGCAGCACCGACCTCACCGGCCGCGTGGTCGCCACCGAGCTGGGCAAGGCCCTGGGTGTGACCGTGGTGGTGGAAAACATCGGCGGCGCCGGCGGTGCCATCGGCGCGCAGAAGGTGCTGGGCGCTGCGCCCGATGGCTATACCCTGCTGGTGGGCGCCAACAACGAGGTCGCCATCAACCGCCTGGTGTCGTCCGCCGTCAAATACCAGTGGCAGGACTTCACGCCCCTGGGCCTGATCGCCTCGCAGCCCATGGTGCTGGTGGCGTCACAAAAAACCGGCGTCAAGAGCACCGAGGAGTTCATCAAGCTGGCCAAGGCCAACCCCGGCCGCTTCAGCTACGGCAGCTCCGGCGTGGGCACGGCCCTGCACCTGGCCGGCGAAATGGTCAAGGAGCAATCCGGCCTGTTCATGACCCACATCCCCTACCGGGGCGTGGCGCCGCTGACCAACGACTTGCTGGGCAACAACATCGAGTTCGGCGTGTTCGTGTTGTCCAGCGGCCTGCCGCACATCCGGGCCGGCAAGGTGGTGGCTCTGGGCACCACCGAAAAGAAGCGCTCCCAGGTCACGCCCGACATCCCCGCGCTGGCCGAGCACCCGGCGCTCAAGCACACCGACATCAGCTCCTGGTTCGTGCTCATGGGCCCGGGCAAGCTGCCCGAGCCGGTGGCGGCCAAGCTCAAGAAGGCGCTGGCCGAGGCCCTGCAATCGCCCGAGCTGCGCAAGAAGCTGGAGGCCTCGGGCTCGTCCATCGCGCCCCTGAACGTGGACATGGCCAGGTTCCTGCGCGAGGAAACCGCCAAGTACCAGAAGATCGTCGACTTTGCCAAGATCCGCGAATGAGCACCCTCACGTTTGAACTCCCCCGGCCCGACATCAGCGCCTGGCGTGCCGGCAACACCGGCGTCGAAGGCGTGTGGCAATTCGACGCGGCCCGGCCCGGCCGCCACGTCATGGTCAGCGCCCTGGTGCATGGCAACGAGCTGTGCGGCGCCTGGGCCCTCAAGGGCCTGCTCGACGCCGGCCTGCGGCCGACCCAGGGCCGCCTGACGCTGGTGTTCGCCAACCTGGCCGCCTTCGACCGTTTCGATCCCGCCAACCACGACGCCTCGCGCTTCGTGGACGAGGACCTGAACCGCCAGTGGTCCCTGGATCGCATGATCGAGGCCGGCAGCCGCGAGCGCCGCCGCGCCGCCGCGTTGCGCCCCTTCGTGGAGCAGGCCGACTGGCTGCTGGACATCCACTCCATGCACGAGCGCGCCGCGCCCTTGCTGTTGACCGGCATGCAGCCACGCAACCAGGCGCTGGCGCGGGCCATGGGCAACCCCGAGCACATCGTGATCGATGCCGGCCACAAGGATGGCGTGCGCATGCGCGACTTTGGCCGCTTCGGCCTGCCCGACGAGCAGGCGCCGCAGACGCGCTCGTTGCTGGTCGAGTGCGGCTTCCACGGCGACCCCAGCAGCCGCGACGTGGCACACGACATGTGCGCGCGTTTTCTGGTGGCATCCGAAACGCTGTCGCAGGCCGCAGTGGACGCGGCGCTGCCTGGCTGGACCCAAGCCCCTGCTGCACAGCAGTGGGCGTTGGAGGTCACCGGTCCGGTGGTCGCGCGCAGCAGCGCCTTCCGTTTCACCGAAGCCTTCCAGGGCCTGGAGGTGATCGCGCGCGCCGGCACCGTGATCGGCGACAACGACGGCGAACCCGTGGCCACGCCCTACGACGACTGCGTGCTCGTCATGCCCTCGGTGCGGCAGGCCCGCGCGGGCGTGACCGTGGTGCGCTTCGCGCGACGCCGCCCGCTCTGAGGGCGGGGCACAATGGGGCCATGACCGATCGCCCCTCCCCCGACGGCCGGCCCGACGAGCCCGCGCCCGAAGCCGCTTCGGCGGCCCCCACCCTGATCTACCCCTGTGGCGAGCCGCCCGAGCCGGGCGCGGTGCGCGAGGTTGCGCCGGGCGTGCTGTGGCTGCGCATGCCGCTGCCTTTTGCGCTCAACCACATCAACCTCTGGGCGCTGGCCGACGAAGACGAGCACGGCCCCGGCTGGGCCATCGTGGACACCGGCACCAAAACACCCGAGACACTGGCCGCCTGGCGCCAGCTGATCGCACCCGACGGCCCGCTGGCCGCCACGCCGCAGGGCGCGCGCATCACCCGCGTGTTGTGTACCCACATGCACCCCGACCACGTGGGCATGGCCGGCTGGCTCACGCGCAAGTTCCAGTGCCGCCTGTGGATGACGCGGCTGGAGTACCTGACCTGCCGCACCCTGGTGGCCGACACGGGCCGCGAGGCGCCCGTCGAGGCCATTCGCTTTTATTGTCAGGCCGGCTGGAGCGAAGAGGCGCTGGACGTCTACCGCACCCGATTTGGCGGCTACAGCAAATACATGCACGCCATGCCCGACGGGTTTCGGCGCCTCAGCGAAGGTGAGGTGCTGCGCATAGGCGCGCACGGCTGGCGCGTGGTGGTGGGCCGTGGCCACTCGCCTGAGCACGCGTGTTTCGTCTGCGATGACCTCGGGGTGATGATCTCGGGCGATCAGGTGCTGCCGCGCATTTCATCCAACGTCAGCGTCTTCCCCACCGAACCCGATGCCAACCCGCTGGGCGAATGGATAGAGAGCATTGCGCGCCTGCGCGCCACGCTCAGCGACGACCTGCTTGTCCTGCCCGCCCATGGCGAACCCTTCCGTGGCCTGCACGCGCGCCTGGACCGCCTGGCCCACGGCCACGACCGCGGCCTGGAGCGCCTGCGCCGCAGCCTGGCCGAATCGCCCAAACGCGCCATCGACGTGTTCGGTGCGTTGTTCGCGCGGCCCATAGGCAGCACCGGCGACCTGCTGGGCATGGCCACCGGCGAAAGCCTGGCCCACCTCAACTGCCTGCTGGCCTCGGGCGAGGCGGTGGTGGAGGCCGACGCGGCGGGGGTGCGCTGGTACCGCCTGCGCGCCGCCTGAAGCCTGTGGGCCGAGAAATGTGAATCGGCCATCTTTTTTTGTCACCTTTGCGCCCATTGATTGTGAATTGTCTGGGCTGTCGATCTGACCGTTCTTAGAATCACCGCCAACGGATCGTCACAACAGATCCGAGGGAGGGTGGGTCATGGGTCAAACACACAACAGAGAGGCGGTGGCGTCCCCGCCGTGGTGGCGCCTGAGTCGGCCGATAGCGCGGCTGGCCGGGCTCGCGCTGCTGAGCAGCGCTGCAGGCGCGGTGCTGGTGGGTGGCGTGCAACTGGTGATGGGCTTGGGCCATGCGCTGCCTGCCCCGGCCACGCTGCTGGCGGGCCACTTCCTGGCGGCGCTGCTGTCGGCAGCGGCCATGCTCTGGGTCACCCAGCGACGTGTGCTGGGCCGTTTGCAGGGCGCGGTGGCCGACATCCGGGCACTGGCCGAGCAGATGTTCCCGGACGCCGGACGCTGGGCTGGCTGGACGGCCGACGACCGCGACGATGTGGACCGCCTGACCCAGGTGGCGCGTTACACCTGCACCCAGGTGCAGGCGCTGGTGGGGCAACTGCACCTGGCCAATGGCAACCTGCGCGAACAGCTGACCGAGCAGCGCAACCACTTGCGCACCGTGTCGCTGCTGGAGGAGGTCGTGGTCGAACTTGATCCGCACCTTGCCGTCACGCAGGTGTCGGACGGCTGGTCCCGGGTGCTGCCGGGCATGGCCCAGCTGGCGGGCAAAAACATGCGCTGCCTGATGGTGCGCGACCAGGATCTGGCGCGCCTGCACGACATCGCGCGCAGCTTCGAGCACGGCACGGCACCCATGCAGTCGCTGCGTTTCCTGTTCAGCGGCGAGGCCCAGCGGCAACGTTGGATCGAATTTCGCGTGTTGCCGCGCGTGGGCGAACACGGCCAGGTGGTGGGTTTCATGGGTGTGCTGCAGGACGTGACGCAGCGCCAGGACTTCGAAGTCATGGTCGCCCAGTTGACGCTGCACGATCCACTCACCGGCCTGCCCAACCGCGCGTTGCTGGAGGACCGCCTGCAGCTGGGCCTCAAGGCCAGCCAGCAGGCCCAGCGTCGCCTGGCCGTCCTGTCGCTGGACATCGACAACTTCAAAAGCCTCAACGACGCGCTGGGCCACAAGACCGGCGACCGGCTGCTGATGGCCCTGGGCCGGCGGCTGCAGAAAGCGGCGGGCGGCGAAGAGACCGTGGCGCGTTGGGGTGGTGACGAGTTTTCGCTGGTCTGGCCCAACATCAGCTCCACCAGCGACCTGGCCGCACGGCTGGATGCCCTGCAGCAACACCTGAGGCGCGACTATGGTGTGATGGGCGAACAAGTGACGCTGACCACCAGCCTGGGCGTGGCTTTGTACCCCGACGACGGCCAGACCGCCGAGGCGCTGCTGATGGCGGCCGATCGCGCCAAAGAGATGGCCAAGGCGCAGGGCCGCAACCAGGTGGTGTGGGCCGAAGAGTTGCGCGGCCAACACGCCCAGCGGCAGACCGCACGACTGCGCCAGCGTCTGATGAAAGCGGTGGAGCGCGGTGACATCCAGGCCTGGTTCCAGCCCATTGTGCGCAGCGGCTCGGGCGAATGCGACATGGTCGAGGTGCTGGCGCGCTGGCACGACGAGGAGCTGGGCTGGGTCAGCCCCGCCACCTTCATTCCCATGGCCGAGGCCTCGGGCCTGATTGCTGCAATCGGGCAATCGGTCTGGGAGCAGGCCGCGTGCCAGCAGGTGGCCTGGCGTGCCCAGGGGCGCCACCTGCAGGTGGCGGTCAATGTGTCGAGCCGCCAGCTTTACCGGCAGGACTTCACCGAACAACTGCTGGCTTCGCTGCGCCGGCACGGCCTGCCGGCCGATGCCTTTGTGCTGGAAATCACAGAAAGCGTGGCCTTGCTGGACGTGGCCGATGCCCCGCAACGCCTGCAAGAGCTGCGCCGCGCCGGCTTTGTGTTGGCGCTCGACGACTTTGGAACCGGCTATGCGTCGCTGTCGCAGCTGCACGACATGCCGATCAACGAGTTGAAGATCGACATCTCGTTTGTGCGCCGCCTCGACACCGAAGTGGGCGCCTCCATGATCGCCGCCATCGTCAAGCTGGCCGAGGTGATGGGCCTGCAGACCATTGCCGAGGGCGTGGAGACACCCGAGGCCGCTGAGCGGCTGGCGCAACTGGGCGTGACACGCTTGCAGGGCTTCTGTTTTGGCGGTGCCATGAATGGCCAGGCCATGGGTGCCTGGCTGGCGCGCGAGACCCAGACCGTGGCCGGCTGATCGGTCCGCCTAGTCGCGCGTGGCGGGGCGGCCCAGCAGGCGGTCCACCGCTTCGCGCAGCGCCGCCAGCGAAGTGGTGTGCAGCACGAACACCACAAAACCCTCGATCTGGCTGTGCTTGAGCTCGAAGCGGATGTGCAGGAACACCACCAGGTGGTTTTGTATGCGCGTGCCCAAGATGGTCCGGCTGTCGCCGATGTCAATGGAGGTGCGGTCGAGGTCGAAGTCGTGACCCAGCAGACCCGACAGCGATGCGATGCAGGCGTTGAGCATGACGTTGCCGATTTCGGTCATGGCGTCCTGCTCGATGGCGTCGAGTTCCTCGGCCGGCACCGCGCTGCCGGCCACGATGCGCACCAGCTCCAGGCTCTTGTGGCCGGGAAAAATCAGCAAGGCGTCGCCGCTGAGCGTGCCACGAAACGGCTGGCGCACCCCGTACATGGTGCTCTGGGTGGCGTTGAGCTGCTGCGCGGCCTCGCTGACCGTCAGCACGCTCACACGCGGCACCGACAGCAGCACCTCGTCCGCAATCAGGCCACTGAGCGACGCGGCGGCCTGGCCCATGCCGATGTTGAAAATCTCGGTCAGCGCGTCAATCTGTTCGGGGTCCAGCTTCATCATGGGCGGCCTCCGGCCGGGTTGTCCAACAGGGCGGCCATCTGCTGCAGCGAAGCCGCCGTGATGGGCTTGGCCAGGAACAGGATGCCGGCCTCGCGCGCGCGCTCCTGCACCGACGACTGCACGTTGGCCGTCATCAAGGCCACCGGCAGGCCGGGCTGGCGCCGACGCAGCTCGATGGCCGTCTCCAGCCCATTGAGGCCGTGCATGTTGAAGTCCATCGAGACCAGGTGGAGGGTGTGTTGCGAGGCCACCTCCAGGGCCTCTTCGCCACTGCTGGCGTGCAGCACGGTCCAGTCGGGGTGGCGTTGCTGCACCAGGCCTTGGAGGATCAGGCGCGACATGCGGCTGTCGTCAACGATGAGGAAGTTCAGGCTCATGGCGGGGCGTGGTCTCGCTGGTTTCAGTGGTGTGGGGCAGGTGGGTCACCACCCGGTTGCGGCCCTCGGCCTTGGCGCGGTAGAGCGCTTCGTCGGATTCGGCGAGCAGGCTTTCGACCGAGGTGTCGCGCCCGGACAGTTGGGTCGCGCCAATGGAGACGGTAAAACGGAGGTCGTCGCCGTTCTCCAGCGGAATGTGCAGGGCCTGCACAGCGCTGCGCAGGCGTTCGGCGGTGTCCAGCGCCGCCTTGTCGTTGGCCAGGGGCAGCAGCGCGGCAAACTCTTCGCCGCCCATGCGACCGAGCACGTCGGCGTCGCGCAAGGTGGCGCGCATCACCTTGGCGCAGGCGATGATGGCCTGGTCGCCAATGGCGTGGCCGTGGCGGTCGTTGATGGCTTTGAAGCGGTCGATGTCGAGCATCAGCACGGCGCAATCCTGGTGGTGGCGTCGGCAGTGCTCCAGCAACGCGGCGCTTTTATCGAGAAAAGCGCGGCGGTTGTCCAGGCCGCTCAGGGGGTCGGTCGTGGCGAGTTCGCGCAGTTGCGCCTCCAGCCGCTTGTGCGGCGTGATGTCGAAACTCCAGAACAGGTGGCCCAGGCGGCCGTCCACCTCGATCAGCCGCGCCGACAGTGAACACCAGGTCGGCGGGTTGTGGCCCAGCAGGGCCTCCATGCCGTCCACCTCGCCGTAGCGGTCCAGCCCGTCCATCAGGGCCTGGCACTGGGCGTCGTCGTGCAGCAGGTCGGTCACGCGCATGTGCTGGGGCGGGCGCGGCAGGTCCAGCCTCTGTATCAGTCGCTGGTTGATGAAGAACACCTCGCCGTCGTCGGCGGCAATCAGCAGCACGTCGCTGGGGCTGGCGTTGAGGATGAAGCTCAGCAGCAGGCGGCCTTCCTCGATCTGCCGCGTGCGCTCGACCACACGGGTCTCCAGCAGCTGGTTGGTCTGGCTCAGTGCCAGCGAGATGCGCCGCGCGCGCCTGGCCTCTTGCAGCAGGTACCAGATCAGCGCGGCGGTGCCCACCAGCAGCCCCGCCAGCACCAGACTCAGCAGCACAAAGCGCTGGTACAGGCTTTGCCGCGTGGCGTCGTTGTCCTCGGTGGCCGCCACGTGCACATCGGCCACGGCGGTGCGCGCCCGTTGCTGCAGGAGGTCGGCCCAGCGCGTGATCTCGCGCGCCACCTGCTCGCTGTGGGCAGCCGGGTTGTTGTCCAGCGTGTGCAGCCAGGCGTCCACATGGTGGGACAGTTCTCGCATGGTGGCGGCGGTGTTGGGCAGGCGGCCGTGCAGGCGGTCGCTGAGCTTGGGCAGGGCGGAGGTGTTGTCGAGCACGCTGTACAACACCTCCAGGCGCAGCATCAGTTCGTCGGCAGACGCTTCGCCCGCCAGCAATTGGTGGGACAGCAGACGCACCCGCCCGAGTTCGCTGTTGACACTGGAGACGTACCAGAGGTCCGAGTGCTGGTCGGGCTGGCCCAGTTGACGGGCTTGCTGCAGTGTCAGCCACAAGGCCGTGGCCGAGGCCAGCGCCATCAGCACCACCAGCAACAGCAGCCAGCGCACCGGTGGCAGCCGCAGCGGGTGGGTGCCACCGGGGTGCGCGGCCGTTGTCATGACCTCACTTGATGGTGATGGCATGGAGCTGCCAAATGGAGCGGTTCAGGTACTGCTGGGCGTGCAGTTCCGGGTAGGCGTCAAACGGGTAGATCAGCATCATGGGCCCCTTCTCCCGCACGCTCAGGGCCACGCCGTTGCGCTGGTAGGCGACGATGGGGTCGTAGCGGACGAGGTCGCTCCAGGGCACGCTGACCGCGTAGTCGTTGAGGGCGGCCAGCTGCAGCACGCTGCCGGGGCCGCCGCCCATGCGTTCGGCCAGCAGGCGCAGTGACACGCCCAGCCAGTGGTGGGCGCCCGCCTGGCCCAGGCTGGGCGGCAGCGCAGTCACGAGTTCGCGCTGAGGCAGCGCTTGCAGTCCGGCCATGTCGCAGACGGCCTGCCGGTTGGGGCCGGTGGCCACCAACCGCAGCACCTGCAAACCCGTTGTGGGAGGGCACAACGCGCTTGGGCGCGGTCCGGTGTCTGCTGTCTGGCCGGTGATCGGCACCGCCAGCAAGCTGGCAAAGGCCGCGATGGTGGGCACGAGGCTGCGGCTGGCGGGCCGCAGTGCGCCCCACCAACGCAAGCCGTGACGGGGCTTGTGCATGGCCGACTCCCTGATGAATCGATTGTTATGGATTCATTCTAGGGCCAGTACCTAGGGTGAAACACTGACAAATGTGGCGTCATCAGCCCGCTGATCGGCCGATGCTCGGCGATTTGGGCCGGGTTCAGTCCTGCTGCGCCAGAAGTGTGAAATCGCCGGTGTAGCTGCGCAAGTTTTCAGCCACGCTCTGGCGCTGGGTGGCCGTGCTGCTGTTGTGCAGGGCCGCCACCAGCTCGCAGCCCTCGCGCTGCCATTGGCGCGATGCGTTGCGGTAACGCGGGGCGGGTGAGTCCACCGCGCGCTGCACCGCCGCCCGCACCAGCGCCGGTCCTTGTGCGGGGGTGGCCTGGATGGCGGTGATGGTTTGCAGCACGTCGGCCTGGCGGCGTTCGCGTTCGGCCAGCGCCAGGTGGCCGTCAAAGCTGCCGCGCGCCAGGTGGTCTCGCACCAGTTGGCGCTGCGCCGGCTCCAGGCGGCCGTAGAACATTTCGAGCCGGTCGGTCAGGCGTTTGACGCGCTGGTCCAGGCCAAACCGGGGTGCGTCGACGAAGTCCTCGCGAAAGCGCTGGTTGTCTTTGGCGTGTTGGCGCTGCAGGTGCTCGCGCTGCGCCGGCGACACCGATTGGCCGAGTTGCGCCAGCGGGCGGGCGCTGCGCTCGGCGATCTGCAGCAACTGGGCGCGCGCGGCCTCGAACTGCTCGCAGGCCTGCCCGGCGCTGATGTCTTGCCGAGCCAGCTGTTCCCACGACAACAACACGCTCGCGTAGCGGGGCAGGGCTTCGCGCCGGTGCCAGCGGTGCAGCTCGTCGAGATCGGCGCGCACCTGTTGGCTCTGGGTTTCGTTCAGGTCCAGCTGGCTGTCCAGCCACCAGTAGCTCAGCGTGGCGGCGCGGTTGTAGCCCAGGGTCAAGGTGCTGCAGGCCTGCAGCAGCACCAGTGCCAGCAGGCCCACCAGGCCGATAATCCTCAGCTTGAGCGCCGCTGCATGGGAGCGGTGCCTGTCCAATGGAGTAGTCATGAGCCTGAGTGTGGATGTGGTGGTGATGGCGGCCGGCAAAGGCACGCGCATGAAAAGTGCCCTGCCCAAAGTGTTGCACCGTTTGGGTGGGCGTGCGCTGGCCGTGCACGTGCTCGACTGTGCCGCGCGGTTATCCGCCCGCCAGGCGGTGGTCATCACCGGCCATGGCGCCGACCAGGTGGAGCCGGCGCTGGCCCAGGCCGCCCACCAGTTGAACAAGCTGCCGCTGCGTTTTGCCCGCCAGGAACCCCAGCTGGGCACCGGCCATGCGGTGCAACAGGCCCTGCCCCTGCTGGCCGATGACGGCGTGACTCTGGTGCTGTCGGGCGACGTGCCCCTGACCCAGCCCGACACCCTGCTGGCCCTGCTGCGCGAATGCGACGGCCAGCACCTGGCCCTGCTGACCCTGGAGCTGCCCGACCCGACCGGCTACGGCCGCATCGTGCGCAATGCCGATGGCGACGTGACCGCCGTCGTCGAACACAAAGACGCCAGCACCGCCCAACACGCCATCCGCGAGATCTACAGCGGCATCATGGCCGTGCCCACCCGCCTGCTGCGCGGCTGGCTGGCCCGGCTGGACAACCAGAACGCCCAGGGCGAGTACTACCTGACCGACGTGGTGAAGTTTGCCGTGGCCGATGGCCTGGTGGTCAAGGCCCACCGCATTTTTGATGCGGTGCAGGTGGCCGGCGTCAACAGCCCGGCGCAACTGGCCGAGCTGGAACGCGCCTTCCAGCGCCGCCTGGCCGAGGGCCACATGGCCGGTGGCGTGCGCCTGGCCGACCCGGCGCGGTTCGACGTGCGCGGCGAGCTGGTGTGTGGCGCCGACGTGGAGATCGACGTCAACTGCGTGTTTGAAGGCCGCGTGCTGCTGGGCGACCGCGTGCGCGTTGGTGCCCACTGCGTGATCGCCAACGCGGTCATCGAGGACGGTGCCGTCATCCACCCCTTCACCCACATCGACGGCGAGAAGGCCGGCGTGACCGTGGGCCCCGGCGCGCTGGTGGGACCGTTTGCGCGGCTGCGCCCCGGCGCGCGCCTGGGGGCGGAGGTGCACATCGGCAACTTCGTCGAGGTGAAAAACAGCCAGCTGGCCGCCGGCGCCAAGGCCAACCACCTGGCCTACCTGGGCGACGCCACGGTGGGCGAACGCGTGAACTACGGCGCCGGCAGCATCACCGCCAACTACGACGGTGCCAACAAGCACCGCACCGTGATCGAGGCCGACGTGCACGTGGGCAGCAACTGCGTGCTGGTGGCGCCGGTCACGCTGGGCGCGGGCGGCACCGTGGGCGGCGGCTCCACCATCACCAAGGACACGCCGCCGGGCGCCTTGAGCGTGGCGCGGGGCAAGCAGATCAGCATTGCCAACTGGGTGCGACCCCAGAAAAAAAGCTGACGCCGCTCAACGTCCCTTCGCCAGCCAGACAATGGCCGACAGCACCACCGCGCCGCCCACCAATTGAATGGGCGCCAGCGTCTGGCCCAGCAGCAGCCAGCCCAGCAGCAGCGAGGCCACGGGTTCGATGTTCATCACCGGCGCGTTCTCGGCCATGTTCAGGCGCGGCA
>CAYUAH010000037.1:0-17761 GCA_964442375.1 uncultured Hydrogenophaga sp. | reverse complement strand
AGGTGGTGGGCTTTGAAGACCTGGGCATGGAAGCCATCTACGAGTTCGACGTGGTGGACATGCCCGTGACCGTGGCGGTGGATTCGGGCGGCACCAGCGCCCACATCACCGGCCCGGCCGAGTGGAGCAAGCGCATCGCCTCGGGCGAGTTCAAGGGCATCGCCATATCGGGCTGATCGTTTGCTCTTGCCGCCTTCGGCGCCCATCGGCGTTTTCGACAGCGGCGTCGGCGGCCTGAGCGTGCTGCAGGCGCTGCGCGCCGAATTGCCACACGAGCGCTTCGTCTACCTGGCCGACAGCGCCCAAGCGCCCTACGGCGAGCGCGGCGATGCGTTCGTGACCGACCGGTCGCAGGCCATTGCAGCGCACCTCCTTGAGCGCCACCAGATCAAGACACTGGTGGTGGCCTGCAACACGGCCACCGCAGCGGCGGTTCAAGCCTTGCGCAGCACCCATCCGCAACTGCCCATCGTGGGCGTGGAGCCGGCGCTCAAACCCGCCGTGGCACTCACGCGCAGCGGGCGCGTGGGCGTGATGGCCACGCGGGGCACGCTGAACAGCGCCCGGTTTGCGCAGTTGCTGGCGGCCATGCCAAAACGGGTCGCGTTTGCCCTCCAGGCTTGCGATGGTCTGGCCCACGCCATTGAACGTTGCACCGTTGAGCCCGTTGCCGACGCGCAGGTACACGCGCTGTGCCAGCGCTACATCCAGGCCATGGGCAACATCGACACCCTGGTGCTGGGCTGCACCCACTACGTGTTCGCACAGAACACGCTGCGTGCCCTGCTGGGGCCTGAGGTGGCCCTGCTGGACACCGGCGAGCCGGTGGCGCGGCAGACGCGCCGCTTGCTCGAAACAGCGGGCCAGGTGGCCACTGAGGGCGGCGCCGTGCGGCTTTTCACCACCGGCGATCTGCCCGCCCTGCAAGCGGCGGCCGCGCGTTGGCTGCAATTGCCGCCGCAGGCCTGCGCCCGCGTGCCGCTGCCCGCCTCAAGCCTCTGACGGCAGTGCCCACAGCCGCTCGCCACCCGCCTCCAGGTGGGTGAGGTAGAGGCGCAGCTCCAGCTCGATCTGGTGGTAGTCGGGCAGCATGTGTGTGCACAGCCGGTAAAAGGCGCGGTCGTGTTCGCGCTCGCGCAGGTGGGCCAGCTCGTGCACCGCGATCATGTCGAGGAAAGCCGGCGGCGCATCGCGGAACACGGCACCAATGCGGATCTCGCGCGCTGCCTTGAGCTTGCTGCCTTGCACGCGCGACACCCGCGTGTGCAAGCCCAGCGCGTGTTGCACCACGTGCAGCTTGCTGTCAAAACACACGCGGTCCAGGCGCGGCGTCTGGCGCATGTGGGTTTGGCGCAGGTCTTCCACGTGGGCATAGAGCGCGCTGTCGTTGCGTTTGCCGTGTGCCTGCGGGTGGCGCTGCAGCAGCCAGGCCGGCAAGCGCCCGCCGTCGAGCAGGCCACGCGCCTGCTGTTGCACGTCGGGCGAGTAGGCCCAGAGGTATTTGAGTGGGGTGCTCACGGCTGGGGCGTTTCGGCCGCCGCGCGTTCGCCCCGCGCCATGTTCACCGGCCACAGCAACAGCAGACCGATGACGAACAGCGCGGCGGTGGACAGGATGGCCAGCCGGTGGTTGCCACCGGTGGCCCAGGTGATGGCGCCGTAGGTCAGCGGCCCCACGATGCTGGCCAGGCGCGTGGCAAAGGTCCACAGGCCATAGAACTCGGCCCGCTGGGCAGGCGGCGCCAGCAGGCCGGCCATGGCGCGTCCGGCCGACTGGCTGGAACCCATACACAGCCCGGCGATGACGGCCGCGTACCAGAACATGCCCTTGGTGGTGGAGAGCGCTGCAATCACGCAGGTGGCGATCCAGCCCACCAGGGTGACGGCCAGCGCCCGTTTGTGGCCCAGCCGGTCCTGCCCGTAGCCAAAGGCAAACGCCCCCACGGCGGCCGCGATGTTGAGCGCAAAGATCAGCACCATGGTTTCCTGAGACTCAAAGCCCACCACCTGCTCGGCGTAGATGGCCGCCAGGGTGATGGCCACCGCCACGCCGCCCTGGTAGGCCACGGCACAGGCCATGAGCCACATGAAGTCGCGGTAGTGGCGCGCCACCCGCCAGGTGGCCTGCAGCCGGGCCAGCGAGGCGCGCAAGCCGCTCTGAGCCAGCGCCTGCGGGTTGGGTTGGGCGCGTTCACTCAGCAGCGCAAACGTGAACACCGCCGCCACGGCAAAGACCGCCGCTGTGATCAGCATGGTCACGGGCACGAAGTCCGACGCCGGCAGGCCACGTGCCTGCGCCCACAACACGTAACCCAGGCTCAGGCCCAGCGCCAGCATGCCGCCCACGTAGCCCAGGCTCCAGCCCCAGCCGCTGACGCGGCCCATGGCCTGCGGTCGGGCCAGTTCGGGCAGGAAGGCGGCGATCAGTGAGTCACCCCAGGAATAGAACAGGTTGGAGAGAATGAGCAGCCCCACCGCCAGTGCCACCTCGCCCGGCCCCACCAGCGCCAGCGCGGCGGTGCTCACCACGCAGCCCACCGTGGACAGCAGCAGCAAACGCTTCTTGTTGGCCCGCAGGTCAGCCAGCGCGCCCAACGAGGGCATGGTCAGCATCACGATGGCGTAGGACACGCTGAGTGCCGCCGTCCACGCGAACGTGGCCCAGGGCGCGCCACCGGCCACACCGCCCACAAAGTAGGCCGCGAACACCGCCGTGAGCACCACCGTGGTGTAGCCCGAATTGGCGAAGTCGTACATGGCCCAGCCCAGCACCTCGCGGCGACGCACGCCGGGGTTGAGCGCGTCGCTCAGGCGATCGGCCATGGCCAGCGGGATCAGTGCAGATGGCGCGGCTTGCGCGGGCCACCGTGCCCACCGGCCGAACCGCCAGGGCCGCGCGGCGGACGGCCCAACTGCATGGAGTTGATCAGGGCGTCAAAGCGGTTGGAGAACAGCTTGTCGATGGCGCCCACCACATCGCCCAGTTCCGAGGCATCGAAGTGGCGCTCCATGATGTGCACCACGTCCTGCACCAACAGGTCACGCTGGACCTGCATGATGGCCGCCGGCGTGGGGCCGACAAAACACATCATGAAATCGTCGCGCGACTCGGCGTCCTCGTCCTCGGTCTCTTCGTCGAACTCGGTGTCGTAGAACGACACCTCCAGCGCGGCACCGGCGGCGGCAATGTCGTTGAGCGCCATGCAGGTTTCCTCGATCACCTGCCGGAAGTCCTCGTCGCCGCTGACCGTCCAACACATCTGCAGCAGGTGCTGAGGCGCATCGAAACGGATGCCGGGCTCGTCCTCATAAGCACTGGCCGCGCCATCGGCCAGCGACTTGGCGCCGGCGTAGACCCACAGCGGCTTCAAGGCTTCCTGGATCTGGGCAAAGGCCACGTCGTCGCGCAGCGGCACGTCGCCATGGACGTGGATTTCGAAGGGGGCGTCGTAAGGGGTCATGGTCTGTACTCTCAAAATTGGCTGGCCGTCACGTCGCCTGGTGCCCCGAACCGGACTTGAACCGGTACGCCCGATGAAGGGCGGCAGATTTTAAGTCTGCTGTGTCTACCGATTTCACCATCGGGGCCAGGTCCGTATTTTCGCCGCAATTCGCCGACCGGGTTCTTGGCCCGCCGTCTCCACATGGCAGCCTGTCTCAGACTGCCTTGCAGTCAAATGGCAAAAACAACACCAAATTGTGATTTATATGAAATTCAATCGACCATCCTCCCCCATTCATGCGGTGAACGCCCTGGAAATGGCCGCTGATTCGCGTTACAGTCCTGGGGAATGTCAAATTTTTTGCTATTGACGGCCATAAGTTGTCATTTTGCGCAAAACCCTAGGACCCGACCATGACCCAGCGCCGCCGCGTGATCCCCTTCCTGCTCAGCGCCCTCACCCTGTTGACCGCCGGCCTGTTGCCCACGGCCGGCTGGGCGCTGGATGCCCCCAAGGGCAAGGTGGTGCTGACCGTCAGCGGCAAACTGGGGGCCGCCAACCGGGGCGACAAGGCGGTGTTCGACCTGGCCATGCTGGAGGCGCTGCCGCAAAAAACCTTCACCACCATGACGCCGTGGGAAAAGGCGCCGGTAAAGTTCACCGGCCCGCTGCTGCGCGATGTGCTGGCCGCCGTCAAGGCGCGCGGCAGCACGCTCAAGGCCGTGGCGCTGAACGATTACAAGATCACCATCCCGCTGGAGGACACCACCAAGTTCGACATGGTGCTGGCCCACCGGATGAACGACCAGCCCATCCCTGTGCGCACCAAGGGGCCGCTGTTTGTCATTTACCCATTTGACAGCAACCCGGCCCTGCAGAACACCGTCTACTACGAGCGCTCGATCTGGCAACTGGGCGGTCTGGAAATCGACTGAGCACCATGCATCGGCGCAAAGCCACGCGGCGCTTCTGGGCGTGGCTGGGTCTGGCCACCGCCCTCATGCTGGCAGGTCTGGCGGTGCTGATGGGCATCTTCCTGCGCCAGGCGCGGCTGGCCGAAGAGGCCGCTCAGTTGCAGGCCGACTCGATCACGGCGCTGGTGTTCCAGCTCGAACGCGAATTCCTGCGCCTGCGCTCGGTGGTGGCGCTGGCCGGGTTGGAAAGCCCCGCCACCGACTGGGACGCGCTGACGCTGCGGCACGACATTTTCCTGAGCCGGCTCGACCTGCTGCTGACCAGTCCCAGCGTGGACCGCCTGCGCGACGCGCCCGAATACCAGGAAGCGGTGCCCCACCTGCAGCAACTTGCCGCGCAGATGCAGCCCTGGATGGACGCCCCCGCCAACCACCGACCCGGCTGGGCGGCGCTGGCCCAGACCATGGAGGCCATGGGCCCCGAAGTGCAAGCCCTGTCTTTTGCCTCCAACGCCATGATCTCGCGCCAGATGCAGCAACAGATCGGCACGCTGCAGGGGCAGAGTCGGCTGATCATGGGGCTTTTCGTGGCGCAGGCGCTGCTGCTGCTGAGCGTGGCCGCCACCATTGCGGTGCGCCAGCGGCGCCAGGAACGCGAGCGCCTGGCGCTGGAGCAGCTCAACCGCGAGCTGGACATTTCACGCCAGTTGGCCGAGCAGGCCAACATCACCAAGAGCCACTTCCTGGCCAACATGAGCCACGAGTTGCGCACCCCCTTCAACGGCATGCTGGGCATGCTGCAGCTGCTGCACGAAACCCCGCTCGATGCCCGCCAGCGCGACTACCTGCACACGGCGGCCGACTCCGCGCAGCACCTGCTGACCTTGCTCAACGACATCCTGGACATGGCGGCCATCGAGGAAGGCAAGCTCAAGGTCGCGCCCGAGGCCATCGACCTGCCACGCGTGCTGCGCGATGTGGTCACGCCCATGGCCGCACAGGCGCGCGAAAAGGGCCTGCAATTTGAGGTGTCGATGACGCCCTCGTTGCCGGCGGCGGTGCGGCTGGACCCGACCCGCACGCGCCAGGTGCTGTTCAATCTGCTGAGCAACGCCATCAAGTTCACCGAGCGCGGCAGCGTGAGGTTCGAGGTCGATGTCCAACCCGGCCCTGCCGCCGACACCATCGCGCTCGTTTTCACCGTGCGCGACACCGGCATCGGCATGTCGGCCGAATCGGTCGAGCGCTTGTTCGAACGCTTCTTCCAGGTCGAATCCCGGCTCAACCGGCGCCGTGGTGGCTCGGGCCTGGGTCTGAACATTTCGCGCGCCCTGGCCGAGCTCATGGGCGGCAGTCTGGCGGTCGAAAGCCGCGAGGGCCAGGGCAGCACCTTCACACTGCGACTGCCCACCACGGTGGAAGCCAGCGCCGCACCCTGTTTTGCCAACACCACGCCGCCGCCGATGTCGCCGCCCACGCTCGCGTCCGACGACGCCGCCGCGCCGCCGGACGCCAGCCCCCTCAAGGTGTTGGTGGTTGACGACCACCCGATCAACCTCAAGCTGGCCACCGCCTTGCTGCAGAAAATGGGGCACGAGGTGCACCAGGCCACCAACGGGCTGCATGCTCTGGAAAGCGTGCAGGCGCAGGCCTTCGATCTGGTGCTGATGGACCTGCACATGCCCGAGATGGATGGCCTGGAGAGCACCCAGCGCATCCGCGCCCTGCCCGCGCCACGTGGCCAGGTGCCGGTGGTGGTGCTCACGGCCAACGCACTGGAAGAAGCCCGGCAGGAAGCCGTCGGCGCGGGCGCCAGTGGTTTCCTGACCAAGCCGCTCAGGGTGCAGGAGCTGCAGGCCGTGGTGCGCAACTGCCAGGCCGCACCGCACCGCAGACTGGACAAGGAACACCCCGCCCCCCTCTCAGTGGTGGCTTGACTCCACCGCCTGCAGCCAGGGCACCAGGGCCGCGTGCAGGGCGCCCATGGTGAAGGGCTTGGGCACATGGCCGTCAAAGCCGCTGGCGCGGCAGCGCGCCAGGTCTTCGGCCATCACGTTGGCAGTCAGGGCCAGCACCGTCACCGTTCGCGCGGCCTCACCGGCTTCGCCCGCACGCAAGCGCTCGGTGGCCTCGAAGCCATCCATCACCGGCATCTGGCAATCCATCAGCACCAGATCGAAGGTCTGCTCGCGCAGCCGCTCCAGGGCCTCGCGGCCGTTGTGTGCCAGCACGGCCCGCACCCCCACGCGGCTGAGCACCGCCAGCGCCAGCTTCTGGTTCACCGGCTGGTCCTCCACCAGCAGCACGCAGCCCTGCAGCGGTGCGAGCGCGACCGC
The DNA here is from genome assembly GCA_964442375.1 of uncultured Hydrogenophaga sp. Classification (GTDB taxonomy): domain Bacteria; phylum Pseudomonadota; class Gammaproteobacteria; order Burkholderiales; family Burkholderiaceae_C; genus Hydrogenophaga. The sequence continues at coordinate 11,069 of CAYUAH010000037.1, read as the reverse complement.
CGCCGGCGCCGCGGCAACGGGCCTGGCAGCCGCGACCGGTGCCAGCGGCAGGGCAAGCTCGAACCAGAACGTGGCGCCCTGCCCCGGCGCGCTGCACACACCGATGCGCCCGCCCATGGCCTCCACCAGCTGGCGGCTGATGGACAGGCCCAGGCCGGTGCCGCCAAAGGCGCGCGTGCTGGAGCCGTCCACCTGGGTGAAGGGCTGGAACAGCTGCTGCTGGGCGTCGGGCGCGATGCCTATGCCCTCGTCCTGCACCTCGAAACGCAGGGTCGGCGCCGCGAACCGCAAGCGCAGCACCACCTGCCCGCGCGCGGTGAACTTGATGGCGTTGCCCAGCAGGTTGACCAGCACTTGCTGGATACGCTGCGCATCGCCCAGGACGAGCTCTGGCACATCGGCGGCCAGCTCCAGCACCAGGCTCAACCCTTTGGCCTGGGCAGTCACCTCAAGCCGGCGGGCGCAGACGCGGCACACGCCGGCCGGCGACAAGGGCGCGGACGCCAACACCAGCTTGCCGGCCTCGACCTTGGAGAAATCGAGGATGTCGTCGATCAGGTGCAAGAGCGATTCGGCGCTCTCGCGTATGGTCTGGGCCTGGTCGTGCTGCTCGGGGTTGAGCGGCGAATCGAGCAGCAGGCTGACCATGCCGATCACACCGTTCATGGGCGTGCGGATCTCGTGACTCATGTTGGCCAGAAAGGCGCTTTTGGCGCGGGTCGCGGCCTCGGCGTGGTCGCGCGCCTGAGCCAGATCGGCCAGCGTGCGTTTTTCCTGACTGAGGTCGTGTTCGACGCTCACAAAATGGGTGATGTGGCCCGCGACATCGCGCAGCGGCGCGGCCACCACCTGCGCCGGGTAGACGTGGCCGTCGCGGCGGCGGCGCAACACCTCCCCGCGCCACATCCGACCGTCCTGCAACTGCGCGAGCACGTCCAGATAACGCGCCTTGTCCACCGGCGCGCCATCGAGCAAGGCCGGTGTGCGCCCCTGCAAGTCGCTGGCGGAATAACCCGTCATCTCGCACAGAAACGGGTTGCTGTACTCGATGCGGCCCAGCTCGTTGACGATCAGAATGCCGCTCGGGCTTTGCTCCAGCGCCTGTGACAGACGCACGATGGTGGCCTGCTGCACGGCCTCTGCCTGCTCGCCCGCGCGCAGACGGCGCATCAGCCACAGGTAGCCCGCCAGCACGCTGGCCAGCCCCAGCGCGGTCACCAGTGCAATCACGCCCGACTTGCGTCGCCAGTCGGCCAACACCGCCACCCGGTCCACCCGCACCGACACAAACACCGGGTAGGACTTGAGGGTGCGAAACGCACTCAGTGCGTCGCTGTCGTCGGTGCCCAGTTCGCGCGCGAGCACGACCGCCAACAGCGCGGGGAAGGGATAGGCGCCGCCGTTGGGCGCGTCGTCGGTGCTGAACAAGACCCGGCCGTCGAGCCGCGCCACAAACACGCGGTCACTGTCGGCCCGGTGAAACCGCTCCATGCGCCCGAGCAGGTACTCGGGGTTGAGTGCCGCCAGCAGCCAGACCGCCTGAGCGCCCTCACCGATGCGCAGCAACAGGGGCACAAAGTAGGGCTTGCCCGGATCGCCCGGCTGCTCGGCCAGCGTCGGGCGCGCCTCGCCCACGTCCCGGCCCTCCCACACCGGTCCCACCCGCAACACCGACGACTCGCCGGTGGCGCGGTCGGCCGGCAAAAATCCCAGGAGGTCGATCACGGCACCCAGGTTGCCCGGCTGCGAACTCGCGCGCACCCGACCGTCGCGGTCCAGTATCGACAGCGAACGCACCGCCGGCTGGCTGTGCTGCAGTCGGCGCAGCACGCCGTGCAGCCATTCTGGCGAGGCCTCCGCCAACGGTTCACCCGACACCTCGGGCAAAGCACGCAAGGTGTTTTCCACCAACTGAAGTGCCTGGCCGATCTCGTCCTCAAAAATCAGCGCATTGCCCTGCGCCCGTGCCAGTTGTTGCTCCAGCTGCACCTGGCGGTCGCGCCACACGGCGTAGCCCACCGCACCGAGCACCGTCACCAGGAACAGCCCCAGGAAAAGCCGCGCCAGCCAGTGGTAACGCGCCGCCGGACGCGGGTCGTCCGTGGGCGGGCCAAAGGTGCGTCCGGGCAGTTGGGCCATCAGTTCGGCACAACAATCGACTCCAGCCGGTAGCGGCTGGCGGCGCGCAGCAGGCGGCCGTCGCGTTTGATGTCGCGCACGAACTGCTCGACCCGGTTGAACCACTTGAGGTCGCCGGGCGCCACCGCGTAAGCGTATTCGGTGATGTGGTAAGTGCTGGTGGGTGCCACCAGGCGCGCCCAGTCGGTGGTCTCCAGCATGCGCCGGCTGTAGGGGAAGTCGGTCATGAACACGTCGGCCCGACCCGACTCCACTTCCTGCTCGCGCGCCATCGGTGTGTCCACCACCAGCAGGGTGGCTGCCTTGAGGCGTGCGCGCATCACCGGTTCGTGCAGGGTGCCCTTCATCACGGCGACCACCACACCGGGTTTGTCGATGTCGTCCCAGCCCTTGATGCGCCGGTTGCTGCGGGTGGTGATGGCGTAGATGTCGCTGGCCAGCGTGGGCCGCGCAAACATCAGCTTCTCGGCACGCTGGGGCGTGACACCGACCGCAAACATGGCGACGTCGCACTGGTCACCGGTGACGTCACCGATCAGGCGGGCAAAGGAACTGTCGATGAACTCCACCGCCACGCCCAGGTCCTTGCCGAACTCGAGCGCCAGGTCGGCGTCCACGCCGGCGAGCTGCTGGGTGCGCGGGCTGCGCAGGCTGATGCCGTAGTAGTCGGGCCAGATGCACACGCGCAGCTTCTTGCTGGCCAGTATCTGCTGCAGGTGGTTGCCCGACGCAGTGGCGGTGCTTGTTGTGGTGGCGCCCTGCGCCTGAACGGGCAGGGGCAGGGCCAGGGCGAGCGCCGTCATCAGGACGGCAGGGCGCAGAATCGAACGCGCAGACATGTGTGCTCCTCGTGGGGGTGTGGGCCGGGTGACGCCCACAACACCGCTGTGTGTGCCCGGCATTCTGCAGGATGTGACGCCGGGTTGGCCACCGGTCATGCGCTGGTCTCCGGCACCGCGGGGGCCGTGGGTGCGGTCAGCGGCAGGACCACTTCGAACGCCACACCGCCCGTGTCAAGGTTGTGAAAGTCAATGCCGCCGCCCAGCGCGCCGGAGACGATGTTGCGCACGATGGACAGGCCCAGACCGCTGCCGCCGTGGCCGAGCTTGGTGGTGTAGAAGGGGTCGAACACGTGGCGCTGGCTGGCCTCGGGAATGCCCCGGCCGTTGTCGGCCACCGACAGGCAGACCTCGCTGCCGCGCAGCTCGGCGCTGATGTCGATGCGCCCCCGCGCCACGCCTTCGAGCCCATGGATGTGGGCGTTCTGGATCAGGTTGGTGAGCACCTGGCCCACGGCGCCGGGGTAGCTGTCGAGTTCGATCTGATCGGGCACCTGGCACACCACCTCGTGGGCGCTGCGCTTGAAGCTGGGCTGCAGGGTGAGCAGGATCTCGTCCACCACCTCGCGCAGGCGAAAGCGCCGCCGCTGGTCGCTGGTCTGGTCCACCGCCACCTGCTTGAAGCTGCTCAGCAGTTCGCTGGCACGCTCCAGGTTGCGCAGTGCGATGTCGCCGCCGGTGTCCACCTGGGCCACAAAGGCCTCCAGGTCGGAGCGCTTGAGCCCCTGCTCGACCTGGCGCCGGAACTGGGCCACCCGCTCCTTCACCGTGGACACCGCCATGCGCCCGTTGCCGATGGGCGTGTTGAGCTCGTGCGCCACGCCGGCCACCAGCGAGCCCAGCGAGGCCAGCTTCTCCGACTGCACCAGCCGGTCCTGCGAGGCCACCAGGCGCTCCTGCGCCAGTTGCACCGTCGTCAGCGCCTGTTCCAGTTCGGTGTTGGCAATCGACAGGCTGCGCGTGCGCTCCTCGATGCGGCCTTCCAGTTGCGCGTTGAGCTCCAGCAAGGCGGCTTCGGCCTGCTTGCGGTCGCTGATGTCCACGTCCAGGCAGACAAACACCATGGCCGATTCACCCCGCGCCACATCGCCGGCCACGCCGAGGGTGGTGGACAGCAGCCAGCGTGCGCGCCCCGCGCGGTCGCGCACCTCGCCTTCGTAAGGGCCATAGGGCTGGCCGGTGCGGCCGACCTCGGCCAGGATCTGCATGAAGTCGCGCTGCTGCGCGGGTGTGTAGATCAGCTCGTCCAGACGACGACCCAGCGCTTCTTCCTTGGTCCAGCCCAGCAGCGCGGTGGACGCGGTGTTCCACTCCAACACACGGCCGTCGGCGTCAAACCATTGCACCGCCAGTGCGGGGGTGCTGTCGAGGATGGTGCGCAAGCGCTCCTCGCTGCGCCGCACCGCGGCTTCGGCGGCACGCTGGCTGGTGACGTCGATGCCGATGCAGCGAAAGCCCTGAAATCGGCCATCGGCGCTGCGGTCCACGCTGGAGCTCCAGGCAATGTCGCGCAGCACGCCGCCCGCGCCCAGCATGCACAAATCCTGGCGGTAACTGGGACGGCGCAGCTTGTCGCCCACGTCCACGAAGTTCTGCACCATGGCACGCTCGCTCTCGACCACCAGATCGGCAATCCGGCGCCCCTGGGCCCGCTGTCCAGGCTGCCCCAGGGCCTGCTCGGCAGCCGGGTTGGCGTAGGCCACAGTGCCATCACGGTCCAACTCGATCACCAGGTCGGCGGTGTTCTCCACCAGGTCGCGAAAGCGCCGGTCCTGATCGGCCAACTGGCGCTCGCGCTGCGCGATGGCCTGGGCCACCTGCTGCAAATCGGTGCCCAGCCGCTGCAACTCGGTGATGCCGCTGCCCCGGGGCTGTCCGTCGTAGCGACCGGCCGCCATCTGCTGGGCAAAATCCATTGCGCCATGCACCACCCGGTCGATGCGCTGCGCCAGCCAGGCCGCCGTGGCCACGCCCACGGCCAGCGCCAGCGACAGCGTGACCACAGCAATCAGGACGGCGGCATCACGCGCAGCCAGTGCCACAGACTCGGGGTAGGCCACCAACAGCCCCCAGCCCAGGCGCTGCGACAACCGAGCCGTGCCCTGATAGGCCTGACCGTCGAAGTCGAAACGCCCGCTGGCCTGTTGACCGGCCAGCGCGGCACGCACCAGCGGCAGGTTCATGAGGTTGGTGCGTTCGCGCACCAGGCGCAGGTTGGGGGCCGACACCAGCGCACCCCGGTTGTCCACCGCCAGCAGCAGCAGACCGTCGCGCTGGTTGGGGCGGTTGGTCAGGCTCACCAGGCGGTCCATGGACAGCTCGCCCAGCAGCACGCCGCCGTCAAAAGGCACAGCCACCGCCACCACCGGCCGGCCCTGGATGGGCGAAAGGAATTGCGCACTCCATTGCAGGGTGTTTTGCTGGCGCGCCCGGCGCAGCACTTCCACCGCGCTGAGGTCGTTGCCCACCCACTCGCCGGCCTGCGCCACCACACCATGGCGCAGCTGCGCCGAGCGCAGCGTGAGCCTGTCATCCAGCAGGTAGACCCCATCGAGCAGGTTGTCGCCCAGCAGCAGCTGGCGCGTGGTGACGGCAAAAAAGTCGGCCGCCACGGCGGCCGCCGGACCACCCGCAGAGTCGGCCAGACCGGTCAGGGTGGCCATCAGGGACTGGGTGCTGTCCAGCCCCTGCTCCATATTGGCCAGCGCCAGGTCGGCCACACGCGCCTGTTCCTCGCGCGTCTGCTGCTGCACCAGCGGCAGGCGCCAGAACACCATCATGGCGGTGAGCACCAGCACCGCCACCAACATGGCGGCGAGGAATTGGCCGACCAGCAGCGTGCGCAGGCGCCAAGGGCCTCGCCAAGCACTCAAACCATCACCTCGTAGCGGCCCCGCCGCACCACCGTGATGTAGGTCTTGCGTACCGCGTCGCCGGTGTCGTCGAAGGCCACCACCTGCTGCGCGCCTTCAAAGCGCCGCACCCGCAGCAGGGTCTGCTTGAGGGTCTCACCGCTGTGTTGCGCACCCAGCGCCTGCAGCGTCACACGCATCGCGTCGAAGCCGGCCAGATCGGCAAAGCCCGACGGGTTGCCGAAACGCTGCTGGTAGGCCTGGCGGAACTGCTGGTAGCTGGGTGAGGTGTTGTTGCGGTCGAGGAACTGCGCCGCCACCACCCCTTCGGCGGCGCCACCGGCGAGCTCCAGCAGCTGCTCGGTGGCGGCCCATTCGGCCGTCATCACCGGCAGCGTGGGCTGCAGCTTGCGCAACTGCTGCATCAGTTGGGCGGCGTCCACCGCGCCGGTCAGCAGCAGCAGGCCATCGGGCTGCGTGCTCAGGGCGCGTTGGGTCAGCTCGGCAAAACCCATGCCGGGCTGAAAGGTGTAGCCCTCGCGCGCAATCACCTGCCCGCCGAGCTTGCGGAACTCGGCCTCGAAATCGTCGAGCCAGCGCTCGGTGTAGGCCGCGTTCGACATGTCGAGCACCGCCGCCACGCGCGACAGCTTGCTGCGCTGGGCATGGAAGCGGGCGCTGGTCTGTGCGTACTCGCGTGTCGAGGAAATGACGCGGAAAAACTGGTCGTCCTGGCCGACCAGGGCGCTGGTGGTCACGGTGGGCGAAATCATGGTCAGGCCGGCCGCGTTGGCCAGTGGCACCACGGCCATGGCGATGGCACTGGTCATGGGCCCCACGATCGCCGCCACGCCGGCGTCGCGCAGGCGCTGGAAGGCCGCTGCGGCGGCGGCCGGGTTCTGCTGGTCGTCGGCGGTCAGCAGTTCCACCTGCCGCCCCGCGACGCCACCGGCGGCGTTGGCCTGCTCCAGCGCCAGCAGCGCGCCGTCGCGCCCGGCCACGCCCAGGTCGGCGGTGCGCCCGGTCAGGCCACCGATAAATCCGATCTTCAGGGGCGGCTTGGCACAGGCCGCCAGGCCCAAGGTGGTGAGGGCGGCAGCACCCAAAACTTCACGACGCGAGAGGGTGGGCATGGGGCGTCCTCCTGGGGTGGGGTCAGGGGCCGGGGTGGGCGTCCCGGTGCTGCGCCAGCCAGGGGATCAGCTGGTCCTTGCCCAGGGGCTGGGCGATGTGGTAACCCTGGCCGTCGTGGCAGCCCATGGCCACCAGGGCTGCCCACACGCTGGCGTCTTCAATGCCTTCGGCCAACACCTTCAGGCCCAGCTTGCGCCCCAGCTGGGTGACCATCTCGGCAATGCGCGGGCCCTTGGCTTCGGTGATCTGGCGCACAAAGGCACGGTCGATTTTGATGCGGTCCAGCGGCAGGCGCTCCAGGTAGCTGAGCGACGAGTAGCCGGTGCCGAAGTCGTCGATGGCAATCGAGATGCCGCGCGCGCGAAGCCCGGCGAGCGTCGTCTCCAGGTAATCCGTGGGCAGCACCGCCACCGACTCGGTGATCTCCAGCTCCAGGTGGCTTCCATCCAGCCCGCTGAGGGTCAGCGCCTGCGCCACGTGGTCGGCAAAGGCCGCGTCCTGCAGCTGCACCACCGACACGTTGACCGCGATGCGCCGTGGCGCCAGTCCGGCGTCGAGCAGGTCGCGCATCATCATGCAGGCCGAGGTCATCACCCACTGGCCCAAGGGCCCCATCAGACCCGAGCGTTCGGCCACCGGGATGAACTGGTCGGGCGGCACGAAGCGGCCGGCTTCGGTCCGCCAGCGGATCAGTGCCTCCAGGCCAATGAGTTCGTGGGTGACAAGATCCAGCTGCGGCTGGTACACGAGGAACAGGCGTTCGGCCTCGAAGGCCGCGCGCAGCTCGGCCAGCATGAGGGCGCGGGCGCGCGCCTCGGCGCCCAGGTGGGCCGAGAAGGTGACGTAGTGGCCCTTGTGGTCCTTCTTGGCGCGCTTGAGCGCGATGCTGGCGTCCTTGAGCAGGTCCACACCGGCGTTGGCGTCCGCTTGCAGCTGCACATAACCGCAGGTGATGGACAGCTTGTGGGCAATGCCTTCGATGTTGAGCGGCACGCGGGCGGCGGCCATCAGCGCGTCGGGGTTGACCATGTCCTGCCGACCGAGCACGCCAAAGGTGTCGCTGCCGATGCGGGCGAGCACCGTCTGGGGCGGCAGGCTTTCGCGCAGGCGCTGGGCCACGGCGTTGAGCAGCAGGTCACCGAAGCGGTGGCCCATGACGTCGTTGGTGGCGCTGAAGTCGTCGATGTCCACCAGGGCCAGCGCGTGGCCCTCGGCGCCGGCGGCAATCTGGCGGTCCAGCGCATCGACAAAACTGGCGCGGTTGGGCAGGCCGACCAACTGGTCGTAGAAGGCGAACTCGTGCAGGCGCTGCATCAGGTGGCGGTTGCGCAGCAGGTTGCCGATGTTGAAGCAGAAGACATCGAGCAGGCTGCGGTCGGTGCTCGGGGGTGTCTGCTGGGTGTCGATGTAGACCGCCATGTCGCTGCCGTTGCGGTAGCCCACGTACAGGGCCAGGCCGGCCGGCGAGAACACGTTGTCGTGTTGCTGCAGCGAACGCTCCAGCAAGGCGCGCACCTCGGCATCGGGCAGCGAGTCCAGCGACTGGTCGATGAGATCGGAAAACTGGCCTGCGGCAGCCAGCACCCGGTACTGCTGCCCGCCGCGCTCCACCTGGGCGCACACCAGGCCTTCGGGCTGCGTGCCCAGCAAGGCCGCCAGCTGTGTGATGACCCCTCGGGCAAAGGTGTGCAGGCCGGTCTCTTCCATGAAGTCGGCGCTGGACCGCACGATGAGTTCGAGCCCGCTGCGGTGGGCCTCGATGGTGCAGATCTGCTCGTAGGAGCGGATGGCGGTGGTCAGCGTGGTCAGCAGCTTGTGGCGCGAGAGCTCCGACTTGGTCTTGTAGTCGTTGATGTCGTAGCGCAATATGGTTTCGTGCTCGGGCGCGTAGCCAGGCTGGCCGGTGCGCAGCACGATGCGGGTGGCGGTCAGGCCGGCGTCGTTGCGGATGAAATCCACCAGCTCCAGGCCGGCGTTTTCGGTTTCCATCACCACGTCGAGCAACACCAGCGCCAGGTCGGGTGTGGCCAGCAGCAGTTGCCGCGCCTCGGCGGCGTTGTGCGCGTGCAGAAAACGGATGGAGCGCCCGAACACCAACACGTCCTGCAGGGCAAACAGCGTCGCCTGGTGAACGTCGGCGTCGTCGTCCACGACCAGCACCTTCCACTCGCGCGCAGGCCGACGGGCGTTGGGCAGGCCGTCGGCGGGCGCTTCGTCTTCGAACGCAAACAACTCATCGCTGGATTCGGCCATCCGGAAGGCTCTCCAATCAATCGATCTGAGCGTCCGGAGGACGCCCGGCGCTGGCACAGATTGCAAAACATCTGTCAAGTTGGAGGTATATCACGCTATCGCAAAGCCCAGCAGCGAAGCTGTTGCGTGAAGACAAAAAAAGAGGCGCCGGTCGCATTCGCGACGGGCGCCTGGTCGCCGGGCGTGTGCGCCCGGGCGATTGGAATGGCTTACTTCGCGCCGCCCAGGATCCAGGTGGCCAGGGTCTTGGCGTCGGCGTCGCTCAGCGCGGCCTGTGCGGGCATGGGCACGGCGCCCCATTTGCCCGAGCCACCGGCCTTGATGCTCTTGGCCAGCTCGTCGGCGCTCTTGCCGGCGTACTTCTTGGCCACTTCCTGGTAGGCGGGGCCGACCAGCTTCTTGTCCACCGCGTGGCAGGCCATGCAGGCGTTTTTCTGCGCCAGGGCCAGGTTGGCCATGGCGGGCGAGGTGGCGAACACGGCGACCGCAGCGGCGGCCATCACAAAGGCTTGTTTCATGAACATCTCCAAATGAAAAAAGTGAGAAAGGCTGACGTTGCTGAACCGGGGTGGGTGCACCCACGCTCAAATATCATTATCTACTGATTTACGGATACGCCACCTGGGGTTTTCCGCAAGCACCGGGCTTGGCATGATGTTACACGCAGCGGAGCAACACCCATGAACACACCCTTCCCCATTGCCTCCTACTGGAGCCTGCCCATCGTCGAGGTCAACCTGCTGGTTTTCGCCAACCTGGTCGGTGCCCTGTTGCTGGGTCTGCTGGTGGGCTACGAACGCTCCTACCACGGGCGCGCCGCCGGCATGCGCACCTACGGCATCGTCTGCATGGCCTCGGCCGCGCTCACCGTGTTTGCGGGCTACCCCGGCTTCTGGTGGGGCGGCGTGGAGGGCATGTCCCACGTGCCGGTGGACCCGACCCGTGTGGTGCAGGGCATCGTCACCGGGGTCGGCTTTCTGGGTGCGGGCGTGATCATGAAGGAAGGCATGAACATCAGCGGCCTGACCACCGCCGCTTCGATCTGGGCGTCCTCGGCCATCGGTGTGCTGGTGGGCGTGGGTTTTTACGCGGCGGCCATTTTGCTGAGCATGCTGTCGGCCTCGCTGATGATGTGGGGCTCGCGCCTGGAAATGCGCCTGCCCTCGCGCCGCGCGCTGGGCGTGAACCTGGGTTTTGGCGCCGGTGTGGAACCCGACGAGGGCCCCATGCGCGAGCAGATGCGCTCGTGGGGCTATGCCGTGGCCGAAGGTTCGCTGCACATCACCCGCAACCAGCACCATGTGAACTGGCAGTTCGTCATGGTGGCGCTGCGCAGCAAGCCCGAGCCGTCCTCCTTGTTCGAACTCTCGCGCCGGCTGCGCCTGCTCAACGGCGTGGACAGCTTGCAGATCACCCACGCCAGGAATTGACCCACCCCCGTCGCTTGCCCGCTTCGCGTGGCCGCATCCCCCCTCAAGGGGGCGGCGCCAGCCGTCCGGCAGAGCCGGCCCGGCGGCGCCCCCGGCTGGATCACGTCATGCGGCGCCGATCGCGATCCTGTCACATCAACCACCGACACCTCCCGTGACCCAGACAAGCCCCTCGACTTCACCGGCCCAGCAAGGCCACCAGTACCTGCGCGATGGTATGGCCGCCTACCAGGCCGGCGACCTGCAGCGTGCCGAAAGGCTGTACCACGAATGCCTGCGCTGGGTGCCCGACCACCCCGAGGCCCTGCACCTGCTGGGCTTGCTGCAGACGCAGCGGCAGGACCACGCGGGCGCGGCGCAATGGATAGAGCGCTCGCTGCGCCTGCGGCACGACAACCCCGTGGCCTGGAACAACCTGGGCA
>CAYUAH010000036.1:5921-17860 GCA_964442375.1 uncultured Hydrogenophaga sp. | reverse complement strand
CTGCGCCGCTTCCGCCCCGAGTTGGTGCCCACCGAAGAAGAGTTGCACGAAATCCGTTTCGACTTCGATCCGGCACCGGCCCTGGAAACCCTGATGCTGCACTTCTGCGGCGAAATCCGCCTCAACCACTGGTACCGCCGTGCGGCAGAGTGGCACACCGAGCCGGTCATCAAGCAGATCTACACCACGCTGAGCCAAGACGAGGCACGCCACGGTGGTGCCTACTTGCGCTACATGAAACGTGCCATCGGCAAGTTCGGCGACGAGGCCCGTACGGCCTTCGCCAAGGTGGGTGTGCTCATGGCCAGCGCGCGGCGCACCGCCCAGGCCCTGCACCCCACCAACCTGCACGTGAACAAAACCCTGTTCCCGCGCGACACGGTGCAAAGCCGTCTGCCCAATCCGGAATGGCTGGAACACTGGCTGGACCAGCAAATCCGTTTTGACGCGGTGTGGGAGACCAAGGTGGTCGAACGCATCCTGCACAACCTGAGCCTGCTGATGGACCGCAGCTTCAAGAGCGTGCAGGAGCTCAACCGCTTCCGCAAAGAAATCAGCGCACCTCTGGCCAGCGGCAGCAACGCGGCCGCCTGAGCCTCAGTGGAGGCGCTGCCGCTGGCGGTCCAGCAGGCGTGCGCCCCACGCCGTCAACAGGCCCAGCACGGCACCGGCCACGGTGCCGCTGAACCACGCTGCCTGCACCACCGACATGTCGTTGACGCCGTCCCACACCACGGGCCGACTCCATGCCTGCTCGATCACCAGCTTGCCCAGCAACAGCCCACCCAGCAACAGCCCCCAGCGCCGGGCCTGTGGCACCGGCAAACGTTGCAGCAGCAGGTGCACCGCCACCACCGCCAGTGCCGCGTGGATGAGGCCAGCCAAGCCGGTGACGTGCCCCACCTGCGGCCACCAGGCCACCGTTAAATAGGTGATGGGCCAGGCCAGAAACCAGGCAACCGCGCAGGCGCGGTCGGGCCGAACCACCCACGAAAACGCCGTCAGCAAACCCAAAGCCATCTGGTTGGCAATCAGGTGGGGGGTGTTGGCATGGACCCAGGCGGTGGACCAGATGGTCCACCAGCGTTGGTCCCAATCGTCCACACGCCACACCAGCGACTGGACCTGCTCTGGCCCCCACCAGCCGAGCATGCTGGCCACGCCGTGCAGCCCACACAGGATGAGCCAGTCCCGCCCCCGCGTTGTCATCAGCTGCCCAGCACGTGTTGCCACAGGGCGCGCACGGCCGCCGACTCGACCGCCACGTCGGCCTGATCGACCTGCGTGGGCGCTTCGTCCAGTCGGGCGCGGTGCTGCATCTGGCGCAACACCCGGTAAGCCGCCGCCGCGGCCTCGCCCATGCCAGCAGGCAACAGGCCAGCTTCTTCGGCCATCTGCAGCAGCGCGATGTTGCCCCGGTTGGCACGCAGGGCGGCATGTGCACCTGAATGCGCCAGCACCAGGAACTGCACCACGAACTCCACGTCCACCATGCCCCCGGGGCTGTGCTTGACGTCGAACATCTCACCGCGCACCGGGTGGGCGGCACGCACCTTCTCGCGCATGGCGCGGATCTCGTCAGCCAGAGCCGCCACGTCGCGGGGCGCGGTGATGACGGCCTCGCGCACCGCATCGAAACGCGCCGCCATGTCGGCGTGCCCCACCACATGGCGGGCGCGGGTGATGGCTTGGTGCTCCCAGGTCCAGGCGGTGTTGCTGCCGCGTTGCTGCTGGTAGTTGGCGTAGGCCTCGAAGCTGGTGACCAGCAGGCCGGAGTTGCCGTTGGGGCGCAGCGCGGTGTCGATCTCGTAGAGGTCGCCCTCGCCGGTCTTGACCGTGAGCCAGTTGATGAGCTTGCGCACCAGCGCGGCGTAGACCTCGGGTGCGCGCTCGTCGGCATCGTCGTAGACGAACACGATGTCGAGATCGCTGCCGTAGCCCAGTTCCTTGCCGCCCAGCTTGCCATAGGCAATGATGGCGAACTGGGGGGTGTCGCGGTGGCGGTTTTTCAGCCGCGCCCAGCACCAGCGCACCGTGGTGCGCAACACGGCGTCGGCCAGTGCACTCAGGTCGTCGGCCACGTCTTCCACCGTCAGCACGCCTTCGACGTCGCGCGCCAGGGTGCGAAAGACCTCGGCATGGCAGGCACGGCGCAGCAGGTTGAGCAGCGCCTCCTCGTCGTCTTCGCCGGTGCTGCGCAGGGCGTCCAGCCGGGCTTCGAGTTCGGCCTCGAACTGCGAGCCATCGAAGCGGTCGGTCAGCAGTTGCCGGCTGGCCAGTTCGTCGATCACGCCGGGGTGTTTTTGCAAATAGCGCGCCGGCCATTTGGCCGCGCCCAGCAGACGCAACAAACGCTCGTGCACCGAGGGACGCTCCTGCAGCAATGCCAGGTAGCTCTCGCGCCGCAACAGGGCTTCGAGCCAGTCCACCAGGCGCAACGCGGCGTCTTCGCTCACACGCCCTTCTTCCACCCAGGCACCGGTGCGCAACACCAGGCGCACCAGGCGCTGGCGGGTGTCTTCGCGCAGGGCGGCCACGCGCGGCTGCTCGCACCACTGCGCCACCCGGGCCGACAGGCGTCCGGACAGCTGGGGCAGCACCGCCTGCAGATCGTCGGCAGCGGCACGTGGGCCACCGCAGCCTTTGCCGTTGCAGGTTTTGCCCGCGCCGCCCAGCAGGGTGTCGAACTCCTGCGCCACGGCTTCGCGGTGGGCGTCGAGCTGGTGCAGAAAGGCGCAGGTGTTGGCAAAACCCAGGGTCTGTGCCAGCCAGGCGAGGTCGTCGTCGCGCTCGGGCATCAGGTGGGTCTGCTGGTCGTCCAGGTACTGGATGCGGTGCTCGACGCGGCGCAGGAACACGTAGGCCTCGGTCAGGGCCGCCGCGGTCTCGGTCGGCATCAGGCTGGCGCGCTGCAGCCGTGCGATGGCGTCCAGCGTGGGCCGGGTGCGAAGCTCGGGAAACTGGCCGCCGCGCACCACCTGCAGCAGCTGCACGGTGAACTCGATCTCCCGGATGCCGCCGCGCGAGAGCTTGACGTCGTTGGCGCGGCCCGGGTTGCCGGCCGCACGCTTGGCCGCGTGTTCGCGTATCTGCCGGTGCAGGGTGCGCAGCGAATCGAACACGTTGTAGTCCAGGTAGCGACGGAACACGAAGGGCAGCACCACACCGCGCAAAGCGCTGGCACTGCCGTCGCGCACCGCCGCCAGGGGCGCCACAACGCGGCTCTTGAGCCAGGCAAAACGTTCCCACTCGCGCCCCTGCACCAGAAAGTACTCCTCCAGCGCGCCCAGCGAGACCGCCGGTGGCCCGGAGTTGCCGTTGGGCCGCAAGGCCAGATCGACGCGGAACACGTTGCCATGTTCGGTGGTGTCGCCCACCAGCTGGTAGATGCGCTTGACGGCCTTGCCGAAGTACTCGTGGTTGGAAATGCGGTTGCGCCCGGCCGCGTTGCCGGCGGTTTCGCCATCGTGGTCGTAGACGTAAATCAGGTCGATGTCGCTGGAGACGTTCAACTCGCGCGCACCGAACTTGCCCATGCCGATGATCCACAGCCGCGCCCGGGTGGGCGCGGTGGCCGGCGGCGCCTGGTGCATGGGCGCGCCGTAGAGGCCGTCGAGCTCGGTTTCGGCCTGGGCGCAAGCGCGGTCCAGCGCGATTTCGGCCAGATCGGTGACCGCCCCGGTAACCACGGTCAGATCGGCGCCCTGTTCGCAGTCGAGCACCACCAGGCGCTCCATGACCAGCTGACGCAGCACGCGCAGCGCCGCACCCAACTCCAGCCCCCGGCCCAGCAGGCGCTCCAGCGTGGCCAGCTGGGCCTCGCGGGTGGGCGCACCCGCCTCGAGCAAAAACGCGTCGGCGTCGTAACGGCGCCGCAGGCGCTGCACAAAACGCGAATGATCGGCACGCGCGGGCGTGGTGAAAGCGGCGTGGGTGCCGCCGGCGTGATCTCCGACCGTCATAATTTGAGTTGGTGATGAAACATGACTCGAACCCTCCTCCCCCCCGCACGCTGAAGGCCCTGAGCTGGACCGCGCGCGCCCTGTGGTGGACGGTTCTGGCGGGCTGGAGCCTGTTTGCGCTGAGCTGGGGGGCCCTGCACGGCTGGATTGTGCCGCGAATCGGCGAATGGCGTCCTCAGCTGGAAGCCGCGGCCACACAGGCCTTGGGGACGCCGGTGCGGGTGGGCGACATCCGCGCCACCGCCACAGGGGCCATTCCGGCCATCGAACTGGTGGACGTGCGCCTGTTCGACCGAGAGGGCCGTGAGGCCTTGCACCTGCCGCTGGTGCAGTCCGCACTGTCGGTGCGTTCGTTGTGGCGCCTGGGCTTTGAGCAATTGGTGATCGACAGCCCCAGCCTGGACGTGCGCCGAACGCGCGACGGCCAATGGCGCGTGGCTGGCCTGGACATCGCCAGCGCCAATCCGCAAGACAGCAGCGCCCTGGGCGACTGGTTTTTTTCACAAACCGAGTTCGTGATCCGGCGCGGCCAGATCCGCTGGCAAGACGAACGCCTGGACCAACCCCCGCTGGAACTCACCGAGGTGGACCTGGTGATGCGCAACCGGGGCCGGCGCCACCAGGTGCGCCTGGATGCCACACCGCCCCTGGCCTGGGGCGAGCGTTTCAGCCTGCGTGGCGATTTCACCCAGCCGTTTTCGCTGACCCAGCGCCGCCACTGGGAACAATGGAGTGGCACCGCCTACGCCGATTTCGAGCGCGTGGACCTGCAGCGCTTGCGCCAGCAATTCGTGCTCGACGACCTCTCGCTGCTGCAGGTGCACCAGGGCAACGGCGCCTTGCGCCTGTGGGCGGACCTGCAACGCGGCCAGTTGAGTGCGCTCACCGCCGACACCGCACTCACCGACGTGCGCTTGCAGTTGGGCCCGCAACTGCCGGCACTGGAACTGCCCGCGCTCGGCGGCCGCGTGAACGCCCAGTGGCGCCCACAACAATGGGAAGTGGGCACCCGCGACCTGCAACTGCAAACCGCGGCTGGCGCCCCCTGGCCGGTGGGCAACGTGCGGCTGACCCACCAATTGCCGGGCCGCGGCCGCGCCCCCGAAAGCGAGTTCACCGCCGACCGGGTGGAGCTGGCCGCCATCCACCAGGTGGCGCAGCACCTGCCCCTACCGCAAGCCTGGCGCAGCGAGCTGGCGTCCGCACGGCCCGCCGGGCAGCTGACGCAGCTTCGGCTGCGCTGGCAAGGCCCCTTGCAAGGCGACGCCGTGCCGGCCGTGTGGCAGGCACAGGGTCAGATTGCGCAACTCAGCCTGGCGCCAGGTCGCCTGGCCTTTGACGCATCGACAGAGCTGGCGCGACCAGGCATCGACGGCGGCACGCTGGCGTTCGACGTGGGCCCCGCCAACGGCCGGCTGCGTCTGGCGCTGACGCAAGGTGCGCTGACCTGGCCCGGGCTGTTCGACCAACCCCGGGTCGAACTGGCGCGCCTGGAAACAGAAATGAACTGGCGCCTGGACGGCGACCAACTCGACATTCGCATCCCGCAGCTGGACTTTGCCAACGCCGACGCCGAAGGCAACATGAGCCTGCACTGGCACACCGGGCGGGGCACGGCGCGCCAGCCGCGCCTGCCGGGTGTGCTGGACCTGAACGCCCAGCTGAGCCGGGCCAACGGCGCCCAGGTGCATCGCTACCTGCCGCGCGGCATCTCGGCCGATGCCCGGCGTTATGTGCGCGAGGCCATCCCGCGCGGCGAGGCCCGTGACGCGCGCTTCCGCGTCAAGGGCGAGCTGGGCCGTTTTCCGTTTGCGCGTGACAGCGATGGCGAATTCCGCATCAGCGCCCAACTCAGTGGGGTCGATTTCGACTACGTGCCGCCCTTTGTGGCCGCCGCAGGCGATGCGCCCTGGCCTGGCCTGCGCGACCTGCAGGGTAGGTTTTTGATGGACCGCCACAACCTGAAGCTCAGCGACGTCAAAGGGGGCGTGGCCGGCCTGCCCGGCGTGCGCTTGAGTGCTGCGCAAGCCGAGCTCGACGACTACACCCGGCTGGGCACCGTCAGCGTGAGCGCGCAACTGAATGGCGCGGCCAGCGACATGCTGGGCTACGTCAACCGCTCACCGGTGGCGGGTTTCACCGGGCAGGCGCTGGCACAGGCGCGTTTTGGCGGCAACGCCGACCTGTCGCTCAAGATCAGGCTGCCACTGAACGCGCTGGCCACGAGCGGGGTGTCGGGCACGCTGAACCTGCCAGGGAACGACCTGCAGTTCACCCCCGACACGCCCCTGCTCGCGCGCACCGTGGGGCAACTGCAATTCACTGAAAAGGGCTTCACCGTGCCGCAGGCGGTGGCGCGTGTCTACGGCGGCGAACTGCGCTTCGAGGGCGGCATGCGCCCTGGCCCGCAGGGCCGCAGCGACATCGCCTTCCAGGGGCAGGGCATGGCCACCGTGGACGGTCTGCGCCAGGCCCGCGAACTGACCGACCTGGCGCCGCTGCTGGCCTCGGCCAGTGGCGGCGCGCCCTACCAGGTGCAGTTGGCCTTCCGCCAAGGCCGACCCGACCTCAACGTCTCCAGCAACCTGCAAGGCATGGCCCTGGCCTTGCCCACGCCGCTGGACAAAACCGCGACCGCCACGCTGCCGTTGCGCCTGCAAAGCAGCCCGCTCGACAACACCGGCACCACACCACACGAGCGACTGTCCCTGGACCTGGGCACGGCCACCAACCCACTGCTGGCGCTGCGCTTTGAGCGCGACACCTCGGGCGCCACCGCGCGGGTGCTGCGGGGCGCCATCCAGGTGGGCAACACCGTGGCTGCGCTGCCGGCCAGCGGTGTGGCCGCACAAATCAACCTACCCTCTCTGGACGTGGACGCGTGGGACACCTGGCTGGACCGCTCAGGCCATACAGCCTCCGTGGGCACGCCAGCAGCACAGGCTTACTGGCCCCGCCAGATCGGCGTGGCCGTGGATCGGCTCACATTGGGGCAACGTGTGGTGCACAAGCTGCGTGCCCAGGCGCGGCGCGAAGACGGTGTATGGCGCACCCAGGTGGCGGCCGAGGAGCTGGCCGGCCGCATCGATTACCGTGGACCCGAAGGCCCGTCCGCGGGCCAAGTGTTTGCGCGCCTGTCACACCTCAAACTCGAGCGAGGGACGGCGCAGAACGTCGACGACTTGCTGCGCCAGCAGCCCAAGAGCGTGCCGGCCTTGGACGTGGTGGTGGACCGGCTGGAGCTGGGCTCGCGCGAGCTGGGCCGGCTGGCACTGGATGCGGTCAATCGCAACACCGACAACGGCAACGAGTGGCGCCTCAACCGCGTGGAGTTGGAGGTGCCCGAAGCCCGGCTCACCGGCAGTGGGAACTGGGCCACGGTCGGCGGCAGTGCATCTCAAAGGCGCACGGTGCTCAACTTCAAACTCGACGTGAAAGACGCGGGCCAACTGCTGGAGCGGTTTGGCACGGCGGGCGTGGTTCGCGGCGGCAAGGGGCAGCTTGACGGCACGCTGGGCTGGCTAGGCTCGCCACTGACGCTGGACCACCCCAGCCTGACAGGCCAGATGCAGTTGGACATCGAGCGCGGGCAGTTCCTCAAAGCCGAACCCGGCCTGGCCAAGCTGTTGGGCGTGCTCAGCCTGCAAGCCCTGCCCCGCCGCCTGCTGCTGGACTTCAAGGACGTGTTCAGCGAGGGCTTTGCCTTCGACTTCGTGCGCGGCGATGCCCGCATCGACCAGGGCGTGGCCACCACCAACAACCTGCAGATGAAAGGCATCAACGCGGCCGTGCTGCTCGAAGGCCGGGCCGACATCGCCCGCGAGACGCAGGACATCCACGCGGTGGTGGTGCCCGAACTCAATGCGGGCACGGCCTCGCTGCTGGCCAGCGCCATCAACCCGGCCGTGGGCCTGGGCAGTTTCCTCGCGCAGTTCCTGCTGCGCCAGCCGCTGCAGGAAGCGGCCACGCAGGAGTTCCAGATCACGGGCCGCTGGGACGACCCCCAGGTGGAGCGCCTGCAACGCAAGCCCCCCGCACGCCCGCCGGTTCCGTCACAATAAACCGTCAACAACGCTGGACACCCGCCATGAAAGCCGCCGCACTCCAGATGGTCTCGGGCATCAGCCTGGACCAGAACCTCGCCCAGGCCCATGCCCTGCTGGACCAGGCCGCGCAGGCCGGTGCCGAACTGGCCGTGTTGCCCGAGTACTTCTGCTTCATGGGCCACAGTGACCGCGACAAGCTGGTGCTGGCCGAGACCCCCGGCCTGGGCACGGTGCAGGCCTTTTTGCAGGACACCGCGCGTGAGCTGGGCCTGTGGATCGTGGGCGGCACCCTGCCCATGGCCACCGACGACCCGCAGCACGCCACCAACAGCTCGCTGGCCTACAGCCCCAAAGGCGAGTGTGTGGCGCGCTACGACAAGATCCACCTGTTCCGCTACGACAACGGCCGCGAACGCTACGACGAAGCGGCCGTGCTGCAGGCGGGCAACACTCCCACCGCCTTCGAGCTGGCCGACCGCAGCGGCCACACCTGGCGGGTGGGCATGAGCGTGTGCTACGACCTGCGCTTCCCCGAGCTCTACCGCACCCTGCAAGCCGACGTGCTGCTGGTGCCCTCCGCCTTCACCTACACCACCGGCCAGGCGCACTGGGAGCTGCTGCTGCGCGCCCGGGCCATCGAAAACCAGGCCTACGTGATCGCGAGTGCCCAGGGCGGCCACCACGAGAATGGCCGCCGCACCTGGGGCCAGACCATGGTCATCGACCCCTGGGGCCAGGTGCTGGGCCAGCACGCCGAAGGGCCGGGTGTGGTGGTGTGCGACCTCGACTTCGAGCGCCTGCGGCAGGTGCGCCGACAACTGCCCGCCCTCGAACACCGCAAGCTTTGAACCCCGGTCTGGACCCGCGTCAGCCACCGCCCGACCCGCGCCCTGGGCAGGCCCGGCGCTGGCGCCTGTGGGTCTTGTTGTGCCTGCTGGTGGCGCTGGCGCTAGGCGCCCTGGTGTTTCTGGCGCGCGAATACGAGGAGGCACGCAGCCTGGAGGCCCTGGAGCAGGACGCCGCCACCCTGGGCAGCGACATCCGCACCAACCTGATCCGCAACCTGCAGACCCTGCAGTCGCTTCACGCCTCGCGCCCCAGCGCCGAGGCCTGGGAGCCCATGGCCGCCGAGCTGCTGGGCCAGCACCGCGAGCTGGTGCGGCTGGAATGGCGCAGCAACGACCTGCGCCTGCTGGCCGCGCGCGACAGCGGTTTTCACCCGCTGCTGTTCGACGTGGCGCCACGCAGCCAGTCGCTGGCCGATGTGCGCCAGGCCTGCACCGCAGCCGGGCGCAACAACACGCCGTCCTACTCGCAAAGCTACTTCTGGCCCATACCGCAAGGCCTGGGCCTGGAGCTGATGGAGGTGTGTGTGCCCCTGTTCGCGGCAGCGCGGCCCGACGGCTACTTTGTCGCCACCTACTCGTTGCAGGGCATGCTGAGCGAGTTCACCAGCAAGGACACGCTGCGCGGCAAGGCCGTGGCGCTGACCGAGGTGGACGGCACCCGGCTGAGCATGTTTGGCAGCGTGGCCGGGCGCCGGCGCACCATGCACGCCAGCCACCTGCTGGACCTGCCCGGCGTGACCATGCTGGTGCGCCTGGAAAGCGCGCGCGACGTGCCCCGCCTGTTCCCCAACGTGCTCACCGCCATGGTCAGCACCCTGTCACTCGCGCTGCTCGCCGTGCTGCTGCTGCTGGCGCGCGACATGCGCCGGCGCATGCGCGCCGAAAGCGAGCTGGCCGAGGCTCTGGCCTTTCGCAACGCCATGGAAAACTCGCTGGTCACCGGCCTGCGCGCGCGCGACATGGACGGGCGCATCACCTACGTCAACCCCGCCTTCTGCCAGATGGTGGGCCTGAGCGCCGAGCAGTTGCTGGGCAGCGGCGCGCCCGCACCCTACTGGCCGCCCGAACTGGTGGACGAATACCGCCAGCGACAGGCCGTGCGTCTGGCCGGCATGACCTTTCCGCGCGAGGGTTTCGAGTCCGTCTTCATGCGCCCCGACGGCAGCCGCCTGCCGGTGCTCATCATCGAGGCACCGCTGGTCAACGCCTTCAGCCAGCAGACCGGCTGGATGAGCGCGGTGCTCGACCTGAGCGAACAGCGCCGGGTGGAAGAACTCTCGCGCGCCAGCCAGGAGCGCCTGCAGGCCACGGCCCGCCTGGCCATGGTGGGCGAAATGGCTTCGTTGCTGAGCCACGAACTCAACCAGCCGCTGGCCGCCATGTCCAGCTACGCCACCGGGGCGCTCAACCTGATGTCGAGCGAGCCGGCGCAGCCGCCCGACCCCCAGCTGTCACAAGACCTGCGGCAGGCCATGCAGCGCATCGTCGAGCAGGCCGAACGCGCCGGGCGCGTGGTCAAGAGCGTGGCCGATCTGGTGCGCCGGCGCGAGCAGGTGCGCGAACCCGTGGCGCCGCAGGCCCTGATCGACGCCATCCTGCCGCTGGCCCAGCTGCAGGCCGTCAAGATGGGCATACGCATCATCGACGCCGTGGACCCCGACTGCCCACCGGTGTTGTGCGACCGCACCATGGTCGAACAGGTGCTGCTCAACCTCGTGCGCAACGGCATGCAGGCCATGCCCCCGGGCGACCCGCCGGCCGGCAGCGGCCTGCGCACACTGACCCTGCACGTGTCGCCGGTGCGCGCCACGCTGGCCACGGCGGCGGGCAAGCGCTGGATCGAATTCCAGGTCACCGACCACGGCCAAGGCCTGTCCGAAGAAGTGGCCGCGCGCCTGTTCACCCCCTTCTTCACCACCAAGGCCGAAGGCATGGGCCTGGGCCTGAGCCTGTGCCGAACCGTGATCGAACAACACGGCGGCGCGCTGGAACACGGCCCGGCACAGCCACGCGGGACGGTGTTCCGTTTCACGCTGCCGGCGGCCGCCTTATGATCGCAACCCCATGAGCCCGCCCAACCGCGCCCGAGTCTTCATCGTCGATGACGACGCCAGCGTGCGCGACGCGCTGGCCTGGCTGCTGCGCACGCGGCGCCTGCTCAGCGAGTGCTACCCCAGCGCCGACGCCTTCTGGGCCGAGGCACAGAGCTGGCACACCGAGCCCGCCGACCCGGCCTGTCTGCTGCTGGACGTGCGCATGCCCGGCATGAGTGGCCTGACCCTGTTCGAACAGCTGCTGGCCCAGCCCTGGCGCAGCGTGCTGCCGGTGATTTTTCTCTCGGGCCATGCCGACGTGCCCACCGCCGTCGACGCGGTCAAACGCGGCGCCTTCGATTTCTGCGAAAAGCCCTTTTCCGACAACGCGCTGGTGGATCGCATCGAGCAGGCGCTGCAAGCCTCGGCCGATGCCATTGCGGTGCGCCAGGTGCGGCGCGACCACCAGGTCCGCCTGGCCAGCCTCACCGAGCGCGAGCGCGACGTGATGCAGCGCGTGGTGGCCGGCCTGCCCAACAAGCTGGTGGCCGACCAGCTCGGCATCAGCGTGCGCACGGTGGAGGTGCACCGCTCGCGCGTGTTCGACAAGATGAACGTGAAGTCGGCCGTGGAGTTGGCCAACATGCTGCGCGATGTGGAGAGCTGAACTCAGCGTTTCGTGTCGTCGTCGGTATCCTCGGGTGGCAACTCCCCCTTCTTGCGGCCAGAGAACATGGTCCACCAGACGATGAACAGCAGAATGAGCAAGGCCCCCAGGGCTTCGAGCAACAACAGGATCATGACGAGGGCGCGCGCCTGGAGACACGCGAGATGGGCGATGCTGGCGATTGTAGGAACGCTGGTGGCCTGCGCCACCCGCACGGTGCCAGAGCCCCCACAAAGTGCTGTCCCGCCCGCCGTGCCGGTTCCTGGTGTGGTCACGGCGCCCGACGACGGCCCCTTGCCCGGCACCATCACCCGCGCCAAAAGCCAGTGGGTGCCGGTGCGCTGGAGCGAGCTGCCCGGCTGGGGCGCCGACGCCTTGCACGA
>CAYUAH010000036.1:3355-5821 GCA_964442375.1 uncultured Hydrogenophaga sp. | reverse complement strand
GGGTGCCGGTGCGCTGGAGCGAGCTGCCCGGCTGGGGCGCCGACGCCTTGCACGAGGCCTGGAACGCCTGGCTGCGCAGCTGCGAGCGCCCCGCGCCCACGGTGGGCGTGCTGTGCGCCGAGGTGCGGCGCCTGTCGATCGCCACGCCCGCAGAACAGCGGGCCTTCATCGAAAGCCGCCTGCAGCCCTACCGCATCACGGCCAGTGACGGCAACGCCAACGGGCTGCTGACCGGCTACTACGAACCCACGCTCAAGGCCAGCCGCACGCCCAGCGTCGAATACGCCTGGCCGCTGCACAAGCTGCCCGTGGGTGTGCGCAACGGCCAGCCCTGGTTCAGCCGGCAAGAGATGGACACGTTGCCGCAGGCCCAGGCCGCTTTGCGCGGGCAGGAGATCGCCTGGCTGGCCGATCCCATCGACATGATGCTGCTGCACATCCAGGGCTCGGGGCGGCTGCTGATCCAGCAGAACGGGCAGACCACACAGACCGTGCGCGTGGCCTTTGCCGGCACCAACGGCCAGCCCTACCGCAGCATCAACACCTGGCTGCAGCAGCAGGGCGCGCCCATCACGCCCTGGCCCGAGGCCACCAAGGCCTGGGTGCGCGCCAACCCGCAGCGCGTGAATGAATTGTTGTGGAGCAACCCGCGCTACGTGTTCTTTCGCGAGGAAGCACTGAGCGAACTCGACGCCCAGTTCGGCCCGCGCGGCGCCCAGGGCGTGGCGCTCACGCCCGGGCGCTCCATCGCCGTGGACCCCGGCAGCGTGCCCTACGGCACGCCCGTGTGGCTCAGCACGCAAGGGCCGGTCGGGCGCTTCAGCAAGCTGGTGCTGGCGCAAGACACCGGCAGCGCCATCGTGGGCGCGGTGCGCGCCGACTACTTCACCGGCTGGGGCGATGACGCCCTTGCACAGGCGGCCGGACTGAAGCAAGCTCTGCAGCTGTGGGCCTTGTGGCCCCGATAGGAGACACCATGCGCATCGGCGTGCTCACCGGCGGCGGCGACTGCCCCGGGCTCAATGCGGTGATCCGTGCGGTCACCAAATCGCTGATCCGGCAGTGCGGGGCCGAGGTCATAGGCATCGAAGACGGCTTTTTTGGGCTGATGGACACCAGCCCGCGCACCCGCGTGCTGGATTGGCGCAGCGTGAGTGGCATCGCGCACCGGGGCGGCACCATCCTGGGCACCAGCAACAAGTCCAACCCGCTGCGCACCGCCGCCGACACCGAGCGCACGCTGGCCAACGCCCGCGCACTGGCGCTCGACGGCCTGGTGGTGATCGGCGGTGATGGCACCATGTCCATCGCGCACGGCCTGGCGGCACATGGTCTGCGCAGCGTGGGCGTGCCCAAGACCATTGACAACGACATCGTGGGCTGCGAGCGCAGCTTCGGCTTCGACACCGCCGTGGCCACCGCCACCGATGGCCTGATGCGCATCGAAACCACCGCCATGAGCCACAGCCGGGTGATGATCGTCGAGACCATGGGCCGGCACGCGGGCTGGATCGCGCTCGAAGCCGGCCTGGCGGCGGCGGCCGACATCATCCTGCTGCCGGAGGTCGATCACACGGTTGAAGCCGTGGCCAGGGTCTGCCGCGAGCGCGAAACCCAACAGCGTTACACCGTGATCTGCATCGGTGAAGGCGCCAAGGCACGAGGTGCCGACCTCACCGTGCAAGGCCGTGTCGAAGGCAGCTTGGACCCGGTGCGCCTGGGCGGTGTGGCCCACGTGCTGCGCGCGCAGCTGCAACCCTTGCTCAAGAGCGAGGTGCGCGCCACCGTGTTGGGCCATGTGCAGCGCGGTGGCCAGCCCACGCCGTTCGACCGGGTGCTGGCCACACGCTACGGCCACCACGCCGCGCAGCTGGTGGCCACAGGCTGTTTTGGCGAGATGGTGAGCTTGCAAGGTGGCGAGCTGCGCAGCCTGCCCATGGCACGCGTGGCCAACCAGCAGCGCACCATCGCGCTCGACGATCCGCTGCTGGTCACGGCGCGCGAGATTGGGGTTTCGCTGGGCGAGGTCTGATCGGCCTCAATCAAAGCGCTTGACGCCGGTGACCATGGCGCGCACCAGGTTCACCCGCTCCAGGCGGCCCATCATCACCGCAGCCGCCGCGTGCAAGCCGGCCGCCAGCAACAGGCCGTTGGCCAGCCACTCGTGCACTTCCTGCAGCCATTCTTCGCCCCAGAAGGCGTCTGTGCCCTGCAGCCAGCCGGTGAAGCCCAGGGACAGCACCAGGGCCATCAGCGCCAGCATCATGAGCGCGCCCAGCGGGTTGTGGCCGAGCTGTTCACCTGCCTGCCCCTGGCGCAAGGCCGCCAGGTGCTGCCGCACCCGGGTAGGCGTGGGGAAAAACTCGGCAAAACGCGCGTGGCGTGTGCCCACAAAACCCCACAGAATGCGCGCCACCACCAGCCCGCTGGCGATGTAGCCCGCCCACTGGTGTGGTGTTTCACCCG
>CAYUAH010000036.1:0-3255 GCA_964442375.1 uncultured Hydrogenophaga sp. | reverse complement strand
TTGAGCAGCACGCAGGCCACCAGGCTCCAGTGGAACAGGCGCACGAACGGGTCCCACACCTTCACGGCACGGGGGCGCTGCAGCGGCGTGGACGCGCTCACTTCTGTTCAAGCACAGCGGCGGTGGCCGGGTCGAAATAGATCTCGACCTTCTTGCCGGCCTTGTCGAAGCCATAGATCTCGTAGCACTGGCCCTTGCTGACCTTGAAGGTCTTGATCTGGTAGCCCTGCTGCTCCAGCTTGGCCTTGAAATCGCCTTCCTTCATCCACTGGCCCTGCGGCACGTTGCAAGCAGGGCCGGCGGTGGCCAGGGTGGCAGCGGTGGCGGCAAGGGCGAAGGTGATCAGCGAACGTTTCATGGGGAGGTCCTTTGGGTGGTTTTCACAAGCCACTTGGCCTGCACACGCATTGGACGCAGCCCACATTAAGGCTGTCTGAAATCGACCACCCCGGTCACGCTCAGATTGTTTCGCACGCAACCGTTTGTTTCAGCGAACCCGAGGCAGCACTCAGGCAGCGGGCTTGATCTGTGCCATGGCCAGGCACAGGTCGGCCCAGGCCTTGCCTTTTTCGGCCGGGCTGCGCAGCAGGTAGGCGGGGTGGTAACTCACCACCACCGGCACCGTGCCCTGTGCGGTGGGCAGGCGGAAGACCTGGCCGCGCAGCTTGCCCAGGGGCTGGCTGCGGGTGGCTTCGTCCACGCCGGCCAGGGCCAGCACACTTTGCGCGGCAAAGCGCCCCACCGCCAGCACGATGCGTGGCTGCAGCAGTTCGATCTGGCGCTGCAGGAAGGGCGAACACTGCGCCACCTCGGCGGGTTCGGGGTTGCGGTTGTGCGGCGGGCGGCACTTGATGACGTTGGTGATGTAGACACGCTCGCCACGCGCCAGGCCCATGGCAAACAGCATCTTGTCGAGCAACTGGCCGGCCGCACCGACGAAGGGCTCGCCTTGGCGGTCTTCCTGTTCGCCCGGGGCTTCGCCCACCACCAGCCAGTCGGGGTGCTGGTGGTCGCCCACGCCGGGCACCACGTTGCAGCGGCCTTGGCTCAAGGGGCAAGCCGTGCAGGCGCGCATGCTGTCTTGCAACGCGGGCCAGTCCAGGTGCGACAGGCTGGAGGGCCCCAAGGTCGCCGATGGTTTTACCGCCACGGGTGCGGGTGTGGGGCGAACCGCTGGGGCCATGGGAATGGCAGCGGGTGCAGCAGCGAAGGGACGTGGCGTGGGGGGCGCGACGGCGGGCGCAGGGGCAGGCACGGGGGCGGGCGCGGCCGGTGCCTCAGGCTCGGGCCACCACAGGCGCACCCCCATCTCGGCCAGCATGGCGCGTTGGCGTTCGTCGAGTTGCAGGCCTTGGGCCAGCACAGGCAGCGTCTCGCTCATGCGCTCACCTTGAGGTTGAGGCTCATCACGATGGCGTCTTCGCGCCGGTGTGTGTCCAGCGGGTAGTAGTCGCGTCGGCGGCCCACTTCGGCAAAGCCGCGCTGCCGGTAGGCGGCCAGGGCGGGGGCATTGCTGGCGCGCACCTCCAGCCACAACCACTGGGCCTGCTGGGTTCGCGCCCACAGGGCCAGGCCGTCGAGGAGCACGCGGCCCCAGCCCTGGCGCTGCAGCGCCGGCGCCACGGTGATGTTGAGCAGGTGCACCTCGTCCAGGATTTGCATGGCCACCAGGTAGCCGATCAACACACGGCCATCGGCCAGCGTGGGCAAGCCGATGTCGTCGGGCAAGGCTTCACCCAACAGCGCCTGGGTGTGGTGGCCGGCGTTCAGGGTGTCGCTGAAATGGCCCACGGTCCAGGGATGGCTGTAGGCGGTTTTTTCCACCTCGACCACCAGCGGCAGAAGGTCCGCGCTCAGCGGCACCCACTCGACGCGCCGCGTCATGCCGCCCCCGCTGCCTGGGCCAGCTTGATGGCCTCGCGCTCGGCCGTGGTCTGGGCCACCTTGTCGCGCACGTACAGGGGTTGCGCCTCGGCGGCGGTCACGGCCAAGCCACGGGCCAGTGCCTCGGGCGCCAGGCGCAACAAGGCCGTGGCGGTGGGCAGGGCGTGCACGTGGGGCAAGGCCCGCAGCGCCGGGTCAAAACGTTCGCCGTACACCGCCGCCGCGTTGCCCGCCAGCACCGTGCCCGCCGTTGGCGGCACGGCCAGGTGCAGGTCTTCGGGGCGGCACAGGCGCGGGGCATCACACGCGGTCAGCACCTGCGCCTGCACCCGGTAGGTGACCACATAGACCTCGTCCATGCGGGCGTCCAGCACGGCGGCGATGGTGTGGGGCATGGCCTGCCCCTTGGCGGCCAGCGCGGCGCGGGTGGCTTCTGCCACGGCCCACAAGGTGTCCAGCGGCAGGACGGGCACGCCTTCGGGGCGGGCGGCAAAGGCCAGGCCCTGGGCCACGGCGCACGCGGTGCGCACGCCAGTGAAAGCCCCGGGGCCGCGCCCGAAAACGATGGCGTCCAGTTCGTCCATGCGCCAGCCCACCTGCGCAAGCAGCGTTTGTATCTGCGGGATCAGCGTGGCCGAGGCCTGGGCACCGCCCACGCCTGCAAAAACCGCCAAAGGCGGGGCATCGGGGCCGCCCAGCCCCACCGCCACCGACAGGCTGTCGGTGCTGGTGTCAAAAGCAAGGAATCGGGAATCGCTGACCATGGCCAATTGTGCGTCAGGCCCGAACCGCCACCGCACGCACGCCGAACACGATGCCCGCCGTGACCAGCAGCAGGCCCGCGAGCAGGTTCCAGTGCATGGGCTCGCCCAGCAGCCACACCGCACCCATGGCCGACAGCCCCGGCACCAGCGAGGTGATCATGGTCGAGCGCACCGGCCCAAAGTGGCGCACCATCTGCGTGAAGGTGATGCCCGAGATCACCACCGAACCCACGCCCTGGAACAGGCCCTGGAACACCAGCTCCTGCCATGGGGCGCTGGCCAGGTGGCTGCTCACCACGCCGGTGGACGCCAACAACGCGTACGCCGGTACAAAGCCCAGCAAGGCAAACACCGACACCGCCACCGTGGCCGGCACGGCCGCCAGGCCGTGGCGGCGCGCCACCACGGTGTAATTGGCCCAGCAGAACGCCGCGGCCATGAACATGAGGTCGCCCAGCCACACCGTGCCGCCGCCAAAAGCCTGCAACAGGCTGGCACCACCCACCAGCAGATCGCCACCGAGGATGAGCAACAGGCCGATGGCGCGCGTGGGCGTGATGCGATCGCGCAGCACCCAGGCGGCCACCAGGGTGGTGAACAGCGGCAG
>CAYUAH010000035.1:0-18347 GCA_964442375.1 uncultured Hydrogenophaga sp. | reverse complement strand
AGAACATCTGGGCGGCCAAGAAGGGCCTGAAGGTCACGCCGCTGCTGAGCGACCGTACCACCGCGATGCAAGTGAGCGTGGTGGGCAAGTGAGCGCCCAGCCTTCCCGGGCCGAACTGAGCGTCACGCCCGCCCAGGCGCTGATCGACGTGCCGCGCCGCATCGTGGCCGCCGGCTTGTTGGCCGGCGAGCGCGTGACGCTGCGCAGCCGCACCCTGCGTGGCCCCGGTGTGGTCTGGGAGGCGGCGGCCGACTTCGTGGTGGCGGCCGATGGCACGGTGGACCTCACCCGCGACGCGCCGGTGGCGGGCAGCTACGAAGGCGTGTCTGCCATGGGCCTGCTGTGGTCGCAGGTGCCGCAGCACGGGCGTGCACCGCGCGAGGTGTTCGCCGCCGAACCCAGTGCCGCCTTGCAGACCACGGTGTCGCTGGAGCGCCCAGGCGGGCAGGGTGGTGCGCCGGTGTTGACGGCCGAGCTGACGCAGTGGCTGGCGGCGCCCGGTGTGACCCGGCGCGAGGTGCGCGAGGCCGGTCTGGTGGGCAGCTTGTTCACGCCCGCGCCCCGCGCCGATGGCCTGAACCCGCCGGTGGTGGTGGTGCTCAATGGCTCGGGCGGTGGCATCAACGAGCCCCGCGCGGCCTTGTACGCCTCGCACGGGTACGCGGCGCTGGCCCTGGGGTACTTCAAGGCGCCGGGCCTGCCGGACCACATTTCCAACACCCGCCTGGAGTACTTCGAGCAGGCGCTCGAATGGGTGCACCACACCATGCGCCCACACGGCGGGCAGGTGGTGCTCAGCGGCCAGTCGCGTGGGGGGGAGCTGGTGCTGCTGCTGGGTGCCATGTTCCCGCAGTGGGTGTCGGCGGTGGTCGCCTACGTGCCGGGTGCGGTGGTGCACAGCGCCCAGAACGCCTGCGATCCTGCGCTGGGGCCGGACAGCCGCAACGGCCCGGCCTGGCTGTACCGTGGCGAGCCCTTGCCACACCTGTGGGAGAACAACCGCACGGCCACCTGGCAGCCCTGGGACGAGGGACCCGAACCCCGGCGCCACGCCAACGCCTTGCTGACCGCGCTGCAGGACCCGCAGGCGGTGGCGCGCGCGGCCATTGCGGTCGAACGCATCGCCGGTCCGGTGATGCTGCTGTCGGCCAGCGACGACGGTTCCTGGCCCTCCAGCCTCTACAGCCGCATGGTGGTGGACCGGCTGGCGCGCCACGGCCACCCGTACGCGGTCGAGCACCTGGATTTCGAAGGCGCCGGCCACTCCATCCTGTTCCCCTTCGTGCCCACCACCCAATTGGTCTATGCCCACCCGGTGTCCGGGCGGCGCAGCACCACCGGCGGTGCGCCCGCCGCCAACGCCCGCGCCGACGCCGAATCCTGGCCCGCCGTGCGCGCCTTCCTGGCCCGCCACGTGATGCCGGCCACCCCTTCATCCTCCTGAGTCAACGCCATGTCTTCACCCCACACCGCTTCTTCCCCAGACCTGATCGACCACCTGCTGCAATGGCCGGCCGACCACCCCGCGCGGGCGGTTCGGCACCAGCGGGACAAGGTGGTGGCCGCCACCCAAGGCAGCTACGACGGGTTGTTCGACCCGCAGCTGGGCGGTCTCAGCCTGGTGGAGCGTGGGCTGGCCGCCTGGACCGTGGCGAGTCTCTCGGGCAGCGAGGTGTTGAGCGCGCATTACCGCGCGCAGTTGCTGCAGGGGCCGGCACTGAGCGCCGAGGCGCGTGCTGTGCTGGACGGTGGTGCGGCGACTGCGGTGGCCGATGCCCGCCTGCGCGCCGTGCTGGACTTTGCCCGCACGCTGGCGCTCAAACCGGTGGAGGGCGATCGGGCGGCTTTGATGCGCCTGCCCGCGGCCGGGCTGAGCACCCCCGAGGTGGTGGCGCTGGCCCAACTGGTGGCCTTTGTGTCTTACCAGGTGCGCGTGGTGGCCGGCCTGCAGGCCATGCGCGATGCGCCCGCGTCGGCGCAGGACCAGCCCGCCGAGGCGCAGGCCGAGGCCGCCCCTTTTGTCCACCCCGCCCACCTGCCCAAACCCGGCGAGCCGCTGCGCGTCAACGGCTACACCAGCGAGACCTTGGGCTGGTCTGCCTGGTTGCCAGTGCTGGATCTGGCGCAGGCCACGCCCGAGCAAATGGCGGTGCTCGAAGGCAGCCACCCGGCGGCCAAGACCTCGGACTACTACCGCGTGCTGGTGCACCAGCCACGCATCCTGCACGAGCGTTCGGTGGCCTTCAACGCCATCATGTACGCGCCGGGCGGCCTGTCGCGCGCCGAGCGCGAGCTGGCCAGTGCCGTGGTGTCGCGGGTCAACGGCTGTGTCTATTGCGCGTCGGTCCACGCCCAGCGTTTCGAGCAGCTGGCCAAACGCAACGACGTGATCCACCAGGTGTTCACCGAGCCCGAAGGTGCCGGCACCAACGCCCGCGAGCGGGCCATCGTGGCCTTGTCCATCGCCTTGACGGCGCGGCCCGGCACGTTTGGTGCCGCCCCGCTGCAGGGGGTGCGTGCGGCCGGCTTGTCGGCGCTGGAGATCCTCGATCTGATCCATGCCATCGCCATCTTCGCCTGGGCCAACCGCCTGATGCTCAACCTGGGTGAAGCGGTGTGGCCCCAGTGAACGTGGGTGTCCCCGCCTGA
The DNA here is from genome assembly GCA_964442375.1 of uncultured Hydrogenophaga sp. GTDB lineage: Bacteria > Pseudomonadota > Gammaproteobacteria > Burkholderiales > Burkholderiaceae_C > Hydrogenophaga. The sequence goes on along the minus strand of CAYUAH010000035.1, from coordinate 15,698 downwards.
GCCTTCCCGACCGCTTGTCGCCCCCAGGGGCGCCGTGTGCACCCGGCCCGCAGCAGCGCGCCGGGTGCTTTGCTTTTGAACCATCACATTCAGAGCATTCGCTAAGTGCTTCATTTTCAATAAGTTTTGCCTTGTAAGTGACTTTGCAAAACTTGTCTAAGTGCTTGATTTCATTGAAAAAAAATCCGCATGGGGCCTTGTCGCGTGCCTATTTCCTGATAAAGTGGGGAAAAGTGCAATTTAGTGGTGAAAAGTGTAGTTTTCAGGTACTGACGTGTTCCAAGGCGCCTCCTCCCTCAGTCTCGATGCCAAAGGCCGGTTGTCCGTGCCGACGCGTCATCGCGACGTGCTGAGCGCCACGGCCGCAGGCCAGCTGACCATCACCAAGCACCCCCACGGCTGCCTCATGGTGTTTCCGCGTGGCGAGTGGGAGGTGTTCCGCGACCGCATCGCGGCCCTGCCCATGTCGGCCCAGTGGTGGAAGCGCATCTTCCTGGGCAACGCCATGGATGCCGAAATGGACGGCGCCGGCCGGGTGTTGATCTCGCCCGAGCTGCGTGCCGCCGCCGGCCTCACCAAGGACGCCGTGCTGCTGGGCATGGGCAACCACTTCGAGCTCTGGGACGCTGCCACCTACGCGGCCCAGGAGGCCGAGGCCATGCAGGGCGACATGCCCGATGCCCTCAAGGACTTCTCTTTCTAAGGGCCGACGGTGCAAGACGCATTCAGTCACCGCACCGTTCTGTTGAACGAGGCGGTCGACGCCCTCTCTGTTCAGCCGGATGGCCACTACATCGATGCCACTTTCGGTCGCGGTGGGCACTCGCGCCTGATTCTTTCGGGGCTGTCGCCGTTGGGCTGTCTGACGGTGTTCGACAAGGATCCGCAGGCGATTGCCGCCGCCAACGCCCTGGCCGACGTGGACGAGCGCATCAGCGTGCGTCATGAAGGTTTCAAACACCTGGGGGAGCTGGAGGCAGCCTCCGCTGACGGGGTCTTGATGGACCTCGGTGTCAGTTCCCCCCAGATCGACGACCCCGCCCGGGGTTTTTCTTTTCGCCACGACGGCCCGCTGGACATGCGCATGGACACCACGCGCGGTCGCAGTGTGGCCCAGTGGATTGCAACGGCCGACGTGGCCGAGATGGCGGAGGTGATACGTGAATACGGCGAAGAACGGTTTGCTCAACCGATTGCAAAGGCGATTGATCGTCGCCGACAGGAACGGGGCCCTCTTCGAACCACCGCCGAGTTGGCCGAAGTCGTGGCTGGCGCGGTCAAAACCCGCGAGCCGGGCAAGGACCCTGCAACGCGCACATTTCAGGCTTTTCGGATTTTCATCAACGCCGAGCTTGAAGAGTTGCAACAAGCGCTAGCCGCGGCCTTGAAGGTGCTGCGTCCCAAGGGGCGGCTGGTGGTCATCTCCTTCCACTCGCTGGAAGACCGCATCGTCAAGCAGTTCATCGCCCAGCAGTCGCGCGAGGTGTTTGACCGCCGCGCGCCGTTTGCCGCGCCCAAGCCCATGGCGTTGCGCAGCATCGGCCGCGTGATGCCGTCGGACGAAGAGGTGGCCCAGAACCCGCGCGCGCGCAGCGCGGTGATGCGGGTGGCCGAGCGCACGGAGGTGGTGGCGTGATCAGGCTCAACCTCGTTCTCCTGCTGGCCGTGCTGGTCAGCGCTTTCTACCTGGTGCACGTGCAGTACGACTCGCGCCGCCTCTACACCGCGCTGGACCGCATGCGCGCCCAGGCACAGCGCCTGGAGGCCGATCACGAGCAGCTGGTGGTGCAAAAGCGCGCCCAGGCCACGCCGGGGCGGGTGCAGCAGATCGCCACCACCCAGTTGCAGATGCGCCCGGCCAACCCGGCCATCACCGAATACGTCAAGGGTGCGCCGGTGGCCTTGCAGGCCCAGCCCGCCATGGAGGCGCGCGAATGAGCCGCCGCAGCATCGCCTACAGCTCCAGCCCGCTGCTGGCCAGCAAAACGCCGGTGTGGCGCAGCAAGTTCATCGTGGCGGGCCTGGCGTTGGCTTTCGTGGGCCTGGCCGGGCGTGCCGCTTATGTGCAGGTCATCGGCAACGATTTCTTCCAGCGCCAGGGTGAAGTGCGCTTCACCCGCACCATTGAACTGCCGGCCAACCGGGGTCGAATCCTGGACCGCAATGGTCTGATTCTTGCCACCAGCGTGGTGGCGCAAAGCGTGTGGGCCATCCCCGAGGATGTGGACAAAAACGACCCCAAGCTGCGCGACGTGGCCAAGCTGCTGGACATACCCTACGCCGAATTGAAGAAGCGCCTGTCCGACGACAAGAAGACCTTTGTCTGGGTCAAGCGCCAGGTGGACGAGCCGCTGGCGCTCAAGGTCAAGGAACTGGGCGTCAAGGGCATTTACCTGCGCAAGGACTACAAGCGCCAGTACCCCGAGGGCGAGGCCGCCGCACACGTGGTGGGCTTCACCAACGTCGAGGACCTGGGCCAGGAAGGCGTGGAGCTGACCTTCGACAAGGCCCTGGCCGGCAAGCCGGGCTCGCGCCGCGTCATCAAGGACCGCCTGGGCCGCGTGGTGGAAGACGTGCGCGACGTGATTGCGCCGGTGGACGGGCCCGACCTGCAACTGTCCATCGACAGCAAGATCCAGTTTTTTGCTTATCAGAAGCTCAAGGACGCCATCACCCAGCACAAGGCCAAGGCCGGCAGCGTGGTGGTGATCGACACCGTGACCGGCGAGCTGCTGGCCCTGGCCAACTACCCCAGTTACGACCCCAACAAGCGCATCAACCTCAGCGGCGAGCAGCTGCGCAACCGCGCGCTGACCGACAGCTTCGAGCCCGGCTCGACCATGAAGCCCATCACCGTGGCGATGGCGCTGGAGGCTGGTCGCGTGACGCCACAAACCATCATCGACACCGGCCCAGGGCGCCTGACCATTGCCGGCGCGACCATCACCGACACCCATGCCTACGGTGCGCTCACGGTGGAAGGTGTGATCCAGAAATCCAGCAACGTCGGCTCCACCAAAATTTCCCAGCGCCTGTCAGCGCAAGAGATGTGGACCACCTACACCGCCCTGGGTTTTGGCCAGAAGCCACAGATCGATTTTCCGGGCGCGGTCAGCGGCCGGGTGCGCCCGCACAAGACCTGGCGGCCCATCGAGCAGGCCACCATGTCCTACGGCTACGGTCTGTCGGCCTCTTTGTTCCAGATGGCGCGTTCCTACACCGCCTTCGCCCACGACGGCCAGGTCATTCCGGCCACCATGCTCAAGCGGGCCGAGCCCGCCGTCGGCGTGCAGGTGTTCGCGCCGCAACATGCCGCCGCCGTGCGCAAGATGCTGCAGATGGCCGCAGGCCCCGGTGGCACCGGTCAGCGCGCGCAGACCGTGGGCTACTCGGTGGGTGGCAAGTCGGGCACGGCGCACAAGCAGGTGGGCAAGGGCTACGCCAGCAACCGCTATCGGTCGTGGTTCACCGGCATGGCGCCCATCGAGCAGCCGCGCATCGTGGTGGCGGTGATGATCGACGAACCCAGCAACGGCCAGTACTACGGCGGTCTGGTGGCCGCGCCCGTGTTCAGCGAGGTGGTGCAGCAGACCCTGCGGCTGATGGGCGTGTCGCCCGACGTTGAGGTCAAGCCGCAGATCGTGGCCAAGCTGGTGGAGGAATCCTTCTGATGCGCCACCTGCACAGCACTTCGCAGGCGGTGGCGTGGCTGCGCGAGCGCGGCTGCCGCCAGCTTGTGGCCGACAGCCGCCGTGTCGGTGCAGGCGACGGTTTTGTGGCCTGGCCCGGCGCGGCCACCGATGGCCGTCGTTTTGTGCCGCAGGCCCTGGCCTCGGGCGCGGCGGCTTGCCTGGTGGAGCGTGAGGGTGCCGACGCGTTTGCATTCGAAGACGACGCCGTGGCCACACTGGGCGGGCTCAAGAGTGCCTGCGCGCCGCTGGCTGCCGACTTTTACGACCGGCCCAGCGAGGCGCTGGACGTGGTGGCCTTCACCGGCACCAATGGCAAAACATCGAGCGCCTGGTGGCTGGCCCAGCTGTTGCAGGCCGCTGGGCGGCCCTGTGCGGTGGTGGGCACCTTGGGCGTGGGTCAACCGGGCGGCGCATGGCTGTCCACCGGCCTCACCACACCCGATCCCTTCATGTTCCATGGCGCCTTGCGTCAATTTGCCGATGACGGTGTGAAGGCCTGCGCGGTCGAAGCCTCGTCGATCGGCATCGCGGAAGGCCGGCTCGATGCCACGCATGTGGCGGTGGCGGCGTTCACCAATTTCACCCAGGACCACCTCGACTACCACGGCGACATGGCCAGCTACTGGGCCGCCAAACGTGCCCTGTTCGACTGGCCCGGCCTGCGTGCGGCGGTGGTCAACATCGATGACCCGCAAGGCGCCGTGTTGGCCCGCGAGCTGGCCCAGCGCAGCGAGCTCGACCTGTGGACGGTGTCCCTGACCGATGTCTCCGCTCGCCTGTGTGTGGCCGAACACCAGGTCACCCCGCAAGGCGTGGCCTGTGTGGTGCGTGAAGTGGGCGACAACACCGCCACGCGTTTGGCCTTGCCGCTGGTGGGCAGCTACAACCTGAGCAACCTGCTCGGTGTGTTGGCCGCTGCGCGCGCGCTGGGGGTGGAGTTGTCGGCTGCTTTGCGCGCTTGCCAGGTCCTCACCCCGGTGCCTGGCCGCATGCAGAGCGTGCCCGGTTCCGAAGCCGGTCCCATGGTGCTCGTCGATTACGCCCACACGCCCGACGCGCTGGAAAAGGCTTTGGCCGCGCTGCAGCCCGTGACCGGCGCCCGCCAGGGCCGCCTGTGGTGTGTGGTCGGCTGTGGCGGCGACCGCGACCCCATCAAACGCCCGCTGATGGCGGCAGTGGCCGAGCGCGAGGCCGATGTGGTGGTTTTGACGAGCGACAACCCACGCAGCGAAGACCCGCAAGCCATCCTGGCCCAGATGGTGGCCGGCCTGCGCGCACCTGAGCAGGCCCGCGTGCTGCCCGACCGCGCCGCCGCCATCGCACTCAGCGTAGCCGCAGCGCAGCCGCAGGACGTGGTGCTGATCGCAGGCAAGGGCCACGAGGACTACCAGGAGATCCAGGGCGTGCGCCGCCCTTTCTCCGATGTGTCGCACGCCGCCGCCGCTTTGGCCGCGCGCATCCCAGGAGCCCAGGCATGAAGACCTTGGCCCAGCTGATGTGTGAACTGCCCGGCGCCCGCGTGGTCGGTGATGCCGCTCACGCCGCGGTGTTGCGCGTGCACACCGACACCCGCAGCCTGCGCGTGGGCGACCTGTTCGTGGCCTTGCGGGGCGAGCGTTTCGACGCCCACGACTTTCTGTCGCAGGTGGGGGCTGCGGGTGCGGTGGCCGCCATTGCCGAACATGGCCTGGCCGGCGCCGGCCTGTGTGGTGTGGAAGTGCCGGACGCCCGCACCGCCCTCGGCCAACTGGCCGCCGCCTGGCGCGCCCAGTTCGTGTTGCCCTTGATCGCCGTGACCGGCAGCAATGGCAAAACCACCGTCACACAGATGCTGGCGTCCGTGCTGCGCGCCGCGGCGGGCGAGGGCGCCTTCTCGACCGAAGGCAATTTCAACAACGACGTGGGCGTGCCGCTCACGCTGCTGCGCCTGCAGGCCCAGCACCGCCTGGCGGTGGTCGAACTGGGCATGAACCACCCGGGCGAAATTGTGGGGCTCGCCCACATGGCCGCGCCCACCGTCGCCTTGGTCAACAACGCCCAGCGCGAACACCAGGAGTTCATGGCCACGGTGGAAGCCGTGGCGCGTGAGAACGCCTCTGTGTTCGGGGCCTTGCCCGCGAACGGCGTGGCGGTGTTCCCCGCCGACGACGACCATACCCCCTTGTGGCGCGAACTGGCCACAGGCCACCGTGTCATGACCTTCAGCGACACCGACCATGGGGCCGACGTGTGGGGCGAGGGCGAATGGCAAGGCGCCGCCTGGCAGTTGGCGGCGCAGACGCCGCAGGGCGAGTTGCGTTGCGCGCTGCGCATTCCGGGCCGCCACAACCTGCGCAACGCACTGGCCGTGATCGCCAGCGCGCTGGCGGCCGGTGTGCCGCCGGCGGCGGTGGCCCAGGGCCTGGCGGCGTTCGAGCCGGTCAAGGGCCGTTCACGTTGCCTGCCGCTCACGCTGAACGGTCGCGCCATCACCCTGGTGGACGACAGCTACAACGCCAACCCGGATTCGGTGCGCGCCGCCATCGAGGTGCTGGCGACCTTGCCCGCCCCCCGGCTGCTGGTGCTGGGCGACATGGGCGAGGTGGGAGAGTCCGGCGTCGCCTTCCACCAGGAGGTGTTGCGCCACGCGGCCGCCCTCGGGATGGAACAGGTGCTGTGCACCGGCAACTGGTTTGCCCAGTCCGTACCGGGCGTCACTGGCGACATGGGGGCGACCCGTCTGGCATTTTTCGATGATTTCGACGCACTGCAGCAGGCTGTGCTGGCGTCGTCGGGCGGCGCGGGCAGCGTGCTGGTCAAGGGCTCGCGCTTCATGCGCATGGAGCGCGTGGTCCAGGCCTTGCAAGACGCCGCCACACAAGGGGACAAGACATGTTGATCCATCTGGCGCAATGGCTGCAGGGCCTGTCGCCCGAATTCGGTTTCCTGCGGGTGTTCCAGTACATCACCTTCCGTGCCGTCATGGCCGCCATGACGGCGCTGTTGCTGGGTGTGGCCGCCGGCCCGGTGTTCATCCGACGTTTGACTGCGCTCAAGATCGGCCAGCCGATTCGCGGCTACGCCATGCAGACGCACCTGAGCAAAAGCGGCACGCCCACCATGGGCGGCGTGCTCATCCTGTTCTCCATCGCCGTGTCCACGCTGCTGTGGTTCGACCTGAGCAACCGCTTCGTCTGGATCGTGCTCATCGTGACCCTGGGTTTTGGCGCCATCGGCTGGGTGGACGACTGGCGCAAGGTGGTGCACAAAGACCCCGAAGGCATGCGTTCGCGCGAGAAGTACTTCTGGCAGTCGCTGATCGGCCTGGTGGCCGCTTTCTACCTGGTGTTCAGCATTTCCGAGAGCAGCAACAGCCGTGTGCTGGAGCTGTTCTTCGGCTGGGTGGCCTCCGGCTTCACGGTGGACCTGCCGCCACACTCGGGTCTGCTGCTGCCTTTCTTCAAGGAAATCAGCTACCCGCTGGGCGTGGTCGGTTTTGTGGTGATGACCTACCTGGTCATCGTGGGCGCCAGCAACGCGGTCAACCTCACCGACGGCCTGGACGGCCTGGCCATCATGCCGGTGGTGATGGTGGGCTCGGCCCTGGGCGTGTTCGCTTATGTCACCGGCAGTTCGGTGTTCTCCAAGTACCTGCTGCTGCCCTACATTCCGGGCGCGGGCGAACTGCTCATCTTCTGCGCCGCCATGGCCGGCGCTGGCCTGGCCTTTCTGTGGTTCAACACCCACCCGGCCCAGGTCTTCATGGGCGACGTGGGGGCGCTGGCGCTGGGCGGCGCGCTGGGCACCATCGCCGTCATCGTGCGCCAAGAGATCGTGCTGGCCATCATGGGCGGCATTTTTGTGGTCGAGGCCTTGTCCGTGATGTTGCAGGTGACCTGGTTCAAGTACACCAAGCGCCGTTACGGCGAAGGCCGGCGTCTGTTCAAGATGGCGCCGCTGCACCACCACTTCGAGAAGTCCGGCTGGAAGGAAACCCAGGTCGTGGTCCGCTTCTGGATCATCACCATGTTGTTGTGCCTGGTCGGCCTGTCCACCCTGAAGCTGCGCTGATGCAAGTCGAGAACGCGACCACCCCCAACGAGCCGGCGAGCGCCGCCGTGCCCGCCCTCGCGCCCGTGCTGCAAGGCCGCCGGGTGCTGGTGCTGGGCCTGGGCGCCTCGGGTCTGGCCATGGCACGCTGGTGTGATCGTTTGGGCGCAGAGGTGACTGTCATCGACACCCGCGAGGCGCCGCCGCAGGCAGATGCCTTGCGCCAGAGCGTGCCGACGGCGCGGGTGCTGAGTGGTGAGTTTGCACCCGCACTGCTTGACGGTGCGCCTTATGCGCTGGTGGCGCGCAGCCCCGGCCTGGCGCCGGCGCAATGGCAGGCGCTGGCCGATGCCGCCGCTGCCCAGGGTGTGCCGGTGGTGGGCGAGCTGGATCTGTTCGTGTCGGCCCTGAAGGCCATGGCCGCAGACGAAGCCGCGCCCTACCGCCCGCAGGTGTTGGCCATCACCGGCACCAATGGCAAGACCACGGTCACGTCCCTCACCGGCCTGCTGCTGGAGCGCGCGGGCTGGGACGTGGTGGTGGCCGGCAACATCGGGCCGTCCATGCTGGAACAGCTGGGCGAACGCCTGGACGCCGAGGCACTGCCCCAGGCCTGGGTGCTGGAGCTGTCCAGCTTCCAGCTCCACGGCGTGCGCGATTTCGAGCCCACGGCGGCCACGGTGCTCAACATCACCCAGGACCACCTGGACTGGCACGGTGGCATGGACGCCTACGCCGCCGACAAGGCACGCATTTTTGGCAGCACCGGCCTGATGCTGCTGAACCGCCAGGACGAACAGGTGATGGCCCTGCGCCCGCAACCCATCACCCAGCGCGAAGGCAAGCTCACGCGCACCCTGCCGGCGCGCGCGCACGCCACGTTCGGCACCGACCAACCGACCCGTCCGGGCGATTGGGGTATCGAAGAGGTCAATGGCATGGCCTGGCTGGTGCGGGCCCTGGCGCTGGACGAAACCCGCAAGCCCAAGCGCGGTGAGTCGGCCGAGGTCGAGGTCTACATGCAGCGGCTGATGCCCGCCGAGGCGCTGCGCATCCGGGGCCGCCACAACGCGTCCAACGCCCTGGCCGCGCTGGCGCTGGCCAGCGCCGCCGGCGCGCCGCTGGGCCCCATGCTGCACGGCCTGCGCGAATACCAGGGCGAGCCACACCGTGTGGAGCCGGTGGCCATCATCCACGAGGTCGAGTATTTCGACGACAGCAAGGGCACCAACGTCGGGGCCACGCTGGCCGCGCTCAATGGCTTGGGGGCCGAGCGCCGACTGGTGGTCATCCTGGGCGGCGACGGCAAGGGGCAGGACTTCTCGCCGCTGGCCGATGCGGTGGCGCGCCACGTGCGCGCCGTGGTGCTGATTGGCCGCGACGCGAGCCTGATCCGCGAGGCGCTGGACGCCACGGGCGTGCCTGTGCTCGACGCCGACACGCTGGAGGCCGCCACCAGGCTGGCAGCGCAACAGGCCCAGCCGGGCGACGCCGTGTTGCTGTCGCCGGCCTGCGCCAGCATGGACATGTTCCGCAACTACGGCCACCGGGCCGAGGTGTTTGTGGCGGCGGTGCGGGACCTGGCCACGGAAGCGGGGGAGCCGCTGTGAGCTGGTCACACGCCATGCTGCAAAAACTCGGTTTGGGCCGCGCAGCGTCCGAGGCCGTGGGCGAACTGCCGGTGCGCCTTCAGACCGGCAGCTACGACAGCGCCCGCACGCGCCCGGTCGCTGCCGCCGGTTTCGACCAGCCCCTGGTCTGGGTGGTGGTGGCGCTGCTGGCCTGGGGCCTGGTGATGGTGTTCTCGGCCTCCATCGCCTTGCCCGACAACCCGCGTTTTGCCCGCTATGCGCACACGCATTTCGTGACCCGGCACGCGCTTTTCATCGGTATCGGCCTGGTCGGCGCCCTGGTGTCTTTCCAACTGCCGCTGCGGGTGTGGGAGCGCCTGGCGCCCTGGCTGTTCATGGCGGCCATTGCCCTGTTGGTGGCGGTGCTGATTCCGGGCGTGGGCTCGGTGGTCAACGGTGCGCGGCGCTGGATTTCGGTCGGCTTCATGAGCTTCCAGCCCTCCGAGCTGGCCAAGCTGGCGGTGCTGCTGTACGCGTCGAGCTACATGGTGCGCAAGATGGACGTGAAGGAGCACTTCTTCAAGGCCGTCACCCCCATGGGTGTGGCCGTGGTGCTGGTGGGCGTGCTGCTGTTGGCCGAGCCCGACATGGGTGCCTTCATGGTCATCGTGGTGATCGCCATGGGCATCCTGTTCCTGGGCGGTGTCAACGCCCGCATGTTCTTCCTGATCGCGCTGCTGGTGGTGGGCGCGTTTGCCGTCATCGTGTTGTCCAGCGAATGGCGGCGCGAGCGCATCTTTGCCTACCTCGATCCCTTCAGCGAGGACCACGCCCTGGGCAAGGGCTACCAGCTCTCGCACGCGCTGATCGCCATCGGCCGGGGCGAAATTTTTGGTGTTGGCCTGGGCGGCAGCGTGGAGAAACTGCACTGGCTGCCCGAAGCCCACACCGACTTCCTGCTGGCCGTGATCGGCGAGGAATTTGGCCTGATAGGCGTGCTGACCCTGATTGCACTCTTCATGTGGCTGACCCGCCGCATCATGGTGATCGGCCGCCAGGCCATCGCGCTGGACCAGGTGTTTGCCGGCCTGGTGGCACAGGGAGTGGGCTTGTGGGTGGGCTTCCAGGCCTTCATCAACATTGGCGTCAACCTGGGCGCCTTGCCGACCAAGGGCCTGACGCTGCCGCTGATGAGCTACGGCGGTTCGGCCATCCTGCTCAACCTGATCGCGTTGGCCATCGTGCTGCGGGTGGACTACGAGAACAAGCAGTTGATGCGCGGGGGGCGGCCATGAACAGGACCGCATTGGTGATGGCGGGCGGCACGGGTGGTCACATCTTTCCGGGGCTGGCCGTGGCCGAGGCCTTGCGCGAACGTGGCTGGCGCGTGCACTGGCTGGGCGCACCCGCCAGCATGGAAGCCCAGCTGGTGCCCCCGCGCGGTTTCGCTTTCGAGGCGGTCGAATTTGGCGGCGTGCGGGGCAAAGGCCTGCTGACGCTGGCCCTGCTGCCGCTGCGCCTGCTGCGCGCCTTCTGGCAGGCGCTGCAGGTGGTGCGCCGGGTCCAGCCCGACGTGGTGGTGGGCCTGGGCGGCTACATCACCTTTCCGGGCGGCATGATGGCCGTGCTGGCCGGCAAGCCGCTGGTGCTGCATGAACAGAACTCGGTGGCCGGCCTGGCCAACAAGGTGTTGGCCGGTGTGGCCGACCGTGTGTTCACCGCATTCCCCAAGGCCATGCCGAAAGGCATATGGGTGGGAAACCCGCTGCGTGTGGCCTTCACGCAGCAGGCCGCGCCGGCAGAGCGTTTTGCCGGGCGCAGCGGTCCGCTGAAGCTGCTGGTGGTGGGGGGCAGCCTGGGCGCACGCGCGCTCAACGACATCGTGCCCAAGGCCCTGGCCTTGTTGCCCGAGGCACAACGCCCGCTGGTGACCCACCAGAGCGGCGCGAAACAAATCGACGAACTGCGCGCCAACTACGCCGCTGCCGGTGTGGCCGCTGAGCTCACGCCCTTCATCGACGACACGGCCAGTGCCTTTGCCGAGGCCGACCTGATTGTCTGCCGCGCCGGCGCCAGCACCGTGACCGAAATCGCCGCCGTCGGCGCGGCCGCGCTGTTCGTGCCCTTCCCGGCGGCGGTGGACGACCACCAGACGACCAACGCGCGTTTCCTGGTGGACCAGGGCGCGGGCTGGCTGGTGCCACAAACCGAACTCACGCCACAAGGCCTGGCGAACACGCTGGCCACGCTGGACCGCGCTGAACTGCTCGCGCGTGCCGCGAAGGCCAAACAACTGGAAAAAACAACGGCGACCCGCGAAGTGGTGGGCGCCTGTGAAGAACTGACAGGAGGCAGCGCATGAAACACGCGGTGCGTCACATCCATTTTGTGGGCATTGGGGGCTCGGGCATGAGCGGCATCGCCGAGGTGCTGTGCAACCTGGGCTACACCATTTCCGGCTCCGACCTGTCGGACAGCGCCACGCTGCGCCGCCTGGCCGGCCTGGGCATCGCCACACACGTGGGGCACGCCAAGGCCCACATCGCGGGCGCGGACGCGGTGGTCACGTCCACCGCCGTGCAAAGCGACAACCCCGAGGTGATCGCTGCGCGCGAGAAAAAAATCCCCGTCGTGCCACGCGCGCTGATGCTGGCTGAACTGATGCGCCTGAAGCAGGGCATCGCCATCGCCGGCACACACGGCAAGACCACCACCACCAGCCTGGTGGCCAGCGTGCTGGCCGAGGCGGGTTTGGACCCCACCTTCGTGATCGGCGGGCGCCTCAACAGCGCGGGTGCCAACGCGCGGCTGGGCAGCGGCGACCACATCGTGGTCGAGGCCGACGAGTCCGATGCGTCCTTCCTCAACCTGCTGCCCGTGATGGCCGTCGTCACCAACATCGACGCCGACCACATGGAGACCTACGGCCACGACTTTGGCCGTCTCAAGCAGGCCTTCGTGGACTTCCTGCACCGCATGCCTTTTTACGGCGTGGCCATCCTGTGCACCGACGACCCGGCCGTGCGCGACATCGTGCAGCAGGTGTCCTGCCCGGTCACCAGCTACGGCTTCAACGAGGGCGCCGAGGTGCGGGCCGTCAACGTGCGTGCCGCCCATGGGCAGATGCACTTCACGGTGCAGCGCCGCAACGGCGTGGTCCTGCCCGACCTTGATGTGGTGCTCAACCTGGCCGGCGAACACAACGTGAAGAACGCCCTGGCCGCCATCGCCGTGGCGGTGGAGCTGAACGTGCCCGACGAAGCGCTGTTGCGCGCCCTGGCCGGCTTCAAGGGCGTGGGCCGCCGCTTCCAGCGCTACGGCGACGTGGCCGCGCGCGACGGCGGCCGGTACACGGTGATCGACGACTACGGCCACCACCCGGTGGAAATGGCGGCCACGCTGGCCGCCGCGCGCGGGGCCTTTCCCGGTCGGCGCCTGGTGCTGGCTTTCCAGCCCCACCGCTTCACGCGCACACGCGATTGTTTCGAGGACTTCGTCAAGGTCATTGGTCACGCCGATGCGGTGCTGCTGTCCGAGGTCTACGCCGCCGGCGAAGCGCCCATCGTGGCCGCCGACGGCCGCAGCCTGGCGCGGGCGTTGCGCGTGGCGGGCAAGGTGGAGCCGGTGTTTGTGGACGACATCGCCGACATGCCGCAAGCCATTCTGGACAACGCGCGCGACGGTGACGTGGTGCTGTGCATGGGCGCAGGCTCGATTGGCGCGGTGCCCCAGAAAGTGATTGAGCGTTCAGCGTTGGGCGTTCAGCCGGGAGAAACAAAGTGACTCTAAACGCTCAACCCTCAACCCCCAACGCTCAACGTGAATTGGGCAAGGTCGCCGTCCTGATGGGTGGTCGGTCGGCCGAACGCGAGGTCTCGCTGATGTCGGGCACCGGCGTGCTGCAGGCCCTGCGCGAGAAGGGCGTGGACGCCCACGCCTTTGACCCCGCCGAGCGCGATCTGGCCGAGCTCAAGCGTGAGGGCTTCACCCGCTGCTTCATCGCCCTGCATGGCCGCTTCGGCGAAGACGGCACGGTGCAGGGTGCGCTGGAGCTGCTGGGCATTCCGTACACCGGTTCGGGCGTGCTGGCGTCGAGCGTGGCCATGGACAAGGTCATGACCAAGCGCATCTGGTCGGCCGTGGGCCTGCCCACGCCGGGGTGGCGTCAGGTGAGCAGTGCCGCAGAAACGCACGAGGCTTTTGCGGCCCTGGGCAAGCCCATGATCGTCAAGCCCGCGCGCGAGGGCTCCACCATAGGCCTGACCAAGGTGGTGGACGCGGCCCAGTGCGACGAGGCCTACCGCCTCGCCGCGCAACACGACCCGCTGGTGCTGTGCGAGCAGTTCATCGCCGGCGACGAGGTGACCTGCCCGGTGCTGGGCACGGGCGACGCAGCCCATGCGCTGCCAGTGATCCGCATCGTGGCGCCCGATGGCAACTACGACTACCAGAACAAGTACTTCACCGACGACACCCAGTACCTGGTGCCCTGCGGCCTGCCCGAGGGCGAAGAGGCGCGCATCCAGGCGCTGGTGCTGGAGGCCTTCCAGACCCTGGGCTGCCGCGGCTGGGCCCGCGCCGACGTCATGATCGACGCCGGCACCCGCAAGCCTTACCTGCTGGAGATCAACACCTCGCCCGGCATGACCGGCCACTCGCTGGTGCCCATGTCGGCGCGCGCGGCAGGCATCGATTACCCGGCACTGTGCCAACAGGTGTTGGCCGCTGCCACGCTGGACAACGCCTGAACCTTGCTCGTTCATGAACCCCGTGCTCGACACCCCCAACGACATCCGCCTGATGGCACTGGCCACCCAGTTGCTGTTGGCGTTGTTCGTGCTCATGGGGCTGAGTGCGGGCGGCTTGTGGCTGGTGCGCCACCCGTCGTGGCACGTCGCGGGCATCAAGGTTCAAGGGGACGTGGCACACCAGAACGTGGTGGCCTTGCGCGCCCACATCGCCAACCGCCTGAGTGGCTCCTTCCTGACGCTGGACCTGCGCGACGCACGCACGCTGTTCGAGTCGGTGCCCTGGGTCCGTCAGGCGGTGGTGCAGCGCGAGTTTCCCAACCGGCTCAAGGTCACGCTGACCGAGCACCAGGCCGTGGCCTGGTGGGGCGATGCCGGCGAAGACAAACTGGTCAACACCCAGGGTCAGGTGTTCCAGGCCAACCCGGACAGCCTCGACAGCCAGTACAGCGACACCTTGGTGGAGCTGGCCGGCCCCGACGACCAGGCGCCGCAGGTGCTGGCCTTGTACCGGGACCTCAGCAGCGTGTTTGGCCGCATCGAACTCGACATCAAGCGCCTGGAGCTGAGCCCGCGTGGCAGCTGGCGTGTGCGCCTGTCCAACCAGGCCCAGATCGAACTGGGCCGGGGTGAACCCAGCGAACTCATGGCCCGCGCAGCGCAGTTTGTGGCCACGGTCGGTCAGGTCACCACCCGCTACCAGCGCGACATCGAATCGGCCGACCTGCGCTACCCCAATGGCTACGCGGTGCGCATGAAAGGCGTGTCCACCGTGGACGCCGCGACCGCCGCCAAAAACGCAGCGCTGGCGGCGGCTGCTGCCGCCCGCGCCGCGTCCAGACCCGCTTCCAAACCCACGCCCACCCACAGATAACACGAACAGCAATCATGGCCAAGGAATACAAGGACCTCGTGGTCGGACTCGACATCGGCACCTCCAAGATCATGGTGGTGGTGGCCGAGGTGCAGCAGGGCGGTGTGCTCAAGCTGGCCGGCCTGGGCGTGGCGCCCAGCCACGGCCTCAAGCGCGGTGTGGTGGTCAACATCGACGCCACGGTTCAAAGCATCCAGCAGGCCTTGAAAGAGGCCGAACTGATGGCCGACTGCCGCATCGCCCGGGTCTACACGGGCATCACCGGCAGCCACATCCGTGGCATCAACAGCAGCGGCATGGTGGCCATCAAGGACAAGGAAGTGACGCCGGCCGACGTGGCCCGCGTGATCGAAACCGCCAAGGCCATCAACATCTCCACCGACCAGCGCCTGCTGCTGGTGGAGCCGCAGGAGTTCGTGATCGACGGCCAGGAGGTGAAGGAGCCCATCGGCATGAGCGGCATCCGCCTGGAGGCCAAGGTGCACATCGTCACCGGTGCACAGAGCGCGGCCGAGAACATCATCAAGTGCGTGCGCCGCTGTGGCCTGGAAGTGGACCAGCTCATGCTCAACCCGCTGGCCTCCAGTCAGTCCATCCTGACCGACGACGAGAAGGAACTCGGCGTGGCCCTGGTGGACATCGGCGCCGGCACCACCGACGTGGCCATCTTCGCGGGTGGCGCCATCCGCCACACGGCGGTGATTCCCATTGCCGGCGACCTGATCACCAGCGACATCGCCATGGCCCTGCGCACGCCTACCAAGGATGCCGAGGACATCAAGGT
>CAYUAH010000034.1:0-18599 GCA_964442375.1 uncultured Hydrogenophaga sp. | reverse complement strand
GCCGACAAGAGCGGCACCGTGACGCAGATCCTGGTCGAGAACGGCCAGCCGGTGGAATACGGCCAGCCGCTGTTCATCATTGAGTGAGCGGCACCTCGCCATGTTCAAGAAAATCCTGATTGCGAACCGCGGCGAAATCGCCCTGCGGATACAGCGCGCCTGCCGGGAGATGGGCATCAAGGCGGTGATGGTCTATTCAGAGGCCGACCGCGAAGCCAAGTACGTGAAGCTGGCCGACGAGGCGGTGTGCATAGGCCCCGCGCCGTCTGGCCTGAGCTACCTCAACATGCCGGCCATCATTTCGGCCGCCGAAGTGACCGATGCCGAGGCCATCCACCCCGGTTACGGCTTCCTGAGCGAAAACGCCGACTTCGCCGAACGCGTCGAGAAAAGCGGCTTCAAGTTCATCGGCCCCACGCCCGAATCCATCCGCATGATGGGTGACAAGGTGTCGGCCAAGCAGGCCATGATCCGCGCCGGCGTGCCTTGTGTGCCCGGTTCTGAAGGCGCATTGCCGGCCGATCCGGCGGTGATCAAGCGCACCGCCAAGGCCATCGGCTACCCGGTCATCATCAAGGCCGCAGGCGGTGGCGGTGGGCGTGGCATGCGGGTGGTGCACACCGAAGCCGCCCTGCTGCACGCGGTGCAGACCACCAAGGCCGAAGCGGGAGCCGCCTTTGGCAACCCCGAGGTGTACATGGAGAAGTTTCTCCAGAACCCGCGCCACATCGAAATCCAGATCCTGGCCGACCAGCACCGCAACGCGGTCTACCTGGGCGAGCGCGACTGCTCCATGCAGCGCCGCCACCAAAAGGTGATCGAGGAAGCGCCGGCGCCGGGCATCCCGCGCCGCCTGATCGAAAAGATCGGCGAACGCTGCGCGGCCGCGTGCAAGAAGATTGGCTACCGGGGTGCCGGCACCTTCGAGTTCCTGTACGAGAACGGCGAGTTCTATTTCATTGAGATGAACACCCGCGTGCAGGTGGAGCACCCGGTGACCGAGTGGATCACCGGCATCGACATCGTGCGCACCCAGATCGCGGTGGCGGCCGGCGAAAAGCTGCCCTTCACCCAGCGCCAGATCGTGCTGCGTGGTCACGCCATCGAGTGCCGCATCAACGCCGAAGACCCCTACAAGTTCACGCCCTCGCCGGGCCGCGTGACCACCTGGCACGCGCCGGGTGGCCCCGGTGTGCGGGTGGACTCGCACGTCTACGCCAACTACTTCGTGCCGCCCAACTACGACTCCATGGTTGGCAAGATCATCGTGCACGGCGACACCCGCGAACAGGCGCTGGCGCGCATGAGCACGGCGCTGAGTGAAACGGTGGTCGAAGGCATCCTGACCAACATCCCGCTGCACCGCGAACTGATGGTGGACGCCAACTTCGTGGCCGGTGGCACCAACATCCACTACCTCGAAGAGTGGCTGTCTAAACGGGTTCGCTGATGTTTGAACTGACCCTGCTCGCCCCCGAAGACCGCGTCGAGACGCTGAGCGAGGCGCTGGAGGCGCTGGACGCCTTGAGTGTGTCGGTGGAAGACGCCGACGCCTTGACCGAGGCCGAGCAGGCGCTGTTCGGCGAGCCCGGCATGCCGCCGCCCAAGGCCGGCTGGCAGCGCTCGCGTGTGGTCGCTTTGTTCAGCGAAGAGGCTCCAGCGCGCGAAGCGTCGGCGTTGTTGCAGGCGCAGGATTTCTTCGATGGTTGCGAAGTCCTGGCCATCACTGCGCTGGCCGACCAGGACTGGGTGCGCCTGACGCAGTCGCAGTTCGATCCGGTCGAGATCACGCCCAGCTTCTGGATCGTGCCGAGCTGGCACGAACCGCCGGCCCAGGCACGCCAGGTCATCCGCCTGGACCCCGGTCTGGCCTTTGGCACCGGCACCCATCCCACCACGCGCATGTGTTTGCGCTGGGTGGCGGCACGCGACCTGGCGGGCCAACGCGTGCTCGACTACGGCTGTGGCTCGGGCATCCTGGCCATCGGCGCGGCCAAGCAGGGCGCGGCCGACATCGTGGCGGTGGACATCGACCCCGCTGCCGTGGAATCCACCCGCCTGAACGCGGCCAACAACCACGTGACGCTGCACGCCGGCCTGCCCGACCAGGCGCAGGGCGTCTACCAGGTGGTGCTGGCCAACATCCTGGCCACGCCGCTCAAGGTGCTGGCCCCGCTGCTGTGTGCCCATGTGGCCGAGGGCGGGCACCTGGTGCTGGCCGGCATCCTGTCGCGCCAGGTGGACGAGCTGAAAGCCGCCTACGCACCCTGGCTGGCGCTGGACGTCGCCGACGAGCTCGATGGCTGGGTGCTGATGACGGCGCGGCGCGGCTGAACGGGCCTCACGCGCCCCAGGCGATGGCCTGTTGCGAGCCGCGCAGCCTGAACATGCTCACGGCATCGACCAGCTGTTGCGCCTGCTGACGCAACTGGTCGGCTGCGGCGGCAGATTCTTCCACCAGGGCCGCGTTCTGCTGGGTCATGTGGTCCAGGTCATCAATGGCCTGCTGCATGCCCGTCACGCCGTGTGCCTGCTGTGTGCTGGACTGGCTCAACCGTTCCATCACGCGACCCACCTCGCCCACGGTGTGGACGATGTCCTGCATCGCCTGGCCGGCGTCGCGCACCAGCGTGGCGCCGTCGGCCACCTTGCGGGTGGAGGTCGTGATCAGCTGCCGGATTTCGGCCGCCGCCGCGCCGCTGCGCGTGGCCAGCGTGCGCACTTCCGCCGCCACCACCGCAAAACCACGCCCCAGTTCGCCCGCGCGCGCCGCTTCCACTGCCGCGTTCAGGGCCAGGATGTTGGTCTGAAACGCGATGCTGTCGATGACGCCGATGATGTCGTTCATGCGCTGGCTGTCCGCGTGCATGCCGTCCATGGTCAACACCACCCGCGAGACCACGTCACCGCCCTGCTGGGCCGCTGTGGCGGCGCGGCCCGTCAACCGATCGGCCTCCTGCGTTGCCTGGCCGGCCTGTGTGATGTGCTCGCTCAGTGCCTGCATGTCCAACACCACCTGTTGCAGGCGCTGGGCACCCTGGTCGGTGCGCTGGCTCAGGTCCAGGTTGCCTTGTGCCATCTCGCCCGACACAGCCGAGACGGTGTGGGTGGCCGTCTGTATGCGCCCCAGGCTGGACTGCAGCTGCCCGACCAGCTGTCCCAGCGACGCCATCAGGCTGCCCACTGGCGCTTGCGGGATGTCCATGTCGAGCTGGCCAGCCGCCAGGTCCGAGAGGACGCGCCGCGCACGCGACGGATCGGCGCCGAGCACCCGGGTGGCGGTGCGCCGTATCCACACCGTGAAGCCCAGGCAGGTGGCCACGCAGACCACGGTGAGCAACACCACCAGCCAGCCGCCCGTGGCAATCCAGGTGGCCAGCTGCGCGGGTGTGGCCTGCGCCGTGTGCGCATGCAGCCACCAGGCGCCCAGTCCCACCGCGCCGCCGGCACCGGCCACCATGCCTGTGGGCACCAGCATGGACAGGGTGAGTTTCTGCGTGTAGTTCATGGCGTCAGAGAATGCAAAACAAGGTGGACACTGTAGCGGCAACGCCTGTGGCCTGTGAACATGGCGATGAGCGCGAACCCGTGTGAACCCGTGGGCTGCGCCCCTACAATCGCCCGCAATGAGCTTCGTCACCCGATGCCCCGCCTGTGCCACCCATTTCAAGGTGGTGTCCGATCAGCTCAAGATCTCGGACGGATGGGTGCGCTGCGGCCAATGTGGCGAGGTGTTCGACGCTTCGGCCCAACTGGCCCCGCTGCCAGAGGCCGCTCCCGCGCCCGGTCCTGCGCCACTGCTCTCCGATCCACCGCCCCCCAGCGCACAAGCCGATGCCTGGCCGCAGCCCGAACCCGAACCCGAACCTGTTCAGCCGCCTGAGCCGGTCGTGCCGCCCGAACCTCAGAGTGATTCGACGCTGCCGGAGGACGCGCCCGACTCGATGTACGACCTGCCGCCTGCGGCCGAGCTGTTGCCACCTGTGCCCGAGGAAACCAACGACCTGGAGGCCAGCGAAGCGGCGCTGTCAGCATTTCCCGAACAGGTGGGTTTTGTGCGCCAGGCGCAACGCCGGGCCTGGTGGCAGCGGCCGGCCGTGCGCTGGAGCCTGGCCTTGCTCAGCCTGCTGCTGTGCGTGGGCCTGTTGTTGCAGTGGGTGCTGTTCGAGCGTGATCGCATTGCCGCCTTGCGGCCCGACCTGCGCCCTGCCCTGAGCGCGCTGTGCGAGCCCCTGGGCTGCCGCGTCGAGCCCCTGCGGTGGGTGCAGGCGCTCAGCATAGACAGCACCACGCTGGCGCGCCGGGGCAATGGCCGCTATGCGTTGGAGGTGGTGTTGCGCAACGCGTCGGTGTTCGAGCTGGCCATGCCTGCGCTTGAAGTGAGCCTGACCGATGTGCGCGACCAGTTGTTGCTGCGCCGTGTGATCCTGCCCGCCGAGCTGCCCGCTGCGCCCGCAGCCGTGCCGGCAAGCAACACGCTGACTTTGCGCGTGGATGTGCTCATCGACGGGCCGGTGGGCGAGGCGCTGGCAGGGTACCGGACGCTGGTCTTTTACCCCTGACGGCAACGGCTCAAGGCAGCGCCTGCCCTGTGGCGCTGATCACTTTCTGGTGCGCGTAGTCGCCACGCGCGGGACGGGTCAGGGGCTGGCGGGCCACCAGGTGGTCGGCAAAACTCTGGGTGTAGAGCAGGTAGGTGTTCTCGAAGCGGCCTTGTGCGTAGGCCTGTCCCAGGGTGGTGTAGCCGTCCTTGCCGGAGGCGATGAAGTCGTTGGTGACCACGGTGTAGCGCGCGCCCCCGTCGAGTGGGCGGTACTGGCCGCTGGTGCGGTCGCGCACCTGCAGGTTCGCAAAACGCCGGCCCTTGGGCTGGCTCATGTCCAGGTCCCAGCGCAGGCCGGCGGCGTAGGGATGCGAGCCGTCGGACGACTTGCGGTCCAGGTGGTTGCTGACCGCGTCTTCCAGCGCGGCGCGGATCTCCGCACCGCTGAGGTCCAGCTCGACCAAGGTGTTGGTGAACGGCAGCATGGACACGGCGGTGTTCATGCTGACGCTGCCGGCCGGGATGGGCACGCGCACGCCGCCGGCGTTTTGAAGTGCGATGGACGCACGCCGACTGGTGGCCAGAAAGGCTTCGGCCACGGCCTGGGCGGCGTCGCTGCCGCGCGCCAGGGTGTTGGCCGCCTCGCAGCCGGCCACCGAGGCGCTGCGGTTGGTGGCTTCGCCGGGCACGCGCACCAGGCACAAGGCCTCGCTGGCCTGGCCAATGTGGCGAGCCTTTTCGGTTTCCACGCGGGACGCGTAGCGCAACAGCGCTTCGCTGGCGCGGGCATCGGGCGCCACCACGCGCAGCGCGGGCTGGGCCTGCAGGCCTTGCACCAGGGCCGCCTGTTCGGCCGCAGACATGGGGGCCCACTTGCCTTGTGCGTCCTGGCGTGCGAATGGCTCGCCTATCACCAGCGAGGCCTGGCCGCCGCAGGACAACACGCGGCCGGCGCGGTCGAAGGCCACGCGCATCAGACCCACGGCCTTGGCGTACTCCCAGGCCTGGCCGATGCAGACGGTGTCGCCGTCGCGGTTGCGCACCTGCGTGGGGTAGGCACCAGCGCTGGAAAGTCCCAGGGCGCTGAAGTCGCCCAGCAGGCTGTGCGAATCGCCGCCAATGATCACGTCCACCCCGCTGAGCCGGGCGGCCATGGCCTGATCGCGGCCATAGCCCTGGTGGGTCAGCAGGACGATGTGCTCGACCCCCTGGCGCCGCAGCGCATCGATCTCGCGCTGCGCCGTCTCCACCTCGTCGAGAAACCGGGTGCTGGCCAGCGGGCGCGAGGCGTTGACCGTCTTGTCCACGATGTCGATGCCGACGATGCCCACGCGCACACCACCCACGGTTTTGATGGTGTGGGGCCGCAGCGGCGAGCGGCTGCCATCGGGCGCCAGCGGCGAGCCGGGCGCGGGCAGCACGTTGGCCGCCAGCACCGGCGTTTGGCAGTCGCCCTGGGCCAGTTCATCGAGAAAACCGCGCAGCGTCTGGTCGCCGTCGTCGAACTCGTGGTTGCCCAGCACGAAGGCGTCGAAACACACGGTGTTCATGAGCCGGGCATCGGCCGCGCCACGGAAGAAGGTGTAGTACAGCGTGCCGGTGATGGCGTCGCCTGCGTGCAGCTTCAGCAGGTGGGGCGTGCTGGCCTCCAGCTCGCGGAACACGCGCGTGATGCGCGCGAAGCCGCCCAGCGACACCCGCGTGGGCCGGCCCTCCAGCAGCAGTTCGGCGCCGGGCTGGGGGTCCAGTTGCGAGTGGTGGTCGTTGATGTGGGCGATGTGCAGCGTCAACGGTGCAGCCTCGGGGGGCGGGCCGCCCGCGGTGCCGGCGCAGGCGGCCAGCACCACCACGGCGGCCAGGGTCGAGAGCGGTTTGAGGATGTTCATGCGGGGCTCCTGGGGATGGCAGGCAAAGAGGCCAGGACCTGATCGGCCCAGCGGCTTGTCACTTCGGGTGCGATGGTCTGTTCGAGCCGAATGGGGTGCGCACGAAGCTCACCTGTGCCAGCGGCACGTCGCCCCGGTGGCCATCGTTGCAGAGGCGCTGAAGGCGGTGACCGCCCATGTCGTGGGCTGGGCTTGCGCATGGGTGGGCGCTCATGTGTGCCAGGGTGCTCAGGTGCTGGACGTGCCGCCCGTCTGCGCGTCCTGCCAGGCTTGCAACTGGGCCAGTGCCGCGTCACGCTGGGCCGGTGGCAGGAAGCTGGCGCGCATGCCTGCCGCCTGCATGGCCACGATGGCCGCCACCGAAACGCCCGCCTGGTCGTGCACGGCCTGCAGTTCGGCGCACAGCGTGGTGTCCGACATGAGGCGGTTGTCGGTCGAGCAGGACAGGCTCAGCCCGGCGGCCACCATGGCGGCGATGGGGTGGGCGGCCAGCGAGGTGGCCGCGCCGGTGTGCACGTTGCTGCTGGGGCAGACCTCGAAGTGCAGGCCCATTTCGCGCGCGATGTCGCTCCAGCGCGGCTGCTCGCCGTCTGCCTGACGCACCACGTTGACGCCGTGGCCGATGCGCGTGGCGCCCAGGCGTCCGGCTTCGATCACGCGCTGACCGCCGTCGGCCTCGCCAGCATGCAGCGTCAGGCCCAGGCCGGCGGCCAGGGCCACGTCGATGGCGGCGCGGTGGCCGGTGGCGGGGAAACCGTGCTCGGGGCCAGCCAGATCAAAGCCGATGGCACCGCGGTCTTTGTAGCGCGCGGCCAATTGGGCGGCGGCCAGCGTCACCTCGGGCGCCATGTGGCGCATGCCGCAGACGATGAGGCCGCAGGGCAAGGTGCTGCGCTGCAGGCCGCGCAGCATGGCCTCGGTGGCCGCCTCGGCGCTCAGGCCATGGGGTTCGAACAACTGCGGGGCCATGCGGAACTCGGCCAGCACACAGCCTTCGGCGCGTGCGTCCTCGGCCAGCTCGAAGGCCACGCGCTCGCAGGCGGCCTCGGTGGCCATGGCCTCCACCGTGTAGGCAAAGCCTTCAAGGTAGCGCACCAGGCTGCCGGAGTTGGCGTTGTCGGCCATCCAGCGCGCCACGGCCTGGGGCTCGTTGTGGGGCAAGCGCAGGCCGCGTTCGGTCGCCAGTTCGATCAGGGTCTGGGGCCGCAGGCTGCCGTCGATGTGCTCATGCAGGCTGACCTTGGGCAGCGTTGTCCAGTCGGGGGTGGGTTTCATGTTGCGTTGGGGTGGGGTGGCGGGCAGGGTTTTCACGCAATGCCCGAAATGCGGTCGCCGTCTATTATGATGAATAGCAAACGTTTGCTATCCGGGTTTTACCCGGATTTTTGATCTTCAACCACTTATTGCATTCAGGGACTGTCATGAACTTCGCGCGTGTTGCCACACCCGGTCTGTTGTCTGTTCTGGCCGCCACGGCCTTGCTCGTGGGCTGCGGCAAGAAGGAAGATCCTCCCGCAGCTGCGGCGCCAGCCGCCGCGTCGGTGGAGGCCGGCCCGCAACCGGCCATCGTCTTCGACATGGGGGGCAAGTTCGACAAGTCCTTCAACGAAGCCGCCTACAACGGCATTGAGCGCTGGAAGAAGGAAACCGGCAAGAGCTACCTGGATTTCGAGATCGCCAACGAAACCCAGCGCGAGCAGGCCATACGCCGCATGGCCGAGCGCGGGGCCAGCCCCATCATCGGCGTGGGTTTCGGTCAGGCTTCCAGCATAGAGAAGGTGGCCAAGGAGTTTCCCCAGCTCAAGTTCGCCATCGTTGACATGGTGGTGGAGGCGCCCAACGTGCAGTCGGTGGTGTTCAAGGAGCACGAGGGCAGTTTTCTGGTGGGCGTGATGGCGGCCAAGGCCAGCCAGAGCGGCAAGGTCGGTTTTGTCGGCGGCATGGACATACCGCTGATTCGCAAATTCCAGTGCGGCTACGAGCAGGGCGTCAAACACGCCAATCCCAAGGCGGCGGTGTTTGCCAACATGACCGGCACCACCGGTGCCGCGTGGAACGACCCGGCGCGTGGTGGCGAGCTGGCCAAGGCCCAGTTCGCCAAGGGCGCCGACGTGGTGTTTGCCGCTGCCGGCGGCACCGGCGTCGGGGTCTACCAGGCCGCCAAGGACGCCGGCAAGCTGGCCATTGGTGTGGACAGCAACCAGAACCACCTGCACCCGGGCACCATGCTCACCTCCATGCTCAAGCGCGTGGACGTGGCGGTCTACAACGTGGCCAAACAGCACACCCCCGGGGTGGCGGCGCTGGGGCTCAAGGAGGGGGGCGTGGACTACGCCCTGGACCAGCACAACGCCGCGCTGGTGACCGACGCCGTCAAGCAGGCGGTGGAGGCGGCCAAGGCCGGCATCCTGGATGGCAGCATACGGGTGGCCGACTACATGGCCGACAACGCCTGCAAATATTGACCACCCCCGTCGCTTGCCCACTGCGTGTGGCCGCATCCCCCCTCCAGGGGGCGACACCAGCCGTCCGGCAAAGCCGGCCCGGCGGTGTCCCCTGAACGAGTCACCCCAGGACATGAGTTCGATCAAGGACGTGGCGCGCCTGGCCGGCGTGTCCTACACCACGGTCTCGCACGTGATCAATGGCACGCGCAAGGTGAGCGAGCCGGCGCGGCTGCGCGTGCTGCAGGCGGTGCGCGACTGCGGCTACGTGCCCAGCCAGGTGGCGCGTTCCCTGCGTGCCTCGCAGACCCGGGTGCTGGGCATGTTGGTGCCGGACATCAGCAACCCCTTCTGCGCCGAGATCACGCTCGGTGTGGAGCAGGCCGCCCACGAGGCCGGCTACGCGGTGGTGCTGGGCAACACCCGCCTGTCCGACGCCGAGCAGAGCCGGCAGGTCGAGCGCCTGCTGACGCACCGCGTGGATGCCGTGCTGGTGCTGGCGGGCGTGTTTGACCATGGCCGCCTGGCCGACACCCTGGGGCGGCAACTGGCCCGGCAGGATATGCCGGTGCTGCTGATCGACCACGAAGCCGAGGAGTTGCGGGCCGACGTGCTGCAGGCCGATCCCTTCGAGGCCGGCCTGATGGCCACGCGCCACCTGACCGGCCTGGGGCACCGCCACATCGCCTGCGTGAGTGGGCCGCTGGGCATGGCCATCAGCCGCGAACGTGTGCGCGGCTGGCGCCAGGCCCTGGCCGACGTCGGCGTGGCGGCGCCCGACGACTGGGTGTTCGAGGGCGATTTCGGCATCGTCTCCGGTCACCGCGAAGGCCTGAACTGCCTGGCCCAGGGCCGTTTCACCGCCATTCTGGCGGGCAACGACCTCATGGCCATGGGCGTGCTGCGGGCTGCCGCGCAGCGCGGCGTGGCGGTCCCCCGCGACTGCTCGGTCATGGGCATCGATGGCATCGAACTGGGGCAGTACACGCAGCCGACCCTGAGCACGGTGGGCGAACCCTTGCGCGAGGTGGGGCGGCAGGCGGTGCGCCGGGTGCTCGACCGCATTGGCCAGCCGCCCACGGCGCAACAGCGCCATTGGCGCCGTCAGCCCACCCTCATGGCACGCGAATCGACCGGGCCCGTCCCTGCGGCCCACGACCGGGAGCGCACATGAACACCCCTGCGCAGGTGGTCCACGCCGCGCCCGCGGTGCAGATGACGGGCATCAGCAAACGCTTTGGCAGCGTGCTGGCCAACGACGCGGTGGACCTGGCCGTGCCGGCCGGCACCATCCACGCCCTGGTGGGCGAAAACGGTGCCGGCAAAAGCACGCTGATGTCCATCCTCTACGGCTTCTACGCGGCCGACAGCGGCGAGATCCGCATCGCTGGCCAGCCGGTGCGCCTGCGCCACGCGCAGGACGCCATCGCCTGTGGCGTGGGCATGGTGCACCAGCACTTCATGCTGGTGGGCAGCATGAGTGCGCTGGAGAACGTGATGCTGGGTGCGGAGTCCAGCCCGTGGCTCCAGGCGGCGGCCGCGCAGGCGCGCGAGCGGCTGCAGGCGCTGATGCAGAGCACCGGCCTGCACGTGGCGCTGGACCACCCGGTGGACGACCTCAGCGTGGGCGACTGCCAGCGGCTGGAAATCCTCAAGGCCTTGTTCCGGGGCGCGCGCATCCTCATCCTCGACGAGCCGACGGCGGTGCTCACACCCCAGGAAACCCTGCAGCTGTTCGAGGTGCTGGCCCGCCTGCGCGAGCAGGGCAGCACCATCCTCATCATCACCCACAAACTCAAGGAGGTGATGCACCTGTGCGATGGCGTCACCGTGATGCGGGCCGGTCGCGTGGTGCTCAACACCACGGTGCGCGAGACTTCCATCGAGGCGCTGGCCCAGGCCATGGTGGGGCGCAGCGTGCACCTGGGGGCACAGGCTCGCGCGGCCCACGTGCCGGGGCCGGTGCGACTGCTGGCGCGCGACCTGCACCTGACGGATGCCTGGGGTGTGGAACGCCTGCGCGGCGTGGGCATGGCATTGCGTGCAGGCGAGGTGGTGGGTGTGGCCGGGGTGTCGGGCAACGGTCAGAGCGAGCTGCTGGACGTGCTCAGCGGCCTGCGCGTGCCCGACAGCGGCACGCTCAGCCTGGGCGGGCATGACTTTGTGCCCCGGTCCTGGCTGGACCCCACCCGTGCCCGCGCGCTGGGCCTGGCCCACGTGCCGGAGGACCGCCATGCGCGCGCCCTGGTCATGGGTTTTGCCGCCTGGGAAGGCGCGGTGCTGGGCTACGAGGGGCTGCCGGTGTACAGCAGCCGCGCCGGCCACATGCACCATCCGGCCATGCGCAGCGCCACCGCCGGCATGATGTCGGCCTTCGACGTGCGCCCGCGCCACCCCGGCCTGCGCTGCGGTCAGTTCTCGGGCGGCAACCAGCAGAAACTGGTGCTGGCGCGTGAGCTGGGACAACAGCCGAGCGTGCTGCTGATCGGCCAGCCCACGCGCGGTGTGGACATCGGCGCCATCGAGTTCATCCACGCCCGGATCCGCCAGATGCGCGACGCCGGCTGCGCCGTGCTGCTGGTTTCCAGTGAACTCGACGAGATCCTGGCCCTGGCCGATCGGGTCGTGGTGATGAACCAGGGCGTGATCACTGGCGAGCTGCCGGTGGCCGAATGCGATGAAACCCGTCTGGGCCTGCTGATGGCCGGTGGTGCCCAGGCACAGGGAGACGCTCCATGAGTGCCCCACAGGCCTTGCCCCGCTGGGCCGACCTGCTGCTGCTGCCGCTGATCAACCTGGGCATTGCCTTGCTGGTGGCCGGCCTGGTGGTGGTGGCCATCGGCCAGGACCCCGGGCAGGTGATCGGCGTGCTCGTCAAAGGGGCCTTTGGCACGCCCCGGGGCATCAGCTACACCCTCTACTACACCACCACCTTCGTGCTCACCGGGCTGGCGGTGGCGGTGGCTTTCCACGGCGGGCTGTTCAACATCGGCGGCGAGGGGCAGGCCATCCTCGGCGGCCTGGGTGCGGGCCTGGCGGCGCTGTGGCTGTCGCCTTACCTGCCCGCGTGGCTGATGCTGCCGCTGATGCTGCTGTGCGCGGCCCTGGCTGGCATGGCGTGGGCGCTGGTGCCGGCCTGTCTGCAGGCCTACCGGGGCAGCCACATCGTCATCACCACCATCATGTTCAACTTCCTGGCGTCCACGCTGCTGGTCTATCTGCTGGTCAACTGGCTCAAGCCGGCCGGCTCCATGGCGGTG
The DNA here is from genome assembly GCA_964442375.1 of uncultured Hydrogenophaga sp. Classification (GTDB taxonomy): domain Bacteria; phylum Pseudomonadota; class Gammaproteobacteria; order Burkholderiales; family Burkholderiaceae_C; genus Hydrogenophaga. The sequence goes on along the minus strand of CAYUAH010000034.1, from coordinate 6,466 downwards.
GAGAGCGCGTCCTTTGCGGCCTCGGCGCGCCTGCCGGGCATGCACCAGCTGCTGGGCTGGCTGGGCATTGCCTGGCCTTCGTCGCCGTTGAACCTGAGCCTGTTCATTGCGCTGGCGGCGGCCGTGGGGGTCTATGTGTTCCTGTGGCACAGCCGTGCCGGCTACCGCCTGCGCACCGTGGGCGCGAGCGAGGGCGCAGCGCGTTACGCCGGCATGCACACGCGGGGCCAGGTCCTGTTGTCCATGGCCCTGGCCGGCGGCCTGGCCGGCCTGGTGGGCATGAACGAGATCGCCGGCGTGAGCGGGCGCCTGCTGCTGGACTTTGTGGCCGGTGCCGGCTTCACCGGCATCGCGGTAGCCTTGATGGGGCGCAACCACCCGGCGGGCATCGTGTTGGCCAGCCTGCTGTTCGGTGCCCTGTTCCAGGGCGGCGCCGAGGTGGCCTTCGAGGTGCCCGGCTTCACCCGCGACATGGTGGTGGCCTTGCAGGGTTTCATTGTGTTGTTTTCCGGTGCCATGGCCTATGTGATGGCGCCCTGGCTGGCGCGTGCGCTGGCCGGGCTGCGCCGCGGGCAGGAGGTGCGTCATGGATGAGGTGTTCTGGGGTTCCATGCTGGCGTCCACGCTGCGCGTGGCCACCCCCTTGATCCTGTGTGCCCTGGCGGGGCTGCTGAGTGAGCGCAGCGGCGTGGTGGACATTGGCCTGGAGGGCAAGATGCTGTTTGCCGCCTTCGCCGCCGCCGCCGCCGGTGTGTCGAGCGGCTCGCTGGTGCTGGCCCTGGGGGCGGCGCTGCTCACGGCCACCGCGCTGTCGTGGTTGCACGGTGTGGCCTGCGTCAGCCACGCGGGCGATCAGGTGGTGTCGGGCGTGGCCATCAACATCATCGCGGCCGGCCTCACCGCGGTGCTGGGGGCGGCCTGGTTTGCCCAGGGCGGGCAGACCCCACCCGTGCCCGACGGTGTGCGCCTGGGCGTGCTGCTGCCCGGTGTGGTGGCGGCCCTGGGCGGCGTGCCCTGGCTGGGCGGGGTGTTGGGCCAGGGGCTGCTCGGTCACAATGTGCTCGTCTACGTGGCGCTGCTGTTGGTGCCTGGCGTCTGGTGGCTGCTGTGGCGCACGCGTCTGGGCCTGCGGCTGCGTGCGGTGGGCGAAAATCCGGCCATGGTCGAGTCTGCCGGCGTGTCGGTGCAGCGCATGCGTTACCTGGCACTGGCCCTCAACGGCGTGTTGTGTGGCCTGGCGGGCGCCTACCTGGTGCTGGCGCAAAGCGCGTCCTTTGTGCCGCACATGACGGCCGGGCGTGGCTTCATGGCGCTGGCGGCCCTGATTTTTGGCAAGTGGCATCCCTTGGGCGCGTTCGCGGCCTGCCTGCTGTTCGGTTTCCTTGACGCCGTGGCGATCCGCCTGCAAGGCGTGGCCCTGCCGGTGGTGGGCGAGGTGCCGGTGCAGGCGGTGCAGGCCCTGCCGTACGTGTTGACGGTGGTGCTGCTGGCCGGCTTCATTGGCAAGGCCGTTGCGCCCAGGGCGCTGGGCATGCCCTATACCAAGGAAAGGGTCTGAATGGACACCCCGGCTTTGCAGGCACCGCTCTGGCTGGACGAGAACACCCGCCGTGCCCTGTGGCAGGCGGCACGGGACGCTCAGGCGCGTGCCCACGCGCCGTACTCCGGCTTTCACGTGGGGGCGGCGGTGCTCGACGAGCACGGCCACATCCACGCTGGCTGCAATGTGGAAAATGCGGCCTACCCCGAAGGCATGTGCGCCGAAGCCGGCGCCATCAGTGCCATGGTGCTGGGCGGCGGGCGCCGCCTGCGCGCGGTGCTGGTGCTCGGGGATGGCGCGCAGTGGGTCACGCCTTGCGGTGGCTGCCGACAGAAAATCCGCGAGTTCGCGGCCGCCGACGTGCCCGTGCTGCTGGCCGATGGCCAGGGCTGGCGCGCCACACTGACCCTGGCCGATCTGCTGCCGCACAGCTTTGGCCCCGATCACCTGACAACCCATCCGACATGACCGCCTCTGCTCTCGACATCCTGCGCCAGCGCCTGCCACAGGCCCGTCCCCGCATCGCTCTGGTGCTGGGTTCCGGCTGGGCCGGCCTGGCCGATCACATCCTGGACGCACAGCGCATTCCGTATGCCGAGCTGCCGGGCTTTCCCCTGCCCAGCGTCCAGGGCCATGCCAGCGACCTGATCTGGGGCCGCGTTGGCGCCCACGAGGTGGTGGTGCTGACCGGGCGCAAGCACACGTATGAGACCGGTGACACCGACGGCATGAAGCTGCCGCTGCGCACCCTGCATGCCTGGGGCTGCGAGCTGCTGGTGCAGACCAACGCCTCCGGTAGCCTGGTGCCGGCCATGGGGCCGGGCAGCCTGATGTTGCTGAGCGATCACATCAACCTGTCGCAGCGGTCGCCGCTGATCGGCGAAAGCGGTTCGGAGCGTTTTGTGGGCATGTCCGATGCTTACGACCCCAACCTGCGCGCCCAGGCGCAGGCCAGCGCCGAGCGTGCCGGCCTGAGCCTGCACCAGGGTGTGTACGCCTGGACCGTTGGCCCCCAGTTCGAGACGCCGGCCGAGATCCGCCTCTTTGCCATGGCCGGGGCTTCGGCCGTGGGCATGAGCACCGTGCCCGAGACCATCATTGCGCGCCACGCCGGTATGCGGGTGCTGGCGCTGGCCCTCATCACCAACATGGCGGCTGGCCTGTCCGACGAGGCACTGAGCCATGGCCACACGCTGGCGCAGGCGGCTGCGGCCAGCGAGCGCGCCAGCAGCCTGCTGCTGCGCGTGCTGCAGGAGCTGCGGCTGTGAACGCCGACGCTGCGCTGGCCATGTCCTGCCTGGACCTCACCGAACTGGGCGAGGCCTGCACCGCACCGGACATCGAGCGCCTGTGCCAGCGTGCGGTGGGTGCGCCGGGTGTGCTGCCGGCGGTGGCGGCCGTGTGTGTCTGGCCCACCTGGGTGGCCGCCGCGCGGGCGGCGCTGCCCTCCACCGTGGCCGTTGCGGCGGTGGTCAACTTCCCCAGTGGTGAACAGGACCTGGACACCACCTTGTCCGAGCTGGAGCAACTGCGCAGCGGCGGCGCCAGCGAGGTGGACTGCGTCTGGCCCCACCGTCGCTGGCGGTCGGGTGACCACGGCGGCGCGCTGGCCCTGATGCGGGCCGTGCGCGATGCCTGTCCGGGCCTGAGGCTCAAAGTCATTCTGGAGTCCGGCACCTGGGACGATGCGGCCGACCTGCGCCGGGCCTGCGACGCCGCGCTCGACGCCGGCGCCGACTTCCTCAAGACCAGCACCGGCAAAGTGCCACAGGGCGCCAGCCTGGCCGCCGCGCAGCTGATGCTCGATGCCATCGCGGCCCGGCCCGATGGCGCGCGCCTGGGATTCAAGCCCTCGGGTGGCCTGCGCACGCTGGCCGATGTGCTGCCCTATCTGGAGCTGGTGCGCAGCCGGCGCGGTGCGCACGGGCTGGACCCGGCCCATTTCCGCATCGGCGCCAGCGCCCTGTGGTCCGATCTGGCGCGCCACCTGGGCCACCTGCCCGATGGGGTGCCTGGCGCCACACGCTCCACCTACTGAACCCGGTCTGCCATGCTTGCTCAAGAAATCATCCGCATCAAACGCGACGGTGGCGCCCTCGGCACCGACCACATCCAGGCCTTCGTCGATGGGCTGGTCCATGACACCTGGAGCGAAGGCCAGGCCGCGGCCCTGGCCATGGCGGTGTTTTTCCGTGGCATGGACATGACGGAGCGCGTGGCCCTGACCCGCGCCATGATGTGTTCCGGCCACATCATGGACTGGGGTGCGGCCGACCTGCCCGGCCCGGTGCTGGACAAACACTCCACCGGCGGCGTGGGCGACAAGGTCAGCCTGATGCTCGCGCCCATGGTGGCCGCCTGCGGCGGCTTCGTGCCCATGATCTCGGGCCGCGGGCTGGGCCACACCGGTGGCACGCTCGACAAGTTCGACAGCATCCCCGGCTACCTGACCGCGCCCGACACCGAGCGCCTGCGCCAGGCCGTGCGTGACGCCGGTTGCGCCATCATCGGGCAGACGGCCGACCTGGCGCCGGCCGACCGCCGCCTCTACGCCATCCGCGACGTCACCGCCACGGTCGAGTCTGTGCCGCTGATCACCGCCAGCATCCTGTCCAAAAAACTGGCCGCCGGCCTGCAGGGCCTGGCCATCGACGTGAAGGTGGGCAACGGGGCGTTTGCCGCCGACCTGGGCATGGCCAGGGAGCTGGCGCGGTCGCTGGTGGGGGTGGCGCGTGCCGCCGGCCTGCCCACCACCGCCTGGCTGACCGACATGAACCAGGTGCTGGGCCACAGCGCCGGCAACGCGCTGGAGGTGCGCGAGGCCCTGGCCTTCCTGCGCGGCGAGCACCTGGATCCCCGTCTGCTCGACGTGACCCTGGCCCTGGGCGCGGACATGTTGTGCACCGGCGGCCTGTGCGCCGACACCACCGAGGCACGCAGGCGCCTGCGCGCCGCGCTGGACAGCGGCGCGGCGGCCGAGCGTTTTGCCCGCATGGTGCACGCCCTGGGCGGGCCGCTGGACCTGCTGGACCGCCCCGACACCTACCTCGCTGGCGCACCCGTGGTGCGCGAACTGCGGGCGCCTCGGGACGGCTGGATCGCCGCCATGGCCACGCGCGACATCGGTGTGGCCGTCATCGAACTCGGCGGCGGACGCCGCCGCGCCAGCGACACCGTGGACCACCGCGTCGGCTTCAGCCGCTTGCTGGGTGTCGGCAGCGAGGTGCGGGCCGGCCAAACCCTGGCGCTCATCCACGCCCGCGACGAAGCCAGTGCGCAGCAGGCCCAGGCGCGCTTGCTCGCGGCCCTGACCCTGGCGCCCGAGGCCTGTGCCGCCGGGCCGGTGCTGATCGAAACCGCAGACGCGGCGGTGCTCGCCGAGGGGGACTTGCCATGAGCCGCGCGGTGGTGGTGGTGCTGGATTCGTTTGGCCTCGGTGCCGCACCCGATGCGGCGCGTTTTGGCGATGTGGGCGCCGACACGCTGGGCCACATCGCCGCCTGGGCCCACGCGCAGGGACGGCCGCTGCTGCTGCCGAACCTGGCGCGCCTGGGGCTGGGCCATGCCGCGCGCCATGCCACGGGCCGTTGGCCCATGGGCTGGCCGGACGTGACACCGCAGGCCTGTGCCTTTGGCGCCGCCGCCGAGCGCAGCGCCGGCAAGGACACCCCCAGCGGGCATTGGGAAATGATGGGTTGCCCGGTGTCCTTTGAATGGGGGACGTTTGCGGTGCGGCCGGCCGGCATCAACGTCTTCCCGGACGGGTTGATGCGAGAGTGGATGGCCCAGGCCGGCCTGTCGGGCACGCTGGGCAACACCCACGCCAGTGGCACCGAGATCATCGAACGCCTGGGCGACGAACATGTGCGCAGCGGCTGGCCGATTTGCTACACCAGCGCCGACAGCGTGTTCCAGGTGGCGGCGCACGAAACCCATTTTGGTCTGGAGCGCCTGCTGCACATCTGCGAGCAGGCCAAACCCATTTTTGACCGCGCCCGCATCGCACGTGTCATCGCACGCCCCTTCGTGGGCGAATCGGGGCGCTACCGCCGCACTGGCCACCGACGCGACCTGACAACGCCCCCTCCGGGCGAGACCCTTCTCGACCGCCTGGAGGCCCGTGGGCGTGAAGTGATTTCCATCGGCAAGATCGGTGACATCTTTGCCCACCGAGGCACCGGCGAGGTGCTCAAAGCCGACGGCAACGATGCCCTGTGCGCCGCCACCCTGGAGGCCGTGCGCCGGTGCGCAGACGGGGGCCTGGTGTTCACCAACCTGGTGGACTTCGACATGCATTTTGGCCACCGCCGCGACCCGGCGGGTTACGCCGAAGCGCTGATGGCCTTTGATGCCTGGCTGCCCACGCTGGAGGCTGCGCTGCTCCCCGGCGACTGCCTGGTGCTTACCGCTGATCACGGTTGCGACCCGACCTGGCCAGGGTCGGACCACACGCGCGAATTTGTGCCCCTGATATTTGCCGGCCCTGCGGTGGCCTCTGTGCAGGACCTCGGTCGCCGCGACAGCTTTGCCGACCTGGCGCAGACCCTTGCGCAGCTGCTGGACGTGGGGCCCATGAACCACGGCAACGCGGTTCGGTTTTGAAACCGGCTTGGACATGAAAAAAGCCCGGTGCATGCACCGGGCTTTTGGCTTTCAGCGTGGCCTGAAATCAGGGCTTGCTGGAAGTGGGGAAAGGCCATGCGGCCTGCGGGTTCAGCGTGGTTTGCGCTGCCGGTGCAGGGGCAGGCTTGGCGGGCGCCTTTTTCGCGGCGGGTTTTTTGGCAGCGGGGGCGGCCTTCTTGGCGGCGGGGGCTTTTTTGGCTGCAGCGGCTTTTTTGGCCGGCGCGGCTTTCTTCGCGGGCGCAGCGGCTTTCTTCGCCGGTGCTGCCGCCTTCTTGGCCGGAGCGGCCTTCTTCGCCGGTGCTG
>CAYUAH010000033.1:0-18683 GCA_964442375.1 uncultured Hydrogenophaga sp. | reverse complement strand
CGCCAACATGGCCAGGGCCTTGAGAAACTGAAACCAGCGGATCTTGAACATGGCAGCAACACAGCAAATGGGGAAAAACGGCGCACAACGGCAGCGGACCCGATCATGGCCGTGGCCTGAGCGGGCGTATATCCGCTTTCCGTGTGCTGTGTATCCCATTTCCGCAAATCAGGGCTTGCCCGGTGCTTGGCCCGCGCTGAAGGCGGTGGCGACAAAATCCACAAAGGCCCGCACCCGAGCGGCCATCTGATGGCGCTGGGGGTAGACGGCGTAGATGTCGGCGTCAGGGGTGTGGCACTGTGGCAGCACCTGCACCAGACGGCCGCTTTTCAGGTAGCGGGCAATGTCCCATTCGGCCCGCAGCAGGATGCCGTGGCCGTCCAGCGCCCAGTTGACGGCGATCTCGCCGTCGTTGGTGGTGAGGTTGCCGCGCGTCTTGATGGCCAGGGTCTGGGCCTGGCGGCCCTTGCCACTGCTCAGACGCCACAGACCATAGGCCTCTTCGCCCTGGCGTATGCCGATGCAGTTGTGGCGCACCAGGTCGCTGGGCACGCGTGGTGTGCCGTGGGCCTTGAGGTAGGCCGGTGAGGCGCACAGCAGCCGCCGGTTGGCCGCGACGCGGCGCGCGATCACACGCGCATCGGGTGGTGCGCCAAAACGGATGTTGACGTCGTAGCTGTCGTCGGTGATGGGCGGTGGGTTGACCGAGAGCTGCAACTGCACCTCCACCTTGGGGTGCTGGCGCACAAAACGCGAGATCAGCGGCGCAACGTGGCTGCGGCCAAAACCCAGGGTGGCGTTCACGCGCAGCAGGCCTTGCGGCGTGGAGCGTGTGGCGCCCAGCAGTTCGCCCAGGTCCTGGATGTCGCCCAGGATGCGCCGTGCGTGGGCCAGGCAGACCTCGCCCTCGGCCGTCAGGCCCATGCGGCGTGTCGTGCGGTTGACCAGGCTCACGCCCAGGCGCTGCTCCATCTGGGCCAGGTGGCGGCTCACCGCCGGGGTGGTGATGCCCAGCTCGCGGGCGGCCGCGCTCAGGCTGCCCGCGCTGGCCAGTGTCGAGAAAAAGCCCAGGTCCGCCGGCTGTATGCCTTCCTTCATGGGGTGCTCCGTGGGTGTGTGGATTGTTGATTTGAAATTAAAACTGGTTTGAAAACCAGCGTGATTAAAAAACACTGGCGTCTCTACAGTCCGTTCCACAACAACGCCATCCAACCCACCGGAGACAACATGAGCGCCTGCTTCTTGACCCACCCCATACGCCGCCACACCGTGATGGCACTGGCCCTGTGCTGCGCGGCCCCCCTTGCCATGGCCCAGGCCTGGCCCGGCAAGCCGGTCAGCCTGGTTGTGCCCTTCCCGCCGGGTGGCACCACCGACGTGCTGGCCCGTGCCCTGGCCGAACGCCTGGCCCCGGCACTGGGCCAGCCGGTCATCGTGGAGAACAAACCCGGTGCCGGCGCCACCATAGGCGCCGACTTTGTGGCCAAGGCCAAGGCGGACGGCCACGTGCTGCTGGTGGGCGCGGTGCACCACACCATCGCCAGCAGCGTCTACAAGAAGCTGCCCTACGATTTCCAGAAGGACTTCGCACCCATCACCACCATCGCCATGGTGCCCAACGTGCTGGTGGTCAACGCCAGCACACCGGCCAAGAACGTGAGCGAACTGGTGTCCCAGCTCAAAGCCAAGCCCGACCAGGCCAGCTACGGCTCCAACGGCAACGGCACGGCCCAGCATCTGATTGGCACCCAGTTCCAGGGCATGACGGGCACCCAGGTCGCCCACATCCCCTACAAGGGCAGCGGCCCGCTGGCCACCGACCTGCTGGGCGGCCAGATACTCATGAGCTTCGACACCATCACCCCGGTGCTGCCCCACATCAAGGCCGGCAAGCTGCGTCCGCTGGCGGTGACCACGGCCTCGCGTTCCGCGGCACTGCCCGATGTGCCCACGCTGGCCGAAGCGGGTCTGCCGGGTTTCAACATCGGCACCTGGTTTGGCGTGCTGGCACCGGCCGCCACACCCAAAGACGTGCTGGCGCGCCTGAACAGCGAGATGGTCAAGATCATCAAGTCGCCCGAGTTCGTCAAACGCATGGACGACATCGGCGCCCAGCCCGTGGGCAACAAGGCCGAGGACATGGCCCACCAGATCAAGGAAGAGACCGAGAAATTCGCCGCGCTCGTGAAGGCCGGCAAGGTCACGGTCGAATGAACACCACCCCCAGACCAGGAGCCCCCGTGGACAAAACCGCCGCTGTCGCCGATCTCACCGATCTGCTCGCCAAATTCACCTCCCACATCGGCAAGCGCCTGCCCACCGATGTGACCCAGAAGCTGGGCGAACTGCGCGAGAAGGAAGTCAACTTTCTCGCCAAGGAAGTCTACGAATCGATGCGGCAAAACCAGGAAGCCGCCGACAAGCTGGACCGCCCCAGTTGTCAGGACACCGGGGTGATCCAGTACTTCCTGCAGGCGGGTGCCCACTTCCCCCTGCTGGGCGAGCTGGAGGAAATTCTCCAGGGCGCCACTGCCGGCGCCACCCGCATGGGCCCGCTGCGCCACAACGCGGTGGAAACCTTCGAAGAGAAAAACACCGGCACCAACACTGGCAGCAAGATCCCCTGGCTGGACTGGGAGATCGTGCCCAACGACGACAGCGTGACCATCGACGTCTACATGGCCGGCGGTGGTTGCACCCTGCCCGGCAAGGCCACGGTGCTGATGCCGGGCCAGGGCTACGAAGGTGTGGCCGAGTTCGTGTTCGACGTCATCACCTCGCGTGGCGTCAACGCCTGCCCGCCGCTGCTGGTGGGCGTGGGCGTGTCCACCTCGGCCGAAACGGCGGCACGCTTGTCCAAGAAGGCCATCCTGCGGCCGGTGACGGCGCGCAACGCCAACGAGAAGGCAGCGCTGATGGAAGACCTGCTCACCGACGGCCTCAACGAACTGGGCCTGGGCCCGCAGGGCCTGACCGGCAACAACAGCGTGATGGGCGTGAACATCGAATCGTCAGCGCGCCACCCCTCCACCATCGGTGTGGCGGTGTCCACCGGCTGCTGGGCACACCGCCGTGGCCGCATCAAGATCAACGCCGACCTCTCGCACGAAGTCATCTCGCACCAAGGGTTCCAGCCATGAAAAAAATCCTCACCACCCCCATCAAGGACGAAGACCTCGAAGCCCTGAACATCGGCGACGTGGTCTACCTCTCCGGCACCCTGGTGACCTGCCGCGACGTGGCCCACCGCCGCCTCATCGAACTGGGCCGCGAGCTGCCGGTGGACCTCAAGGGTGGCGCCATCTTCCACGCCGGCCCCATCGTGCGCAAAAAAGACGATGGCGAATACGAGATGGTGTCCATCGGCCCCACCACCAGCATGCGCATGGAAAAGTTCGAGAAGGCCTTCATCGAACAGACCGGTGTGAAGCTCATCGTGGGCAAGGGCGGCATGGGCCCCGAAACCCAGCAGGGTTGCCTGGAAAACAAGGCCGTGCATGCCATCTTCCCCGGCGGCTGCGCGGTGCTGGCGGCCACCCAGGTGGAGAAGATCGAGGCCGCCGAATGGACCGACCTCGGCATGCCCGAGACCCTGTGGGTCAACCGCGTGAAGGAATTCGGCCCGCTGATCATTTCCATCGACACCAAGGGCAAAAACCTGATCGAGGAAAACAAGGCGGTCTTCAACGAGAAGAAAAAGCCCATCCTGGAGCGCATCAACCAGCAGATCCGCTTCATCAAGTGAACCCAGCCCTCAGCGGGCAAAAAAACCTGCCGGATGCTCAGCGCTTCCGGCAGGTTTTTGTATGCGGCGCCAATGATCAGCGCGTCTCGGGCAACTCGATCTTGACCTCCAGCACCTCCAGGTCGTCCTGGCGTTCCAGGTTGACCTTGATGTCCTTGGGATTGATCTTGATGTATTTGCTGATGACTTCGACCAGTTCACGTTGCAGCGCGGGCAGGTAGTCGGGCTCGGCCGCGTTGCGTCCGCTGCGCTCGTGCGCCAGGATGATCTGCAGGCGTTCCTTGGCAACGCTGGCGGTCTTTTTCTTTTCGCCCAGCAGGAAGGACAGGAAAGACATGGCGCTCATCTCCCACCAAACAGGCGCTTGAGCAGGCCCACCTTTTGGGCTTCGACGAAGCGCAGCGGTTTGTCTTCGCCCAGGAAGCGTGCGATCACGTCCTTGTAGGCCTCGGACACGTCGGTGCCCTTGAGGTGGATGGCGGGCAGGCCTTGGTTGGAGGCCTGCAGCACGGTTTCGCTCTCAGGAATCACCCCCATCAGCGGGATGCGCAGGATGTCCTGTATGTCTTCCAGCGACAGCATCTGGCCTTCTTGCACGCGGTTGGGGTTGTAACGCGTGATCAGCAGGTGTTCCTTGACCGGCTCCTTGCCTTCGATGGCGCGTTTGGTCTTGCTGCCCAGCATGCCCAGAATGCGGTCCGAATCGCGCACCGATGACACCTCGGGATTGGTCACCACCAGGGCCTCATCGGCAAAGTGCATGGCCAGCAGCGCGCCGGTTTCGATGCCGGCTGGCGAGTCGCAGACGATGTACTCGAAGCCCATGGCGGCCAGGTCGCTCAGCACCTTCTCGACACCGTCCTTGGTCAGCGCTTCCTTGTCGCGCGTCTGGCTGGCAGCCAGCACGAACAGGTTGTCGCACTGCTTGTCCTTGATCAGCGCCTGGTGCAGGTTGGCTTCGCCGTGGATGACGTTGATCAGGTCGTAGACCACGCGGCGCTCGCAGCCCATGATGAGGTCGAGGTTGCGCAGGCCCACGTCGAAGTCGATCACCGCGGTCTTGTGCCCGGCCAAAGCCAGGCCGGATGCGAAGCTGGCGCTGGTGGTGGTCTTGCCCACCCCGCCCTTGCCGGAAGTCACCACAACGATCTTGGCCATGTGTGTGTTTCTCTCAAAAATGTCAGGGTTTGATGGCATCCATCACCAGCTTGTCGCCCTCGGGGCCTGAAAACAGGCGCACCTGGGTGGGCTTGCCCAGCACCTCGTCGGGCCAGGCCACTTCGCTCGTGCGGTAAATGCCGGCAATGGACACCAATTCCGGCTCCATGGCCAGCGCAAAAATCCGCGCTTCGGTGTTGCCACGTGCACCGGCCATGGCTTTGCCACGCAAAGGGGCGTACACGTGGATGTGGCCATCGGCAATGACCTCGGCACCCGGGTTGACCATGGCCAGCACCACCAGATCACGACCTCGGGCATAGACCTGCTGGCCGGAGCGCAGCGGTTTGTCGACGATCAAGGCTGAAAGGGGGGCCGTTGGCGTGTCCACCCGCGCAACGGCTGCCGGGGCATGGTCTGCCGCCTCGGGCGCTGGGGCTGCGCTTGTTTTGGCTGGCAGAACGTCGTCGGTCAACACCAGTCCGGCCTGTTGGCCCAGCTGCTGGTGCACCGGACGGCCGCCACGCACGGCCACTGGCCGCAGGTGCAGGCCACGCGCCGCTTGCAGCAGCGCTTCGAAATCCATGGGTGTCGGGTCGGCCACACCTGCGTCATCGCCCTGCAAGAGCGAAAAATCGATCAACAGGGGGTCGTTGTCGAAAAAATCCGGCACATCGGCGTACTGAGCCACCAACTCTTCGGCCACCTGGTCCAGCCGTGCCGATTTGACGCGCAGCGCCACCAGAGGCAATTGCGCGCTCTTGATGTCGAAACGGGTGGGGGCGTTGGCGGCCAGGGAAACGGTCATGCGGGACGGGAAATGACGGACGGACGAATCAAGCGGCAAATCTTACCAGCCGGTGCTTCATGGCCCCTGTTCAGCACGCTGCCGGGAAAAACGGAGGTGTGCTGACTTCTTCTCTAGGACTTCTATATCAAATTCGTAGTCGTAGTAGAGGAGGGACCACATGGTGGACAAGCGCTCTTTTCCTTTTCATATCAAGGGCTTGAAGGCGGGACAAGTGTGTGTTTGCAGGCCTGTGGAGCGTGCACGCGATTGGGGACAAGTGTCAGGTTTTACACAGGCGTGTGGATAACATACGGGTTGTCATTTTTTTATCCACAAACTTGTGGACAGCCCATGGCGGGTAGCGTGTGGCGTCTGTCCGACAGATGGCACGGTCAAGCTGGGCGGCAGACGCAAAAAAGCCCAGCCGAAAGCCGGCTGGGCCTGTGCTGGGGTCTAGAAACGGGTGGGGCTTCAGCCGCCGTGGCGCATGCCGCCATGCTCGTGCCGGTGCTGGCCCTGCATCCCACGTTCACCCCGGTGTTTGCCACCCATGCCCATGCCGGCCATGGGGGCCTGGCTGTCGAACACCTTTTGTTGTTCGGCGTCCAGGGCCGCGTACAGCGCGCGGGTGGCGTCCACCACCTGGGCCATGTGGGCGTCGCGTTCAGCTTTTTTGGCTTGCATCTGGTCCAGGCGCTGCGGCGTGGTCAGTTTGGCCCAGGCGTCGCGGTCGGGCGGGGTGGCCTGCTTGGGCGGCTGGTGGGCGTTGGTGTAACGCGTCCAGGCCGCTTCCTGGGCCGGCGTCAGTTTGAGTGCGGCCTTGAGCTGGTTTTGGCGTTCGGCCATGCGTTGGGCCATCTGCTCGTGGCGCGGGCCTTCGCTTTTGCCATGCATCTGGGCCATGGCGGGCGCGCCGGCCAGCAAGGCCAGGGTGGTGGCGGCAACCAGCAGGGATTGGGGACGGAACTTCATTTTCAGACTCCTTAGGTGTGGGGATGGCTGCAGTCTGAAGCCGCTGTGTAAGGGCTTGTTGGCCCTGAGCACCGCTTTGTGTAAAGAAGTGTCTGAGTTCAGCGAAGCCCGGCGAGGTCGTCGAGGATGGGGCAGTCGGGCCGTTCGTCGCCGTGGCAGCAGGCGGTGAGGTGCAGGAGGCTGCGTTCCATGGCCTGCAATTGCGCGATGCGCTCCTGCAGCGCCAACCGGTGGCGCTCGGCCACCTGTTTGACCTTGGCACTCGAGCGCTTGCGGTCCAGCCACAGGCTCACCAGCTCGGCGATGTCGGCCATGGAAAAGCCCAGGTCGCGTGCCCGTTTGATGAACTGCAGCGTGTGCACGTCCTTGCGGGTGTAGAGGCGGTAGCCGCTGTCGGTGCGGGCCACCTCGCCCAGCAGGCCCAGGCCTTCGTAGTGGCGCAACATCTTGGCCGAGATGCCCGACAGCCGGGCCGCCTCGCCGATGTTGACCGGCCACCACGTGGGCGCGGGAGCGGCGCTGCGTGTCATGGTGCGACGGCGTAGCCTTCTTCGGCAATCGATGCAGCGATTTTTTCGCGCGTTGCCTGGCTGTCCACTTCGACAAGGTTCTGGCTGCGATCGATCACCACCTGTGCTTGTGGGTCCAGGCTCAGGATGGCCTGCCTGACGCTTTTTTCGCAGTGGCCGCAGGTCATGCCGGTGACGGTGAAAGTCTGTTTCATACAAATGCTCCGTGGGTGAACAACAAAAGGGACGCGTCAGTGTGAAGCTTGACACCGGGGCAAGGTCAAGCCCATTGTGGCCAAGGCGATGGACACAGGTCTTGACCGACGTCAAATCCAACAAAAACTCGCTTGACCCTGACACCGTGGAAAGCTTCACACTGCTGGCATGAACACCATCACATCCTCCGAGCATGTGGCCCCCGACACCGAATGGTGCGAGCTTGACCTGGGCATTGGCGGCATGACCTGTGCCTCCTGTGTGTCTCGCGTCGAACGGGCGCTGAAGAAATTGCCGGGCGTGGACAGCGCGACGGTCAACCTGGCCACCGAAACCGCACGCGTGCGCTGGGCGGCGCTGGCCGAGACAGGCGCCAGCGATCAACCCGCCATGGCGGCCCGCATCCAGCGGGCGGTGCGCGACGCCGGCTACGAGCCGCGGCCGGTGGAGGTGCCCGACGAGGACGCGGCGCAACGGTTTCTGGGTGTGCCCCACGATGCCTGGCCGGTGTTGTTCGGGGTCGTGCTCTCGGCCCCGCTGGCCCTGCCCATGGTGGGCGATCTGTTCAGCCAACACTGGATGTTGCCGGCCTGGGTGCAGTTCCTGCTGGCCACGCCGGTGCAGTTCGTGCTGGGCGCGCGTTTCTACAAGGCCGGCTGGCACGCGCTCAAAGCCTTCACCGGCAACATGGAGCTGCTGGTGGCCATTGGCACCACGGCCGGTTGGGCACTGAGCACCTGGCTGTGGTGGCGCGCCGAGCCCGGTGAAATGGTGCACCTTTACTACGAGGGCTCGGCCATCGTCATCACCCTGGTGCTGCTGGGCAAGTGGCTGGAAGCCCGCGCCAAGCGCCAGACCACCGAAGCCATCCGAGCGTTGCAAGCCCTGCGGCCCGACGTCGCCCACCTGCTGCCCGACGGCATCAAACGCACCGACATCACCGATGTGCCGGTGGCCGAGCTGCTGCCCGGCGACCAGCTGCAGGTGCGGCCCGGCGAGCGTTTTCCGGCGGACGCCGAGGTGGTGGAGGGCGAAACCCAGGCCAACGAATCCATGCTCACCGGCGAACCCATGCCGGTCCACAAACGCCCCGGCGACAGCGTGACCGGTGGCAGCCTGAACGGTGAGGGTGCGGTGGTCATCCGCGTGCGGGCCGTCGGCGCGCAGAGCGTGCTCAACCACATCATTGCCCTGGTGCAGGACGCCCAGGCCACCAAGGCCCCGGTGCAGCGCCTGGTGGACCAGGTGGCTGCCGTGTTCGTGCCGGTGGTGCTGGCGATTGCAGTCTTGACCCTGCTGGCCTGGTTGTGGCAGGGCGCCTTGCCCGAGGAAGCGCTGATCCACGCCGTCGCGGTGCTGGTGATCGCGTGTCCGTGTGCACTTGGCCTGGCCACGCCGGCGGCCATCATGGCCGGCACCGGTGTGGCCGCAAAACACGGCATCCTGATCAAGGACGCGCAAGCGCTGGAAGTTGCCCACCAGGTCAAGGTGGTCGCTTTCGACAAAACCGGCACCCTCACGCGCGGCCAGCCGCGGTTGCTGCAGCTCTTGCCAGCGCCGGGCGTGGACGCCGACCAGGCCCTGGCCTTGGCGGCCGGTTTGCAGGCCCAGAGCGAACACCCCTTGGCCCATGCGGTGCTGAGCGCCTTGCGCGAGCGGCCCGCGCTGGTGGCCCTGGCCGCCACCGAGGTGCGTGCCGTGCCCGGCCGTGGCACCGAAGGTCAGAGCGAGGGCCAAACCGTGCGCGTGGGCAGCCTGCGCTGGATGGACGAACTGGGCCTCGATCTGGGCGATCTGGCCGCTGAGGCCAGCCGCTTGCAGGCCGAAGGCGCCACCGTCTCGGCCCTGGCCTGGGGTGGGCGCGTGTTCGCGCTGCTGGCCTTTGGCGACGAGCCCGAGCCCGGTGCGGCCGAGGCCATCACGCGCTTGCACGCCAGCGGCATACGCACGGTCATGATCTCGGGTGACAACCAGGGCGCCGCCGAGGCCATGGCGCGCCGCCTCGGGCTGCGGCCCGAACAGGGCGAGGTGATGGCCGAGGTGTTGCCGGGCGACAAGGCGGCCATGGTGCAAGCGCTGAAAGCGGATGGCCAGACCGTGGCCATGGTGGGCGACGGCGTCAACGACGCACCCGCGCTGGCCGCCGCCGACGTGGGCATGGCCATGGGCGGGCAGGGCGAAGGCGGCCAGGGCGGATCGGATGTGGCCATGCACGCCGCCGGCATCACCCTCATGCGCGGCGACCCGCGCCTGGTGGGCGCTGCGCTGGACATCTCGCGCCGCACCGTGAGCAAGATCCGGCAAAACCTGTTCTGGGCCTTTGCCTACAACGTGGCCGGCATACCGCTGGCGGCGCTGGGCTACCTCAGCCCGGTGGTGGCCGGTGCGGCCATGGCGCTGAGTTCGGTCAGCGTCTTGAGCAATGCCTTGCTGCTCAAGCGCTGGCGTCCACCCACCTGAGCTTGACCTGCGTCAATGACAAAAACGGCTGTGGCGGCGAAGCTCAGTGCCACCACAATGAGGAGACCCGCGCCATGAAATTCGAAACCCTTCGCATCATCCGCGACGAACACACGGCGCTGTCGGCCATGTTGCAGTCTTTGCTGGCCCTGATGCGCCAGGGGCCGGGCGATGCACCTGAACGTTTTTTCGACGTTGTGCGCGCCATGCTGTTCTACATCGACGAATTCCCAGAGAAACAGCACCACCCCAAAGAGTCCAATCTGCTGTTTCCGCGTGTGGCACGCGTGGCGCCGCAGGCGATGGAGACCATTGCGCGGCTGGAGCGTGACCACATGCAGGGTGAAACGTCGGTGCGCGATCTGCAACACAAGCTGCTGGCCTGGGAACTGCTTGGCGAAAGTCGGCGCAAAGCGTTTGTGGACGAGACCGAGCGCTATGTGGGTTTTTATCTGGAGCACATGCGGCTGGAGGAAACCGACATCCTGCCCTTGGCCGAGACCTTGCTCGACGAAGCCGACCGGCGCGAACTCGATGCCTCGTTTTCCAGCCATGTTGATCCGCTGGTGCGCATGCACCAGGCAACCGATGGCATGGCACCGGCCCACGACCCCGCGTTCGACCGCCTGTTCACCCGCATCGTGATGAGGGCGCCCGCGCCTATCGGCCTGGGCTGAGCGCCAGGCACAGTTCGCTGAAAGCCGCCAGCAGGCGCTCCACATCCTTCGGTTGTGTCGACGGTGAGAGCAGCATCATGCTGTGGAAAGGGGTGAGCAGCACGCCCCGGTTGAGCATGAAGAGGTGGGTGAAACTTTCGAGTTCGGGCTGCGCGTGGTCCACCACGTCCTGCGCGTCGCGTGGCGTGTGGGGCATGAACTGCAACTCCATGCGCGCGCCCAGGCGGGTCACCGTCCAGGGCAGGCCGTGGGTGGCGATGTGGTGGTTCAGCCCTTGCTCCAGCCGCGCGGCCAGATCCAGCATGTGGCCGTAGCTGGCCTCGGTGTGCAAGTGCGTGAGGGCAGCGTGCAGCGCCGCCAGCGTGAGCGCGTTGCCGGCCAGTGTGGTGCCTATGCCGCTGTGGCCTTCGGGCGCGGCGTTCTTGGCCGCACGCATGCGTTCGGCCACCTCGGCGGTGAAGCCGTAGAGTGCGCACGGCAGGCCACCGGCCACCGCTTTGCCGGCCACAAAAAAATCCGGTGCCAGACCGTGCGCCTTGGCGTAGCCGCCGCGCGCGGTGGACAGGGTGTGGGTCTCGTCCATCACCAGCAGGGTGCCGAAGCGCTGGCACAAGGCCTGTGCGGCTTCCCAGAAGCCGGGCGCGGGCGGCACCAGGCCACAGTTGGTCAGGGCCGGTTCGGCCAGCAGGCAGGCCACCTGGCCGTCGCTCAGCGCCGCTTCCAGCGCGGCCAGATCGTTGAAGGACACCACCCGCGTGAAGGCGTGGTGGTTGTGCACCTGGCCCAGCACCGAGGGGCGGCGCAAGGTGGCGCCGCTGGCGGGGTCGCGGTCCACCAGGGTGTCGTCCACCGCGCCGTGGTAGCAGCCGTCGAACACCAGCAGTTGGGGCCGCTGGGTGATGGCACGCGCCCAGCGCAGCACGAAGCGGTTGGCGTCGCTGGCGGTCAGTGCCATTTGCCACATGGGCAGGCCGAAGGTCTCGGCCAGCAGGGTGCCCACCTCGGGCGTCTGTTCGGCCGGCAGCATGCAGGTCAGGCCGCGTGCGGCCTGCGCAGCGAGTGCCTGCGCCAAGGGCACCGGGCTGTGGCCGAACATGGCGCCGGTGTCGCCCAGACAGAAATCCGCGTAGCTCAGTTCATCCGCGCAGGTGAGCGTGACGCCCTGCGCCGCGCGCACGAACAGGGTGGTGGGCGTGGGCCAGTCGCGCATCCAGTGCAGGGGCACACCGAACAGGAAGTGTTGTTGCGCCGCCTGCGCCAGCGCCAGCGAGCGCGGGTGCTGGTCAAGGAAACGCTGGCGTTCGGCGGCCAGCAGCGGTGCCAGGAGGGGGGTTGCGGTGCTCATGGGCCTCAAATCTAGGCGTTTTCTGGCCACGGGATGGTGCCATTTGATGGCCCCGTGACCGGTGCGCCTGGGACCGAGGCCCCGCCTGCATCAGGGCGTCAGCACCAAGTCCTTGGTCACCACGGCACCACCGGTCAGTGCGAGTGCGGGCGCCGTGTTTTGTCCGGTGTAGCCCGGTGCCGCGCCGAAGATGCCGTATTGGCCAGCGGCCGCCAGGTCGGCGGTGAAGACCAGTGGCCCGTTGGCCACGTAGGGGGCCCGCAGTGGCGCTGCCACGGGCAGGTTCAGGCCGTACAAGGCCGTGACCGGGTCCACACCGGTGAAGGCGATGTCCACGCTCTGGCCGTTGCCCAGGGTTTGCCGTGCTGACACGGTGGCACTGGTCAGCAAGGTGTTGGCGCTGTCGCGCACCAGGCCGCCCACGGCGCCGCTGGCCGAGGGCGGCAGGCTGATGGCGGTGGCTGCGGTGTTGAGCGCCGTCACGCTGGTGGCCAGCGACACGGGCACGCCGGTGATGGCGGCGGTGGTGAGATCCTGCCCCGCGATCACCACCGTGTAGCTGGTGTTCTCCGGCAGGTAGGCGAGGGTGAATTTGCCGGTGGTGGCGTTGGGCACGGTGGCCCGCAATTGGTTGTCCGGGTCGCGGGTGGACACCACCACCTTGGCCGCGATGGCCGGGTTCACATAACCTTCGATGGCGGTGGTCACGCGTTGGATGACCGACACCACCGGCTTGAGGTTGTAGCGCCCCGAGTTGCCGGCCCGCACGATGGATTTGCAGGCGTCGAAGTCCAGCACCATGTCCACGACCTGGCCGGCGGCGACGTCGAAATGGGCTTGCAGCTTGTAACCACTTTGTTGTGCGCTGGGCGTGTTCAGCGCGATCTCGGTGTTGCTGCCGCTGGTCACCAGGGCGTTGGCCATGGCACCGTCAGACAGCACCAGGCGGATCTGCTGGTAGCTGCCAGCCGGCAGCGGCAGCGAGCCCAGTTCCTGCAACACCCCGTTGTTGAGGGACAGCAGGTCGATGCGTTGTGGCGGGATGAGCAGCTCGGCCCAGCCGGCCTCGCCCGCCGCGCCGGTGGCACTGGCGCTCTGGTGGACGCGGATTTTGGTCACGGTCACGTACACGTGCTCGTAACCACAGGCCGGGGCGTCGGTCATCGCCAGCCTCAGCGTGCCCGACGTGTCGCTGGAGCCGCCGCCACCGCAGGCGGCCAGCAGGGCCGTCAGCAGGCCGGCGCCGAGCCAGCGGCCCGAGCGGGAAGGTGTCCAAAGCGTGGCGGCGGTCATGGGGGTCTCCTGGGAAGTCAGGACAAAAATCTTATGACGCCAGGCGGTCGCACTCAACACCGATCGGGCGAGGAAATGTAAGGGCCTGTTCTCGCTTGCCTGCCCTCAAACCCGTTTTTGTTGTGCCACTTCCAAGAGGCTGCTGCGAAAGGCCAGCTTGCGCACGATGGCCGAAAACGCCCGGGTGGAGGCCACCTCGCGCGCGGTGGGCGACCACAACATGCCGGGCGTGCGCACGGGCGTGGGGCTTTCCAGGCGCACCACCACCAGGCCGGCGTGGGCGGGCACCACGTTGGCGGCCACGATGGAGGCCAGCCCGGTTTTGGCCACCAGCTCCATCATGGGCGCCAGGGTGTTGATTTCGGCCACCACCTGGGGCTGGGCGCCGCAGGCGCGGAAACACTCGTCCAGCATGTGCCGGGTGGCAAAACTGCCGGGCAGCAAGGCCATGGGCAGGTGGTTCAGCTCCACCATGCGCACCCGTTTGCGCCGCGCCAGCGCGTGGCCCTGGGCCACGATGAGCACCATCTCTTCGTTGTACAGCGGCTCGAACTGCAGGCCCTCCGGCGCGCTGGGGCGGTAGGCCACACCCAGGTCCAGCGTGCCTTGCCGCAGGCGGGCCGCGATCTGGTCGGCCGGCAGTTCCTCGGACACCACTTTCACGCGTGGGTGTTTCTGCTGGAAGGCCGCGATGCAGTCGGGGATGAAGCCGAGGTTGAAGGTGTGGGTGGCACCGATGTGCAGCTCACCCGCCATGTCCGAGCCATCGCGCCGCAGCGCGCCCAGGCCGAGGTCGATTTCCTGCAGCGCGCGCGTGGCGTGGTGCAGGAATTCGTCGCCGGCTTCGGTGAGCGCCACGCGCTTGCCCACGCGGTCGAACAGCGGCCGGCCCAGCTCGTCTTCCAGTTGCTTGATCTGGTGCGACAGGGTGGACTGCGTCACGTGCAGGCGCTCGGCCGCGCGGGTGAAGTTGAGCGAGCCCGCCAGGGCAATGAAGTAGCGCAGGTGCCGCAGTTCCACGTGGGGTTCCCTTCCATCATCGACAGCATCGATGGTATCCATGAAAAACCATCATTGTTAAAAATCGTTGGCGCTCGCTACAGTC
This sequence comes from uncultured Hydrogenophaga sp., assembly GCA_964442375.1. Lineage (GTDB taxonomy): Bacteria > Pseudomonadota > Gammaproteobacteria > Burkholderiales > Burkholderiaceae_C > Hydrogenophaga. Next base: position 4,413 of record CAYUAH010000033.1, on the reverse strand, counting down.
CGCTCCCAACAGCCCACCCCAGCGGGTGGGCACACGACAGGAGACAACGCGGTGCACAAAGTCCTCAGCGGCATCAAGGTGCTGGAGCAAGGCACGTTCATCACCGGCCCGGCGGCCGGCATGTTCCTGGCCGACCTCGGTGCCGAGGTCATCAAGATCGAACAACCCGGCAGCGGCGACCCCTTCCGCGCTTTCCGGGGCGGGCTCTACAGCACCCACTTCCAGACCTACAACCGCAACAAGCGCAGCGTCACGCTCAACCCCAAGCTGCCCGAGGACGCGGCGGTGTTCGACGAGCTGGTGAAGGACGCCGACGTCTACATCCAGAACTTCCGCCCCGGCGCGGCCGACCGCCTGGGCGCGGGCGAAGCCAAGCTGCGCGGCCTGAACCCGCGCCTGGTGTACTGCGCCATCAGCGGCTTTGGCCAGACCGGCCCGGCCGCCGGCCGCCCCGCCTACGACACCGTGGCCCAGGCCGCCAGCGGCTTTCTGAAGCTGCTGGTCAACCCGGCCAACCCGCGTGTGGTGGGCCCGGCCGTGGCCGACGCCATGACCGGTTTCTACGCCGCCTACGGCATCCTGGGCGCGTTGGTGGAGCGCGGGCGCACGGGGGTGGGCCGCAAGGTCGAGGTGTCCATGCTGGAGGCCATGTGCCACTTCAACCTCGACGCCTTCACGCACTACTTCTCGCAGAGCGAAATCATGGGCCCCTTCAGCCGCCCCAGCGTGTCGCAGTCCTACGTGCTCGAATGTGGCGACGGCAAGTGGATCGCGTTGCACATGTCCTCGCCCGAGAAGTTCTGGCAAGGTCTGGCCAACGCCATCGAACGGCCCACGCTGTTCGACGACCCGCGTTTTGCCAGCCGCGAAGGCCGCATCCAGCACCAGGAAGACCTGATTGCACTGCTGGGCGGCCTGTTCCGCCAGCACGACCGCGCCACCTGGTGCGCCCGCCTGGAAGCGCAGGACGTGCCCCACGCGCCCATGTACGACACCCAGGAGGCCATGGCCGACCCGCAGGCACGCCACCTGGAGCTGGAGGTGAGCGCGCCCCACCCCGAAGGCGGCACCTGGCGTACCGTGCGTTCGCCCGTGAGTTTTGACGGCGAGCGGGCCCTGTCCGTGACCGCGCCGCCCCTGCTGGGCGCGGACAACGAAGCCATTCTGGAACCCATACGCCGGCGCCTGCGCGGCGGCTGACCACACACCACGAACGAGGAGACACAAGCCATGACCCCCATGACCGAAGACGACCTGACACGCGCCGTGCTGCAGCGCCTGGACAGCGCCAGCGACCCGCGCTTCAAGCAGGTGATGACCGCGCTGATCACCCACCTGCACGCCTTCATCCGCGAGGTGGACCTGACCCCCGAGGAGTGGATCAAGACCATCTTCTTCCTCACCGACGTGGGCCAGGCCTGCGACGACAAGCGCCAGGAATTCATCCTGCTGTCGGACACGCTGGGCGCCTCCATGATGGTGGTGATGCTGGACCAGTTGCGTGCCAGCGCGAAGGCCGAGGGCACCCACAGCGCCACGCCCGCCACCGAAGCCACGGTGCAGGGCCCCTACTACTGGGAAGGCGCGCCGGTGCTGCCGCTGGGTGCCGACATCGCCCCCGGCGTCAAGGGCGAACCCACCCTGTACAGCGGCCGCGTCACCGACACCCAGGGCCAGCCCATCGCGGGCGCCACGCTGGACATCTGGAGCGGCGACGGCGAAGGCAACTACGACATGCAGATCGCCGGCGCCGAGATGGCCGCGCGGGCACGCATCCTCACCGACGCCGAAGGCCGCTACTGGTTCTGGTCCATCAAGCCCACCTACTACCCGGTGCCGGTGGACGGTCCGGTGGGCCGCATGCTCGAGGGCATGGGCCGCCACCCCAACCGCCCCGGCCACATCCACATGAAGGTCTATGCCCCGGGCCACGTCACGCTGACCACCCACCTGTTCGTGGCCAACAGCCCCTACATCGACTCCGACGCCGTGTTCGGCGTGCGCCCCAGCCTGATCGTGGACTTCGAGTCGCACCTCGCCGGCCAGGCCCCTGACGGCCGCGCCATGGACACCCCCTACTGGTCCGCCCACTACGACTTCCGACTGGAGCAAATCGCATGAAGATCGGCAAATCCACCGTTCCCAGCACCGCCATCTGCACCTCGGACGAAAACACCATCGTCGTGCGCGGCAAGGACCTGTGCCAGGACCTGATCGGCCACATCTCCTTCACCGATCATTTCTTCCTCATGCTCACCGGCCGCATGCCCGATGCGGCCTGCAACGCGGTGCTCAACGCCACCCTGGTGGCCATCGCCGACCACGGCCTGGTGCCCAGCGTGCAGGCCGCGCGCATGACCATGGCCGCCGCCCCCGACGCCTTGCAGGGCGCCGTGGCCGCCGGCATCCTGGGCTGCGGCTCGGTCATCCTGGGCGCCTCGGAAGACGCGGGCAAGCTGTTTGTGGCCGTCGAAGCCCTCATGGCACAAGGCGCCTCGCTGGACGAAGCCGCCGCTGCCACCATCACCGAACTGCGCGCGGGCAAGCGCCCCATTCCCGGCTACGGCCACCCGCTGCACAAGGCACGCGACCCGCGCGTGGACCGCCTCATTGCCGTGGCCACCCAGGCCGGCGCCGACCTGCGCTACGTGGACATCGCACAGGCGCTGGAGCGCGTCATCCCTGGCATCGTGGGCAAGGACCTGCGCATGAACGTCTCGGCCGCCATCCCGGCCGTGCTCATGGGTGTGGGCTTTCCGGTGCGGTCGCTGCGCGGCGTGCCCATCCTGGCGCGCACGGCGGGCCTCATTGCCCACCTGGCCGAAGAAGCGGTCAACCCCATCGGTTTCGCCCTGTCCTACCAGGCCACGCGCGAGCTGCGGTACGAGGGCGATTTGCCGCCGGGCTTTGGTGGCCAGGCCTGACTTTTTTCATCAACAAGCGGACACCGTTTCGCAACAGGAGACTTGACATGCGCATCCGACTCAAACTGCTGGCAGGCTTGACGCTCGCCACCCTGGCCGGCTTCTCGAACGCCCAGGAGGCCAACTGGCCCAACCGGCCGATCAAGATCGTGGTGGGTTTCGCCGCCGGCACCCCGCCCGACATCTTTGCCCGCCTGTACGGTGACTACGCATCGAAGAAGCTGGGCGTGCCGGTGCTCATCGACAACAAACCCGGTGCGGCCGGCAACCTCGCCACCGACACCGTGGCCAAGGCGCCAGCGGATGGCTACACCTTCCTCTACAACCTGTCCACCGCCTTCACCATCAACCCCTTCATCTACAGCAAGCTGCCGTTTGATCCGCAGAAGGACCTGGTGCCCGTGGCCACCACCATGCGCCAGGGCCTGGTGCTGATCACCAAGCCCAACCTGGAAGCCAAGTCGGTGAAAGACCTGGTGGCGGCGGCCAAGGCCAAGCCGGGCACCATCTCGCACGCGTCCTACGGTGCGGGCAGCCCGTCGCACCTCATCGTCGAGTGGCTGAAGGAAGAGACCGGCACCGACATGGTCCACGTGCCCTACCGCGCCAGCCCGGTGCCCGACGTGATGGGTGGCCAGGTGGACACCGTGATGGAGCCCATCGCCACCGCTTTCCCGCTGATCAGGGACGGCAAGGTGCAGGTGCTGGCCTACTCGGGCCCGGCCCGTTTTGCGGCATTGCCCAACGTGCCCACCTTGTCGGAGACCGTGCCCAACCTGACCATGATGTCCTGGCATGGCATCTGGGCGGCAGCCAGCACGCCCAACGCCATCGTGGACCGCGTCAACGCGGTGTTCGTCGAGGCCAGCAAGGACGCCGACGTGGCCAAACGCATCCGCGACCTCAACAGCGAACCGCTGGGTGCCTCGCGTGCCGAGATGGCCAGCATGATCCGCCGCGATGCCGACATCTATGGCCGCATCGTCAAGGCCAAGAACATCAAGATCGACTGAACGGACCTGGGCGCGGTCGGTTCAGATCTGCACCTGGGTGCCCAGTTCCACCACCGCGTTGCCCGGCAGGCGGAAAAAAGCCGCCACACCCCCGGCGTTCTGGCTCATGGCGGCGAACAGGCGCTCGCGCCAGTGCGCCATGCCACCGCCTGGCGTGGGCACCACCGTCTCGCGGCTGAGGAAGTAGGTGGTCTCGAACAGCGGGATGGGCAGCCCGTGGGACGGGGCCAGTTCCAGTGCCTTGGGCACGTCGGGCGTGTTCATGAAGCCGAAGTTCACCGTGACGCGGAAAAAGCCGTGGCCCAGGGCCTGGACATCGATCCGTTCCGCCATGGGCACCCAGGGCACGTCGTGGAACACCACGGTCAGGATCACGTTGCGCTCGTGCAGCACCTGGTTGTGTTTGAGGTTGTGCAGCAAAGCTTGTGGCACGGTGGTGGGGTCGGCCACCGCGTACACGGCGGTGCGCTGTGCGC
>CAYUAH010000032.1:0-18687 GCA_964442375.1 uncultured Hydrogenophaga sp. | reverse complement strand
CGCTCAAACGCGAACTGGCCGAGGTGGACAAACGCCTGGAAGCCCTGAACGCCGAGCAAGCCCAGCTCAACGAGCGCCTGATGGGCAACCTGCCGCCGGCCGAACTGGCCGACATCGGCAAACGCCTCAAGGCCATCGACACCGAGCTGGCCGAGCGCGAGGAACGCTGGCTGGAACTGAGCGAAGCGCTGCAGGCCGCAGCGTCCTGATCCGTGTGGACATCACCCGAACGGGGGATGCCGGTGGCGTCGGGTCGCAGTTATGATTTGTTGACAATGCCCCTCACCGTACCGTCCGACATGCTCCCGGGTTGCCCAACGATGCGCTGGAGGCCATGTGCCCCCTGGGCCACTGTGGCCCTGGGCACCGCGCTGCTGTGCGCCCTGGGGCTGGCGCCGCAGGCGGCCAAGGCGCAGAACGGCGCGTCAGAAAAAGACTATTTCGAGGCACTGCCCGTGGTGCTGACGGTGAGCCGCCTGGCCCAACCCATCAGCGAGACGCCCGGCGCGGTCACGGTCATCGACCGCAAGACCATCGAAGCCTTGCAGGTGCGCGACATGGCGGAGCTGTTGCGCCTGGTGCCTGGCTACTTCGTGGGTGGCTACAACGGTGCCAACCCGATCGCGGTGTACCACGCGCCGCTGGACGAGTTCGGCATCCGCAACCTGGTCCTGATCGACGGCCGGCCCGCCTACTCTTCTTACTACTTTGGCGGCACCTCGCGCGGCCTGATGTCGGTGGACCCACAAGAGGTCGAACGCGTCGAGGTGCTGCGCGGCGCCAACTCGGCCGCCTATGGCGCCAACGCCATGTTCGGCGTCATCAACATCGTCACCCGCCACACGGCCGACACCTTGGGCGGCTCGGCCTCGCTGCGCGCAGGCGCCGGCGGGGTGCGCGATGCGCGCGTCAGCCTGGGTCGGGGCGACCAGACGCTGAGCTACCGCATCAGTGCCCTGCGGCGCAGCGACGACGGCCTGCGCGGCCTGTTCGACAGCCGCCAGATGGACCAGTTGCGCCTGCGCGTGGACGCCGCCCCCAACGCTCGCGATGAGGTCCAACTTGACGCCGGCCTCAGCGATTTGCGGGCCGGCGATGGCTATGCCGGCGATGTGGGCAACCCGGCGCGCACGTTGAACTGGCGCGACTGGCACCTGCACGGCGTCTGGCGCCGCCAGCTGTCCGAGACCGAGCAGATCAAGCTCTCGCTGAGCGCCACCCGCGAGTCGCTGCGCGACCGCTACGACTACTTGCCCGCGCCCGGCATCGTGGTGGACTTCAGCGGCGTGGGCCGCCGGCTTGACGCCGAACTCCAACACCAGCGCAGCCTGGCGCCCGGCGTGCGCGTGGTCTGGGGCCTGGGGCTGCGGCAGGAGGAAGCGCAATCGCGCCCGCTGTACTACCGCGACGATGCCCTGAGCTTTCGCGAAACACGTCTGTTCGGCAACCTGGAGTGGCGCCCTGCCCCGACCTGGACGGTCAACGGCGGGCTGTTTCTGGGCCACCACAGCTGGACCGGCGCCTTCGCCACACCCCGACTCATGGTCAACCACCAGGTGAGCGAAGACCACACGCTGCGGGCCGGCATCAACCGTTCGGTGCGCACGCCCTCGCTGTTTGAACTGGCCGCCGACGTGCGCTACGACCTCAACGGCGAGACCCTGGGCCGCACGTTTGCTGCCACCGGCCAGGTGCGCCCCGAACGCATGCTCAGCCACGAACTGGGCTATTTCGGCAAGCTGCGCGACCTGCGCATGACACTGGACGTGCGCGTGTTCCGCGAGCGCATGGATGGTTTCATCCGCAGCGCGGACTACCACCTGCCGGAGTCCCTGCCCTACACCGGCACCACCGTCAGCGACTACGTCAACCGGCCTGGCCCGCGCCTGTCCGGCCTGGAGTACCAGTGGCGCTGGTCGCCCAGCCCTCAAACCGAGTTGTGGCTGGGTCAGGCCTTCACCCGCGTGCAATGGCCAGACGCCTCGGTGGGCCACCCGCCGGTGCGCTCCAGCACGCTGGCCTTGTTCCACGAGCTGCCCAGCCGCCTCAAGCTGGGGCTGGTGCTGGCCGAGCGCCGGCCCATGAGCTGGCTGGGTGTCGGTCTCATGCCGCGCGCACTGCGCCAGGCCGACCTGCACCTGTCCTACCCCATGCGGGTCGGTGGCAGCGACGTCCGGGCGGCGCTCACGGTGCGAAACCTCAACGGCGCCAAGCCGCTGTTCGAGTCTCGTTTTGCAGCGCCGCAGTCGCGGCGCCAGGCCTATGCCAGCCTGGACATCGAGCTCTGAGTGCTGACACCAGCACCGCCCATTCCATCCGGCCGCCGTGCCCTGCTGTGCGCCACGTTGGCCACATGGGCACTGGGCCGCAGCGGCGCCACACACGCGGCCGACCCGCTGCTGTGGCTGGTGGCCCCCGACCAGACCGGCGCCTACGCCGAAGCGCTGGCTGCCTTGCGCAATGGCCTGACCGGCACCACGTTGCGCAGCCTGAGCCCCACCCAGTTGCCCGCGCCGGGGCGCGAGCCACCGCCTGCCCTGGTCATCACGCTGGGCAGCGCCGCGTACGGCGCGGCGCTGGCGCGTGCCGCCGCCGACCCCGCGCTGGCCCAGGTGCCGGTGGTGGCCGGCCTGCTGCCGCGCGCCAGCTTCGATGCCCAGCCACCGCGCGGCGGCCCGCCGGTCACCGCCGTCTGGCTGGACCCCGGCGTGGAGCGCCACCTCGACCTGATTCGCCTGGCGCTGCCCACGCGCCGAAAAGTGGGGGTGTTGTTGGGGCCGAGCTCACGGCTGTGGCGCGCGGCATTGCAACGCGCGGCCGCCGAACGCGGCTTGCAGCTGGTGGACGCTGAGCTGCCCGACACCGAACTCTTCCCGGCCCTGAGCCGTGTGCTGGACGAGGCCGACGTGTTTCTGGCCTTGCCCGACAACGCGGTCTACACACCTGCGAGCCTCAACAACATGCTGATCGCCGCCTACCGCCAGCGGGTGCCGGTGCTGGGCTATGCCGCCACCCATGTGCGAGCCGGTGCGGTGCTGGCCCTGCACACCGAACCCCAACAGGCCGGTCGCGAATTGGCCCAGCTGGTGCGCCGCGTGCTGGCCGAGCGGCGCGTGCCGGCGGCCGGGCCAGCGCGGCTGTGGAGCGTGGGCCTGAACGACCAGGTGGCCCGCTCGCTGGGCCTGGTGCTGCCCGACGCTGCCAGCCTGACCCAGACCCTGCAACGCAGCGAAGGCAAACCATGAGCAACCCTGGCATCCGCGCCCGCCTCTGGCTGGCCGCCGCCCTGCCCACGGTGCTGGTGGTCTTGGCCTTGTTGTGGGTGTTTCTGAGCCGCTACACCGAAGACCTCACCGAAGCCTGGCAGGAGCGCGCCCGCGTGGCGGCCACCCAGCTGGCCGGTTCAGCCGAGTTCCCGCTGTTTGCCAACGACACCGAAACGCTGCTGCGCCTGGTGGAGGCCAGCCACAAGGGCGACACCCAGTTGCGTGCGGTCAAGCTGTTTGACCGCAGCGGCCGACCGCTGGCGGCTGCCGGCGCCATACAGGGCGGCGTGCTGCCCTTCGACGCGCGCACGCAGCTGCTGCTGGACAAAGAACGCCTGACCGTGCAGGTGCCCATCGCCGCCTCGTCGTCGCGGGTCGATCTGTTCCAGGAAACCACCGGCGTCACCGTGCCGATGACCGACGCTGCGCCCATCGGTTTTGTGATGATGCAGTTCGGCCTGGAAAGCCTGGAGCGGCGGCGCAGCGAACTGCTGGCCTGGGCCCTGGCGGCCACACTGGGCGCCATGCTGCTGGCCACGCTGTTGTCCACCGCCATCGCCAGCCGCGTCACCGGGCCCATGGGCCGGATCAGCCGGGTGGTGCAGCGCATCGCCAGCGGCGCGCTGGATGCCCGCGCCGATCCGCAGCACTGCGGCGTGTTGTCGGAGCTCGCCCAGGGCGTCAACGACATGGCCCAGCAGGTGGCCATGACGCAACAGGAGCTGCGGCAACAGGTGGACCTGGCCACGCAGGAGCTGCGCCAGCAAAAAGAGGCCGCCGAGTTGGCCGCCCGGCTCGATGCCCTGACCCAGGTGCTGGGCCGACGCGGCTTCACCGAACACGCGCACACCGAAATCCAGCGCAGCATGCGCTACCAACACCCGCTGTCGCTGCTCATGATCGACATCGACCACTTCAAGGTCATCAACGACACCCACGGCCATGCCACCGGCGACGCCGTGCTGCTGCACTTCGCGCAGCTGCTGTCGCGCGAACTGCGCGAGAACGACATGATCGGCCGCATTGGCGGCGAGGAGTTTGCGGTGCTGCTGCCCAGCAGCACCGCCGAACAGGCCGCACGTGTGGCCGAGCGCATGCGCGCTGCGATTGACCAGAGCCTGATCCACGTGCGCGGCCAGCCGCTGCACTTCACGGCCAGTTTTGGCGTCGCCGAATTCCAGCCCGAGGAACTCAGCCTGGAAAGCCTGATGGCCCGCGCCGATGCCGCCCTCTACGAAGCCAAACGCCAGGGCCGCAACCGCGTGTTGCTGGCCAGCCCACCGGGCGCCTGAAGGCGTCGCCGCATCCTCTACGAGTTTTTTGTTCATGGAAATCCTGTACCTGCTGGTGGGGCTCGCCATCGTGTGGCGCCTGTCCAACCGCGCGGCCCAGCAACGGCGCATCGCGCTGCTGGCGCAGCACCTCAGCCCCCTGCGCATCGAGATGCTGATGAGCACCCTGATGGAAGGCTACCTGCGCGCACTGGGCGAAACCGACCCGCAACGCCAGCAACAGGTCTGGGGGGTGCTGGCGACCGCCGAAGCCGAAATCGAAACCCAGATGGGGCGCCTGGCCGATTCGGTGCAACAGATGGAGCCGAACCAGGCCCGCGTCAGCCGCCTGCCTGTGGCGGTGCCGCTGATCGACCAGTGGTGGCCACAAGCCTGTTTCGACCTGCGCGAGGCACTGGCCGTGCATGCGCGCGGCGTGGCTTTTGTGCGCGCCCAGCACGGCTGGACGAACAAGGAGCGCGCCTTTGCCATGACGGCCGAGCTGATGCTGATGCAGCACACCTGCCACTGGTACTGCCAGTCCAAGCTGGTGGCTTCGGCCCGTTTGCTGGCGCGCCACAAAACCAGCCATGAGCAGGTGCTGGCCGGCGTGTCGGCCCCCACGCGGGATGCTTATCGGCGGCTCACCGGCGGCAGGTGAACCGTGGCGCGGTAGAAGCGCAGGATGCGCTTGACGTAGTCCTGTGTCTCCACGTAGGGTGGCACGCCGCCGTGGCGCTCCACCGCTTTTTCGCCCGCGTTGTAGGCGGCAGACGCCAGCGCCACGTCGCCATCAAAACGTGCCAGCAGCCACTTGAGGTAGGCCAGGCCACCGCGAACGTTCTGTTCGGGGTCGCGGATGTTGCGCACGCCAAAACGCTCGGCGGTGTCGGGGATGAGCTGCATCAGGCCCTGCGCGTTTTTGGGTGACACGGCCTCGGCATCGAAATTCGATTCGGCGCGGGCAATGGCCAGCGCCAAACGTGGATCGACCGAAAAACGCGGCGCCAGGTACTGGATAAGTTGCGCATGGCGGCGTTTGTCGGCCGGCAGCGCCAGCACGTAGCGCTCCACCACCTCGTGCGGCACGGCCTCGGTGGGGGGAGGCGCCAGCGGTGCCGGCATGGCCAGCGCCAGCGCTTCGCCGGTCAGCTGGCACTGGGGCGCGTCGCCCATTGCCCACGCTTGGCCCGATGCGCTGGCCGCTTCCTGCAACTGCAGCAGCAAGGCTTGCGCAGCGCCATGGCCGCGCTGCGCTGCCAACGCCAGCGAGCCGTGGCCCTGCGCGCGCTGCGTGGCGTCGGGGCTCTCGGCCAACAAGCGTCCCAGGCGGTACTGCGCATCCACCTGGCCCAGCCGCGCCGCCTGGCAGTAGCGATCAGCCGCTTCAGGCAGCCAGCCCGCCACCTGAGCGGCATAGGCCTGCTCCAGCAGGCGCGACAGCACCGGCGCGTCTTCGGTCCAGTCCGGTGGCGGGTCGGCAGGTGACACCGCCTGGGCCGCGACAGCCGCACTGCCCACCACCAACAAAGCCAGGCCCACGGTCATTCGATCCAACATGCGCCCATTGTCGGTGTTTGCCTGCGGCTTGTCAGGCCACTTGATGCACATCAAATCCATGGCATCCCCGGTGCCGCCTGCAGCCCTGGGCTCTGACACAATGGTTTGCGCCCATGACCGCCACCTTGCCCCTCCCTGCCCTGCCTCATCTGCGCCAGCACCGCCTGTTGGGCCAGATCGGCGCACCCGCACTCGAAACCCTGGCCAGGCAGGCCACCCTGGATCGACACCCACCCGGCGATCTGGTGGCGTCGCCAGGCCAGCTGTCGGAGCGGTTGTGGCTGGTGGTCAGCGGCACGGTCCGGCTGGAAGACACCGAACAGGGCTGGCACCTCATCCTGCAAGCGGGTGACTGGCTGGGTGCCGGTGTCTCCAGCCCGGCGGCTCAACAGCAGGCCCAGGCGGTCGCACTCGACGCGGCCGAACTCGTTGTCCTGCCTTTGGCGGCCGTCGTGGTGGCATGCGCCAGCGCGCCCGCCCTCGCCAGCCAGCTCGGTGCGCTGCCGCCCGCCACACCGGGACACGGTCTGGAACGGGTGCACAACGACCCCGCCTTGAACCTGCTGGCCACCCCCATGCGCAGCCTGCTCAAGCGCGAGCCCATCGTCGCGCCGCCCACCGCCACCATCCGCGAAGTGGCCAACATCATGGCCACGCAGCGTGCCTCTTCGGTGCTGCTGATCGAGCAAAACCTGCTGTTCGGCATCGTCACCGACCGCGACCTGCGCAACCGTGTGGTGGCGCACGGGCTGGACATCACGCGCCCGGTGGCCGACATCGCCACCCTCGCGCCACTCTCCGTGCAGGCCCGCAGTCCGGCCTTTGAGGCCTTGTTGCTGATGGCGCGCCACAACATCCACCACCTGCCGGTGATGGACGGCCAGCGCATCCTGGGCATGGTGACCGCCACCGACCTGACCGAACAACACAGCACCTCGGCCGTCTACCTGGCCAGCGACATCCACCGACAGACCAGCGTTGAAGGCCTGGCCGCCGTGAGCGCGCGCGTCAAGCGCCTGCAACGCCACCTGGCCGCGGCCGACGCCAGCGCCTACAGCACCGGCCACATCGTCACCACCATCACCGACGCGCTGACCGCCCGCCTGATCCACCTGGCCGAAACCCAGTTGGGCCCGGCGCCGGTGGACTACGTGTGGGTGGCGGCGGGCTCGCAGGCGCGCAGCGAACAAACGGCCAAAAGCGATCAGGACAACTGCCTGGTACTGGATGACAGCTTTGACGAAGCCCAACACGGTGACTACTTCCGCGCCTTCTCCAAGTTCGTCTGCGACGGCCTGGACGCCTGTGGCTACGTGCACTGCCCCGGCGAGATGATGGCCATGACCGACCAGTGGCGCCAGCCGCTGGCGCGCTGGCGGCGCTACTTCCGCCAGTGGGTGGAGCAGCCCGACCCAACCGCGCTGATGCTGACCTGCGTGTTTTTCGATCTGCGCGCGGTGGCCGGCAACACCGCCCTGCTCGACAACCTGCGCCACGAGGTGCTGACTGAAACCCGTGGCAACACGCTGTTTCTGGCACACATGGTGGGCAACGCGCTCAAGCACCGGCCACCGCTGGGCCTGTTCGGCCAGATTGCGCCCATGCGCGGCGGGGACCACAGCGGCTGCATCGACCTCAAACACAATGGCATCGTGCCCATCGTCGATCTGGCGCGGGTGTACGCGCTGGCCGGCGGACTCGACGCGGCCAACTCCCACGACCGGCTGGAGCAGGCCGCCCACGCCGGCGAGATCAGCGACGACAACGCGCGCGACCTGTGCGATGCGCTGGAATCGCTGGGCAAACTGCGCATCGCCCACCAGGCGCGGCAAATCGAACGCGGCGTGGCGCCGGACAACTTCCTGCGCCTGGACGACCTGAGCAACGTCGAGCGCGCCCACCTGAAGTCGGCCTTTGCGGTGGTGCAGCGCCTGCAAACGGTGCTGGGCACGCGCTACCAGGGCGGCCGGTTCTGAAGACCCCACGCTGAAGCGGCTCATGCCAACGAGCCGCTATACTGAAACCGGGTGTCGCAGCCATGTTGGCTCGACAGGTTCATGCGAAGGTCGGGCCGCCTCGCCATCTGATCACGCCCTATGAACCCCACGCTGATTCAAGTCATCGCCGCAGCGCTTTTTGCGCTGGCCGTGCTCCACACCTTCTCGACCAAATATTTTGAACGGCTGGCCCACCGCCAGCCGCGCCACGCGGGCATCTGGCATTTGCTGGGCGAAGTCGAGGTGGTGTTCGGCTTCTGGGCCCTGGTGCTGATGTTGTTCATGTTCGCCATCAACGGCAGCACGGCGGCGACGGCCTACCTGGACTCCCGCAACTTCACCGAGCCACTGTTCGTGTTCGCCATCATGGTGATCGCGGGCACCCGGCCCATTCTTCAGTTTGCCGGCGCACTGATCCGCTTCATGGCGCGCTACACCCCCTTGCCACCGGGCATGGCGTTGTATTTTTTGGTGCTGTGCGCCGTCCCCATGCTCGGTTCCTTCATCACCGAACCCGCCGCCATGACCCTGGCTGCGCTCATGCTCCGCGACACGCTGTACTCGCGCGACGTCGCCACGAAACTGAAATACGTCACCCTGGGTGTGTTGTTCGTCAACATTTCCATCGGCGGCACGCTGACCCCGTTTGCTGCGCCGCCCGTGCTGATGGTGGCCGCCAAGTGGGACTGGGACATGTGGTTCATGATCAGCAACTTCGGCTGGAAAGCGATGGTGGCCGTGTGCATCAATGCCGGCGCCACCGTGTGGCTTTTCCGCAAAGACCTGGGGCACATGGCGACCCCCACCCAGTCCGACACCGCGCCTGTGCCCTACTCTGTGGTGCTGGTGCACTTGGTGTTTCTGGTCTTGGTCGTTGTGTTTGCCCACCACCCGGCGGTGTTTCTGGGCCTGTTCCTGTTCTTCCTCGGTTTTGCCACGGCCTATCAGCGGCACCAGAACCCGCTGATTTTGCGCGAGGCCATGCTGGTGGGCTTCTTTCTGGCGGGACTGGTGGTGCTGGGCGGGCAACAGCAATGGTGGCTGGAGCCGGTCTTGATGGGCATGGACGCAAACGCGGTCTTCTTTGGCGCCACCGCGTTGACCGCCATCACGGACAACGCGGCCCTGACCTACCTGGGCTCGCTGGTGGAAGGCTTGAGCCTCGAATTCAAGACGGCGCTGGTGGCCGGTGCCGTCACGGGCGGCGGCCTCACCTTGATCGCCAACGCGCCCAACCCGGCCGGCGCCGCCATCTTGAAAGAAAAATTCTCCGACAACGCCATCCAGCCTCTGGGGCTGCTGGTGGCCGCCCTGCCGCCCACGCTGGTGGCCGTGCTGGCCTTCCGCCTGCTTTGAACAGCCTCAGTATTTCAAGCGCGCGTAGTAGGTTTTTTCAGCCGCTTCGCGCGCCTGGCGCAGCGTGTGTATGCCCTGCTGCTGCAACAAGGGCAAGAGGCGCAACAACACCTCGGCGGTCACCAACGCGTCGCCCAGGGCCGTGTGGCGGCCCAGCACGGTGATGTCGAAACGCTCGGCAATGGCCTCCAGGCGGTGCGAGTCCTGGTTGGGTTGGGCCACCGCCGACAACAACAAGGTGTCGAGCACGGGCTGTCGGAAGCTCAAGCCGGTTCGCCGCTCCAGCAGTTGCAGAAACTTCATGTCGAAGGCGGCGTTGTGGGCCACCAGCACGGTGTCGTGCGCAAAGGCATGGAATGCCGGCAACACAGCCGTGATGACCGGCTGGCCGCGCACCATGTCGTCGGTGATGCCGTGGATGGGGATGGACGCGGCCGGAATCGGCTTGCCGGGGTCCACCAGTTGCTCGAAGCTCTCTTGCCGCAGCAGTTTGCCGTTGACGATGCGGGTGGCACCGATCTGGATGATCTCATCGCCCTGCGAGGGGTTCAGGCCCGTGGTTTCGGTGTCGAACACGGTGTAGGTCAACTCGGTCAGCGGCAGGTCGTCGAGGTCGCTGGAAATGCCCCGCACGCTGAAGAGATCGAAATCGTAGTACTCGGGCCGGCTCCCGTGCTGCGCCAGCGCGGCGGCGTCTGCGCCCTCCTCGGCATGGGCCTGCGGCAGCAGAAAACGGAAAAAGGCCTGGGCGCGTGTGCGCTCGCGCTCGAACCACATCTCGCCGCTGTGGCGGTCCACCACGTCGCGCACGCTCAGGGGCAACGTGTCTGTGCCCAGGCGCATGGGGTCCATCTCCCAGCTCATCACGGTTTCGGTGCTCATGGCCGCACCGCTCCACATCAAGTCGAGCTGCACGCGCGCGCCGGCCGAGCGCGCACGCAAGGCCACAAACGGGAGGTCGAACTCGTCGCGCAGCCGCTGCGACAGGTAGGCCAGCGCCTGCAGCAGGATGAAGCTGTCCACCCGCATCCACAGGCCCACCTCCACGTCCTCGACCACCACCTTGAAACCACAGTGTGCCTCGATGCGGCGCTGGGCGGCGGTGATCAGGTCGGCGGCCAGCATTTCCTCCATCGGCCAGCGCGTCTTGAGGCCCTCCGCGGCGCGCTGCACGCTGTCGTTCAGGCGTGTGGTCAGGGTGCGCACCTCGTCGCGCACCACGGCCAGGAAACGCTCGCGCATGGCGGGCTCCAGGTCGTCAAAGCCCAGCATGTCCACCGCCGCCTGGATGTTGGCCAGGGCGGAGCGGCTGCCATCGGTCAGGCTTTGCAGGGTCTGGTCGCGCAGGGCTTCTTCCTCGAAGTGGCGCGTCACGTTGTCCAGCATCAGCACAAAGCCGGCCAGAGGCGCCTGCGCATCGTGGGCACCCACCTGCCCCACCGGCGCCATCTGCACCTTGAGCAGCTGGCCCGAGCGGGTGGTGGTGATGAACTGGGCAGAAGGCTGGGCGGCGCCACGTGCGCGCCGCTCCTGTATGCGCTCCAGCGCATGGGCCACCAGCTCGCGGTCGAACACCGCGTAAATGGAGCGGCCAATGCCCACCAGCTCGGCACCGTCGGCCAGCGTGGGCGCCTGCGACAGCGCGCGGAACTGCAGGCGGGCGCGGTTGTTGTAGAGCAGGATGCGGCCGTCGAGGTTGCACACCACCACACTCTGGGTGAGCTCGGCCATCAGCGCGGCGAGTCGGTTTTTTTCCTGCTGCACGCCCTGGCTGGCCTGGGCGATCTGCGCTGCCACGTCACCGCGCAAGGCCTCACGCTGGTCGGCCAGATCGTTGATGGCGCGCGAGAGCTCGACCTGGCCCACGCCGCCCTCGACTGGCAGGCGCTTGCTGAAGGCGCCACCCAGCATGCCGCGCACCTGCTCTGCCAGCCGCTGCGGCACACCGATGTGACGGCTGTGCAGCCCTTGCCAGAAAACCCACCAGGCGATGGCCGCGAGCACCCAGGCCATCACCAGCAGCGCCACGCGCGGCGACAACAGCTCGGCCACCTGGCGTTGTTCCTGCGGCTCCAACGTGGCCCACAACATGCCCAGCGTGAGCACCAGCCAGGCGCCCAGTGCCAGCACGCCCGCAGCCACGCCCAGCCACAGCGCCTTTTGGCTCGCTTTCATCCGGCCGCCCCCAGCATCTCGGCCACCTTCAACACCAGTTCGCGGGTGGAAAACGGTTTGGTCATGTAGGCATTGGCGCCCAGGGCCAGGCCTTTGGCCACGTCGGTTTCGCGGCCCCGTGCGGTCAGCATGAGAATCGGCGTGGCTTGCACGCCGGGTGTGGCACGCACCGCCTGGCAGACTTCAAAGCCCGTCTTGTGCGGCATCATCACGTCGAGCAGCACCAGATCGGGGTGTTCGCGGTTGATGGCGTCCAGCGCCTCCTGGCCGTCGCGCGCCACCACCACCTGGTAGCCCTCGCGCTTGAGCAGGTATTCCAGCGAAATCACGATGTTGGGCTCGTCGTCGGCGATCAGTATCTTGTGTGTCTGGTTCATCGGGCGTCTCCTTCGGCGCGGGTGCGGGACCAGGGCAGGGTGAAGCAGAAGCAGGCACCGGTGTGACCCGGTTCCAGCCACAGCCGACCGCCAAAATGCTCGACGATCTGGCGGCTGATGGGCAGGCCCAGGCCGGTGCCCTGCGGCCGGTTGGCGGCGTCACCACCCTGGCGGAATTTCTCGAATATCAGCGCCTGCTGCGCCGCCGGCACACCGGAGCCGTTGTCCTGCACGCGCACCGTCAGGCCGCGCTCGTCGCTGGCCAGGCTCAGCACCACATGCCCACCCGGCACCGGCACAAACTTGGCGGCGTTGGAGAGCAGGTTGAGCAACACCTGGGTCAGTCGGTCGGGATCGGCCATCAGCGGTGGCACCTCGGTCGGCAATTCCAGCGTGAGGCGGCACCGGCGCTCGCGAAACAGCTCGGCGGTGGTGGCGGCCGCTTGCTCCACCAGTGCGCGCATGTCCACCGGGCTGTTGTGCCATTCGGCATGGCCCGACTCGATCTTGGCCATGTCCAGCACCTGGTTGACCAGACGCGAGAGGCGCTCGGTTTCACTCACGATGATGCCGACGAACTGCTGGCGCTGCGGCGCGTCCATCTCGGCGTCGTCGCGCATGAGTTCGGCCAGCGCGCGGATGGAGGTCAGCGGCGTGCGCAACTCGTGGGTCACGGACGACATGAAATCGTCCTTGAGGCGGTCCAGGCTCTTGAGCTGTTCGTTGGCATGGCGCAGTTGCGAGCCTTCGTCCACGATGCGCAGCACGTCCTCGGGCGACAAGGGCACCTCCTCGGCCACCGAAGCCACCAGGGCGCGGGCCGACGCACTGCCCACCGCGCCCGCAAGCTGGGTTTCCACCCATTGCACCAGACGCGCGTCGGCCTGCAACGCCGAGGCGCCATGCGCATGGCGGGCCCACAACGCAGCCGCCTGATCGGCCCCCAGGAAACGCTGGCACAGCCGGCGCAGATCGGCCACCTGCGCCTGCCCCTGCCAGAACACCGGACCCTGGTTTTCACTGCGCTTGAACACGTCCACAAACAGCATGGCCTGGCTGGCCTCCTGCCCCGACGGCGGGCGCCACAGCGACACACCCACGTACACCCCGGTGTTGACCAGCAGGCTCCAGAACAGCGCGTGGGTCAAGCTGTCCAGCCCGTGCAGGCCCAGCAGTTGCTCAGGCCGCAGCAAGGTCAGGCCCCAGGCGCCGTGCTGGAGGAAGCCGGCGTCCATCCACCCCGACTTGGCGATCGAGGGCAACATGAGCGTGTAGCCCCACATCAGAAAGCCCGCCAGCAGCCCAACCAGCGCCGCACGCTGGGTGCCGCCCTTCCAATACAGGCCGCCCAGCACAGCAGGCGCAAATTGGGCCACCGCTGCAAAGCTGATCAGGCCTATGCTGACCAGCGCATAGGCTTCGCCCGCGATGTGGAAGTAGGCATAGCCCAGCAGCAGCAGCCCCAGAATGGCGGCGCGGCGTATGCCCAGCAGCACGCGGGTGAGGTCTGCCCCGGCACTGTGGCGCCAGTGGCCGCTGCGCAGCAGCCAGGGCAGCACCAGTTCGTTGCAGACCATGGTGGAGACGGCAATCGCCTCGACGATGACCATGCCGGTGGCGGCCGACAGCCCGCCGATGAACACGAACAGCGCCAGCGCCGACTGACCCGCCGCCAGCGGCAGCGACATGACGAAGTTCTCGGCGCCACTGGCACTGCCGAAGTACAGCAGGCCGCCCACGGCGATGGGCAGCACCAACAGGTTGATCAGCAGCAGGTAAAGCGGGAACACCCAGGCCGCACGCCGCAGGTGGTTTTCGTGCACGTTCTCCACCACCATCACCTGAAACTGGCGCGGCAGCAGCAGCACCGACAGCATGGACAGCAGCGTGAGCGCAAACCACTGCGTCCAGGCGAAGGGTGTGCCCTGCTCCAGGCGCAGCAGGCGCGCGATGTCGGGCACGGCGCGGGCGCGAGCGAACAGGTCGTGCAGGCCATCGAACAGCCCGTACACCACAAACAGGCCCACCGCCACAAAGGCCGCCAACTTGACCACCGACTCGAAGGCGATGGCCGCCACCATGCCCTCGTGGCGCTCGGTGTTGTCCAGGTGGCGGGCGCCGAACACCATGGTGAAAGCGGCCAGGGCGAGCGCGATGTAGAAGGTGCTGTCGCCGCTCCAGTGGGTGGCGGTGGTGGCCGCACTGCCCGACGTCAGCAAGGCGTAGCCAGCGGAGATGGCCTTGAGCTGCAGCGCGATGTAGGGAATGACACCCACCAGCGCGATCAGCGTGACCAGGCCTGCGAGCAGATGGCTTTTGCCGTAGCGGCTGCCGATGAAGTCGGCGATCGACGTGATGTGATGGGTTTTGGCGATGCGCACGATCTTGCGCAGCACCAGCCAGCCCAGCACCATGGCCAGCGTGGGCCCGAGGTAGATGGGCAGAAACCACACGCCGCCGGTGGCCGCGCGGCCCACGCTGCCAAAGTAGGTCCAGGCGGTGCAGTACACCGCCATCGACAGCGAGTACGTCCACGGATTGGCAATCAGCGAGCGGCCCTGTGCGGCGCGGCGGTCGCCCAGGTGGGCCACCGCAAACAGCAGCAGCAGGTAGGCGAACGAGGCGGCGATGACCAGGGCGGGCGCCATCATGTTGCCCCGCGATCACCGCTTTTGCCGTCACCGCGCTCCAGCAGCCAGGCCAGCCCGGCAATCAGACCGCCCCAGATCAGGAAAATGGCCAACGGGAACAGGGGCAGGCCCCACACCGTGGCATCGCTGTCCCACAGGGCCAGCAAGGGGAAGTTGAACAACAGCAGGCCGGCAACAAACCAGGCCAGCAAACGTGGGGGCATCCCGAAGTCTCCTGACGGGGCATGACCAGCAAGCTGCGCCCTCTGCGGCCCATTGTGCTCCGCGCTCTTACCTTCGACTTACACCTTCGACCGCCAGCGGCCGCAATCCGCTTGTCCCTTGACACGCATCAAGCCATGGCCGCGCCCCTCGCCGCAAGCTCCTGGGTTGCAGACAGGTGCATCATGTCAAGACACAAGGACACCGAGGAGATTCCGCATGAAGATGGCGCTGCTGTCGGACCTGCATGCCAACCTGCAGGCGCTGGAGGCCTGCCTGGCGCACGCACAAGCGCAGGACGTCGAACGCCTCGCCTTTCTGGGCGATCTGGTGGGCTACGGTGGCCAGCCGGCCGAGGTGCTGGAACGCGTGCAGTCGCTGGCCGCTGAGGGCGCGGTGGTGCTCAAGGGCAACCACGACGAAATGGCTTTGTCGCCACCAGCCGATGCGGGGCAACACGGCAGCGGCACGGCCGCCTGGACGGGCGCGCAGCTGTCGGACGCGCAGCGGCAGTTCCTGGCCGCGCTGCCGCTCACCTGGCACGCGCCGCACCTGCTGCTGGTCCATGCCAGCGCGCTCCACCCCGAGCGTTGGCGCTATGTCGAAGACGAGCGGGCGGCGGGTGCCAGCCTGGACGCGGCCCAGCATCTGCATGGCGACGTGCGCCACGTGTTCGGCGGCCATGTGCACCACCAGCGCTTGTTCTACCGAGGCGCCGGCCACAGCCTGATGCGATTCGACCCCCGCCCGGGCGTGCCCGTGCCCACCCCGCGCCACCGCCACTGGCTGGCCACCGTGGGTTCGGTGGGCCAACCGCGCGATGGCGACCCACGCGCCATGTACGCGGTATTTGACAGCCGTGCTGCGGTGGTGACGTTTCACCGCGTGCCCTACGACCACATGGCCGCCGCGACAGCGGTGCGCCGCTGTGGTCTGCCTTTGCCTCTGGCCGAACAACTTGCACAACGATTGGAGAACGGACGTTGAAACTGCTGGAACCAGGACAGGTGATCGATGGCTTCCTGATCGGGGAGCGCATCCACTCAGGCGGCATGGCGCAGATTTACCGCGTCAGCTACGACGCTGCGGACGGTCCCTGCGACCCGGGGTTTCCGATGGCCATGAAGGTGCCACGCATGACCCAGGGCGATGGCGCCGAGAACATCGTGAGCTTCGAGGTCGAGCACCAGATCATGCAACTGATCAGCGGACCGCACGTGCCGCGCTTCGTGGCGGCGGGCGACCTGCTCACCCTGCCCTACCTGGTGATGGAATACGTGCCGGGGCGCACATTGCAGTCGTGGCTGGACGATGGGCAGCGGCCCGATGTGGCCACGCTGGCCCAGCTGGGTGCGGCCACGGCCCGCGCGGTGCACAGCCTGCACAAGCAGAACGTCTGCCACCTCGACCTCAAACCGGCCAACGTGCTGATCAAACCCGATGGCGCGGCCGTGCTGCTGGACTTTGGCCTGTCCTGCCACGCGCACCAGCCCGATTTGCTCGCCGAGGAGTTGCGCCTGGCGGTGGGGTCGCCGGCCTGGATCGCACCCGAGCAAATCGTGGGGGTGCGCGGCGACGCCCGCAGCGACGTGTTTGCCATCGGGGTCATGCTCTACGAACTGGCCACGGGTGAACTGCCATTTGGAGCCCCCACCACGCGCGGCGGATTGCGCCAGCGGCTGTGGATGGACCCGCCGCCGCCACGCCGACTTCAACCCGACCTGCCCGAGTGGTTGCAAGAAGTGATCCTGCGCTGCCTGGAGCCCGAGGCCGCGCGCCGTTACCCCTCCGCCGCGCACCTGGCGTTCGACCTCAGCCACCCCGACCAGGTCAAGGTCACCGAACGGGGCCGCAAAACCACCGGCACGCCCTGGCGCGAACACCTGCGGCGCTGGTGGCGCGCAGCAGGCATGCACTACCAGCCCAGCCCCTTGCCCGAACACCAGGCGGATTCGGTGCCCATCGTGATGGTGGCCGTCCCCCACCACGACACCAGCGACGCCACGCTGTACGCCTTGCGCGAAGCCGTGTCGCGCTCGCTCGGCATACGCCCCGGCGCCCGGCTCGCCTGCGTGACCGTGATCGCCGCAGGCGAGGCCAGCAGCACCGACAGCAAAAACAGCGAAACCACACTGCACCGACGCTACCTGGCCATGTTGCGCCAGTGGGCCCAGCCACTGGACCTGTCGGACCACCAGACCTCCTACCACGTGCTTGAAGCCAGCGACGTGGCGCACGCGCTGTTGCGCTACGCCGAAGGCAACCACGTCAGCATGATCGTGATGGGTGCTGCCACCCACGGCCTGCAGTTGCAGCGCTTTGTGGCCACGGTGCCGATCCGGGTCGCCATGGAGGCCCCTTGCACCGTTCTGCTGGTCAAACAATCGCTGCCCTTTGAGCGCCTTTCCGCCTGACGCGGCGGTGCAATTTCCCTGACAGCGTGTACCCAAAATTCGACTGCTTTCGTTGGCCGCAAACGTCAAGCTTGCCAACACTTACTGACGCCGTCGTCAGCGTGTTTCTCGAATGAAAACGTGAGAATTTGGATTGTGAAAACAAGCCTCAGGGTTAGACCTTAGTTTGTAAGCCATAGGTCAGTTTGGTGAAAGCTTGTGTTGGGCAGCTGTCAGAACGTGGTCAGTGCCCGGACCTAAATTACCGGCACCGTTCCAACTTGGAACGGAGATCGATCACCAAAACACAGGAGACACGCGCATGGCAACCAAAGCCGCCCCACGTCCCATGACCGGTGAAGAGAAGAAAGTGATCTTCGCTTCGTCGCTGGGCACCGTTTTTGAATGGTACGACTTCTACCTCTACGGATCGCTGGCCGCGATCATTGCCAAGCAGTTCTTTGCGGGCCTGGACCCCACATCCGCCTTCATCTTTGCACTGCTGGCCTTTGCTGCGGGCTTCATCGTGCGCCCCTTCGGCGCCCTGGTGTTCGGCCGCCTGGGTGACATGATCGGGCGCAAGTACACCTTCCTGGTGACCATCCTGATCATGGGTTTGTCCACCTTCATCGTGGGTGTGCTGCCGACCTACGCCACCATCGGCGTGGCCGCCCCCATCATCCTGATCGTGTTGCGCATGCTGCAGGGTCTGGCGCTGGGCGGTGAGTACGGCGGTGCGGCCACCTACGTGGCCGAACACGCGCCACAGGGTTCGCGCGGTGCCTACACCTCCTGGATCCAGACCACGGCCACGCTGGGCCTGTTCCTGAGCCTGATCGTGATCCTGGGCACCCGCACGCTGATCGGTGAAGAGGCCTTTGCCGACTGGGGCTGGCGCATCCCGTTCATCGTCTCCATCGCCCTGCTGGCGGTGTCGGTGTGGATCCGCCTGAGCATGAACGAATCGCCCGCCTTCAAGAAGATGAAGGAAGAAGGCAAGACCTCCAAGGCCCCGCTGACCGAGTCCTTCGGCCAATGGAAGAACCTCAAGATCGTGCTGCTGGCCCTGTTCGGCCTGGTCGCCGGTCAGGCCGTGGTGTGGTACTCGGGCCAGTTCTACGCGCTGTTCTTCCTGACCAGCGTGCTCAAGGTCGATGGCTCCACCGCCAACATCCTGGTGGCCGCCTCGCTGCTGATCGGAACGCCCTTCTTTGTGGTCTTCGGTTCGCTGTCGGACAAGATCGGCCGCAAGCCCATCATCCTGGCCGGCCTGGCCCTGGCCGTGTTCACCTACTTCCCGCTGTTCGGCGCGCTGACCAAGGCCGCCAACCCGGCCCTGGCCGCCGCCCAGGCATCGGCCAAGGTGACCGTGACGGCTGGCGCCGGTGACTGCTCCTTCCAGGGCAACCCGGTGGCACGTGAGATCGACTTCACCAAGTC